>CALJVL010000015.1 GCA_937773775.1 uncultured Flavobacterium sp.
ATTTTCCGAAGTCGATTAAACTATTAATAGGTGCTGCACTTATTAATTCGAAACTTAACTTTACTGACTTCTCAATATAAATGTCAGTTTTTTCAAAAGCGGGAGATTCGTCAGCTAACCAAAATTTTAGTGTAAATAAAAATTGTATCCAAGCGCTTTCTTGAATCGCTTTTTCTTGAATTTCTTGTGCTTGCTCTTGACTGATACGGTAGTCATCTGTTAAGATTTCTCCAATATAATTCTTAAAGTTTTTTCTGAATCCAGTGAGTTGTTTTAAATTCTTCAGTTGATCACTAAATTGCTGTACGTGCATTGAAACATAGCTTCTATTGGCGGTTAACAGTTCGAAAAATGTAAAATAAAAACTCAACAATTTGCTTTTCATGTCATAGTTAGCATAGTTGTCGTCTTTATTAAGTAACGCGATGGTTTTTTCAAAAAACATCTTGAAAATTTCTTTCTCGATACTTTCAATTGTTCCAAAGAAAGTATAGAATTCTGCTTCCGTAAAATCGTTTAATTTTGCAAAGAGATATACTGATTTTGGTTTTTCACCGTGTTCTAATGTATAATTCATATACATAGAGACTATATTTTCCTTGGTAATTTTACTTTTCTTAGTCGCCATTTTTAGTAATTTTAATATTAGACCGTAAAGGTAGTGAATGTTTAACAAAACATCTGTAATGTTAAACAAAAATTTAATTAGTATATTTGTTGTAGTTGCAAAATCAAAAAAGCTAAGCATCATGAAAAAAAATGTCTTAATAACTGGAGGTTCCGGTTTCGTTGGAAAACACCTAACTCGGGTATTGATAGATAGCGGATATACCGTATCCATTTTGAGTAGAAGCAAACGAGCGGACACCGTTGATATCTTTTATTATACTTGGGATATACAAAACCAGCTTATCGAAGAGGAGGCTGTACTGAAAGCTGATTACGTTATTCATCTTGCGGGTGCCAATATAGCAGAAAAACGATGGACCAAAAAAAGGAAAGAGATCGTTATTAATAGTAGAAAACGATCAAGTGAATTAATCTTATCCGTCGTTAAAAAGCACAATAAAAAATTGGAAGCCTTTGTTTCTGCATCAGGAATTGGTATTTATGGGGCGATCAACGGAGAAGCAATTTGTACTGAAAACTCACGACCAGCTAATGATTTTTTGGGTATGGTTTGCCAAATGTGGGAAGCTGCCGCAGATCAATTTGCTCAAGTAGGAATCCGGACTGTAAAAGTTCGTACTGGTTTAGTACTAGGTAAGGATGATGGTATTTTGAATAAACTGACACCTATTTTTAAGTTACGACTAGGTTCTGCAATAGGCTCAGGCAAACAATACATGCCTTGGATCTACGTTGAAGACCTATGTGGTATTTACCTTGAAGCTCTAAAGAATCCAAATATGAATGGTGCCTTTAACGCGGCAATCAATGACAATACCACTAATGATAGTTTTTCTAAAACACTAGCTAAGGTTTACGGCTATTCTATACGGCTGCCTAACGTACCATCCTTTTTATTGAAATTAGTAATGGGAGAAATGTCTAAGTTGGTTGTTACCGGCAGGAGAGTCTCTTCGGAAAAAATTCAAGGACTAGGATTTCATTTTAGGCATACAAATTTAGAGAATACACTTAAAATTTGTTTATCAAAATAGAATTATTGAAAAATTGAGTAAACGGTCAAAGTCACTTTTTTAGATATTTTGCTTCTTACAATAAATGGTACTTCGATATTAAAATGATCAGTATTCAGTGTGAAATTTGTTATAAGTTCCAATCCTTTGGAATCTTTTTTAATTTTCGCAGCTACGCGTATTGTTTTTGACTTTCCATGTATGGTTATTTTTCCTCTAATGTAGTAATTCTTGGAGCTGATTTCTAAATCTTTTAAATCAAATTTTTCAATTATACCTTTGAATGTGGCCTTAGGATACTGATCACTTTCGAGATAATGTTTATTAAAATGCTCTTCCATGAGCTCTCGCTTAAAGCGAAATTGCTTAATAAAAGTCATGAATGAAATCGTTCCTTTTTTCGTGTTTAAAATACAGATTAGTCTTTCATTTTTGGCCTCTACTGGTTCATAAAGGGGGATAGACGCTTCAAAATTAATAATGCCATTCGTGGTCATCATTTTTTCTTGTGCGTCAATTGTATTTAAAATAAATAATAAAAGTAGGAGTAGAATACGTTTCATATGCAATCGAAATTACATTAATTAAAGTTACGATAATTATTCCAAAACGTACTTGTTGATAAGAAACTATACATAAAAAAATGAGATCAAAAGTTATGTTTTTTTAGTCCTTTTGGTTTTAAGTGAGTATTTTTAACCTAGTAGGCATTAATTAACTTATCTGGATCAATACATTATATTTTTTCAAGATCTCTAAAGTTTCTCTCGAGCTGTAATTGAAATTTTCTTCGTGGCGGTCTTTCTCTTTTTTCAGTGAAATTTGTTTTATACAATTAATAAAGCGGCGTAGTTCTTCTGAGTCGGATAGTACAAGTCCGGGCACTCGCGCGTTTGTTCCGTCCTTGTCTTTTGAAACCATAGTGAAATAAGAAGAATTGCAATGGTTTATTCTTCCAGTTTGTATATTTTCGGATTCGACGCGAATACCTACAATCATGGAACTTTTCCCCACATAATTCACGCTTGCTTTCATAGTTACTAATTCTCCCACCTCAATTGGTCTTAAAAAGTTTACCGTATCAACAGATGCAGTTACACAGTAATTCCCTGAAAACTTTGAAGCGCAGGCGAAAGCAATCTGGTCCATTAAGGAAAGAATATAACCACCATGTATTTTACCACTGAAATTGGTATGAGAGGGTAACATCAACTCTGAGATAGTGATGTTTGAGGATGCAACTGTTTTGTATATAGCATTCATGTTTACTTTTTTTGAAATGGTGAGTCTTCTTTTTTTACTCCAACTATGTAATATTTGGTGTCGCCCCACCAAGGAAATGTCTTATAGCGTTCAATATAGGATAATTTTACATATGACCCTTCTAATTCTTTCAAGTCTGAAGTCACTTTTTTGTCCTTGTCCAATACAGAAAACGCGAAAATTTGGGCACCTGAAATTCCTTGACTTAATTCACCTTCCCAAGTTTTGAAAACCACTCCTCTATAACTAAATTTTATTAATTGTCCAGAGCGAACCCCTTCGCTATATGTGGCATAATAAACAAAAACGAAATAACAGGTTGTCGACAATATGATAACAGTAGCTAGAATTCCTAAAAATTTTCTCATCAGCTCTTTTAATTTAGTAGTTGGTTTTCGTCTTTTTCAGCTCTAGATAGGATTTTTTCAGGCAGCGACTTTTTGGCCTTAGCGCCCATTTTTTTTAACTTCTCGACGCTTGTCATTAAATTCCCTTTTCCTTCTACCAGTTTATTCATTGCGGCACTGTATTCTGTTTTGCTTTCGTCTATTTTCTTTCCTATTTTTATTAAATCAGAGACGAAACCTTCAAATTTATCGTACAAAGCACCTGCTTGGCGGGCTATTTCAAACGCGTTTTCTTGTTGTTTTTGGTTTGCCCACATGCTGTCAATGGTTCGTAAGGTGGCTAATAAAGTAGCTGGAGTAACGATTACGATGTTTTTTTCGAATGCTTTGTTGTACAATGAAGTGTCTTCATTTAGGGCCATTGCAAAGGCCGGTTCGATAGGAATAAAAAGCAATACAAAATCAGGACTTTCTATTTGGTACAAATCCTGATAATTTTTATTTCCTAACTGCTCCACATGACGCTTTATAGAATTCACATGTTCTTTTAGATAACCGTTTTTCACGTCGTCGTCTTCCTCGTTGATGTATTTTTCATAGGCAGTCAAAGACACTTTTGAATCGACAATCATTTTTTTGCCATCAGGTAAGTTGATGACTACATCCGGAAAAACACGGTTTCCTTCCTCTGTTGTGAAGCTTTGTTGTACTTCGTATTCACGGCCTTTTTCCAAGCCCGATTTTTCAAGTACGCGCTCTAGGACTAGTTCACCCCAATTTCCTTGCATCTTACTGTCGCCTTTTAGTGCTTTCGTTAGATTAAGAGTTTCCTTGCTCATCTGGATGTTCATTTCACGTAATCCCAGAATCTGTTGGCGCAGAGCCGCATGATAATCAATACTTTCCTTATGGGTGTCTTCGACTTTCTTTTCGAACAAATGAATTTTATCTTGCAAAGGCGTCAAGATATTTTTCATGTTTTCTTTATTCTGTTCAGTGAATTTATTTGACTTTTCGTCTAAAATCTTGTTAGCTAAATTTTCGAATTCTTTGGTAAATTTCTGTTGAAGTTTTTCTACTTCGCCTTTTTGTTCCTTGTTGCGTTCCCAAAGATTTTCAAAGTCAGCCTCTTTTTTTGAAAGTTGAATCGCTAGGCTGTCTTTTTCATTCCGGGTAATTTCTTTATCTGAATTACTGTTGTCCAATTGTTTTTCGAAAACTCTTTTATCATTTGAAAATTGCTCTTTCAGTTGATTAAATTGGTAGTTTAGGGCAATTATCTTTTCTTCCAGACTAATTTTTTCGGATTGAAAGCGAGCAGCAAAAAGCAGTTTTCCAATAAAAGCACCTATGGCAAGGGCAGTAATAAAAAGGAATAAAAACGGAAGCATATTCGACATGAAGTATTTTTTTTACAATTAGTAAAAGTAACAAAAGATGGCTGAGATTCCTAAAAAATGATATCCGACAATTTAAAAATGTATTTTTGCACAAAACAGTATAATTAGTATGTCCCATCAGCACTTTATCCTCAACAAACCATACGGTTATCTAAGCCAATTTATTTACGAATTGAAAAGGAAAAAGAAACTACTAGGTGAATTGTACGATTTTCCCAAAGGGACAATGGCGATTGGACGTCTAGACGAAGACTCAGAAGGCTTACTGCTGTTGACCACAGATGGAATTATGAGCGAAATCATTCGTTCTAAAAAAGTGGATAAAGAATATTATGTTCAGGTAGACGGTGTCATTACGCAGGAAGCAATTGATAGATTGAAAATGGGAGTGGAAATAGGTTTTAACGGCAGCAAATATACCACTAAGCGTTGTGTAGCATCTCTAATTGATGAAGTCCCAAATTTTGGACTAAGAGGTAAAAAAATTCGTGATGAACGTCATGGTCCAACTTCCTGGGCATCGATTACGGTTAATGAAGGCAAGTTTAGGCAAATCAGGAAAATGACCGCTGCGATTGGTTTCCCAACCCTAAGGTTGGTTCGTGTACGAATAGGAAGTGTATTGTTAGATAATTTGAAATCAGGGGAAGTGATTGAAGTTCGTAATTTTCAAGTCGAAATTTAATGGATTGTATTCAGTCTATTTTTCTCTCAATCTTTAAATAAATAAAAAATGTTGAACATCGTTTTGGTTGAGCCGGAAATACCAAATAACACCGGAAATATAGGCCGATTGTGTGTAGGCACCGAAAGCCGACTACACTTAGTACATCCCTTTGGGTTTGTGATTAATGATAAAAATTTGAAACGCTCCGGTTTGGATTATTGGGCACATCTGGATGTTACCGAGTATCCAAATGTGGTGGAGTGGGTTGAACAAATTCCAGATACTTCAAGAGTTTTCCTTATGAGCTCTCATGCAGAGAAGTCCTATTTAGAAATTGAATTTCAAGACGATGATTGGTTGGTTTTTGGAAAAGAAAGTAAAGGATTAAGTGAGGCTGTATTGTCTCAATTTGAGAATCATTTAAAGATTCCAATGTCAGCCAACATCCGTAGTTTCAACATAGGTAATTCTGTCGCTTTTGTTATTGGGGAAGCCAAAAGACAGATTGCGGTAAAAAGCAGCCTTAATAAAGGGGGAGTTGCTGAAATTTGAAGCTAAGAAATCATAAATTTCCCTTTTTGACTATCAAAGACAATATGTTCATCCTTGAATAAAGTATTGAAACTTCCCTTTGAAATAAAATTACAAGGTTCGTCTTGAACAACAGCTTCTGGAGTCATTATGATCATTTCGTCGCTAAGCTGAATCGCCATGTCGATGTCATGCGTTGAAAACAGAATACATTTTTGCGTTTCTTGAGTAAGTTTTTTTAAGAGTTTAAACAAGGCTACTTTGTGTAATAAATCCAAATGGGTAGTGGGTTCATCCAAGATAATAAGCGGTGTGTCTTGAGCTAGAGCTCTTGCAACCAAAACTTTTTGTAATTGCCCATCACTGATTTCATAATGTTTTTTGGTAGCCAGATTACTTATTTGAGTCAGTTCCAGAGCTTCGTTAATTTTTGTAATATCCAATTCTGTCAACTTCCCGAGCCAATTCGTATAAGGTTGTCTTCCTAAAGCAATGAGCTCAAAAACGGTTAGGTTGCTTGGTGGTAGTTTTTCGGTTAGAACGACACTAAGATTTTGTGCTAAGCTTAGTGAATCCATTTTATGAATGTTTTGACCATCAAGTAAAACGGTTCCAGCCAGTGTTTTTTGGATTCCCGTTAAGGTTCTCAGCAAAGTTGACTTTCCTATTCCGTTCGCACCAATCAAAGAAATGAGTTTTCCTTTTTCTAGGGTTAAATTAATACCCGAAGAAATAAGGATGTTCTCTTTTTTATTGGAATAACCAACGCTAATATCAGAAGCTTTTAAGATTATCTTTTCCTCCATTATCCTATCATTTTCTTTTTTCGAATTAACAACCAAATTACTATTGGTGCTCCAAAAATGGAGGTTACGGCATTGATGGGTAATGTTATATCACCACCTGGAACTTGTGAAATACTGTCACAGATCAACATGATGCTCGCTCCAAAAAGTAAGGTGCTCCAAAATAATACAAGGTGATTACTAGTCTGGAAAATTAATTTAGCTATGTGAGGAACTGCAAGACCTATAAATGCTATTGGGCCCGCAAATGCGGTAATGCTTCCCGCTAAAATACTGGTAGCAAATATGATGATAAGCCTCGATTTTTTATAGTTCAAACCCAGACTACGAGCGTAATTTTCACCGAGTAACAAAGCGTTCAAAGGCTTTATACTAAAAAGGCTCAAAAGCAAACCTACCAGTACGCAGATAAATAAAATAAGTATCGATGTCCACGATAGATTACCTAAATTACCTAATGACCAGAAAGTGAATTTTTGTAGTTGTTCTGCGGTGCTGAAATAACTTAAAGTCCCAACTATAGCACTTGTCAAACTCCCAAACATAAGACCTACAATCAAGATAGCCATAGTGTCGCGTAATCGGTAGGAAACCACTAAAACAGCCATTAAAACTAAAAAGCTGCCTAAACTCGAAGCCAAAACTACTCCGTAAGATGATAATAAAACGGAAGCTACTGATTCTGGCAGGAATGCTGCTCCCAGAATAATCATGGCAACACCCAGACTGGCGCCTGAACTCAGCCCCAGAACATAAGGCCCCGCCAATGGGTTCCGGAATAAAGTTTGCATTAATAAACCACTAATTGATAGCCCCATTCCTACTAAAACTGCGGCAATTGCCTTGGGTAATCGGTAATTAACGATGATGTATTGCCAAGTTTCTTTGCTAGAAGTTCCGCCAGTAAGGCTGCTAAACACTTCTTTTGTAGGAATTGAAGCGGATCCTAAACTGATGTTTACTAAAAACAAAAAAACCACTCCAATGGTTAGGATTATGAAAAGAATGGTATTTCGTTTAGTGTAGTTCAATTTATTCTAATTTCTGAAAGAAAAAAAGCTTATGATTTGGTAATAACTCGGGATGAAATATTTTAATCAAATCTTTCAACACCCAGTCGGGACGGGTTGGCGACCACTCAAAATATAAAATCCCTCCCTTTGCCCCTTTGTTTAAGGCATACGAATATACTTTTTTATTTTTAAATGAATCAAATTGCGCATAATGTGGGTTGCTGTCACTCATTTGTTTTAAGGAGGAGAAATCTCCTGGGGCAATCCAGAATTCTGCTTTCTGGGCCTTTTCTAATACTACCTCAAAAGGAAGGGAAAGCCCGCCAGTTCCTTTGGTGTCGGCCCATAAATAATGGGCGTGAGCGTCTTTTAAAAATAGCGATGCCCAACTTTCGCCTTGTGGCACATACCACTGGTCTTGAAACATGGCTCCGCTAAGTATTGTGGGTTTTTCCGTAGCCTTTTTGGCTAAAGCCAAAGTAGTATTGTATTCTTTTTCGATTTCAGAAAAAATCGAATTTGCTTTATAATCTAGACCATATAATGCGCCGAAAAACTTAATCCATTCCGCTTTTCCAAGTGGAGATTGTTCTGTCCAATCGCCATTAAACATAACTTTTAAACCACTTTTTTGTAAGATGTCTAAAGAGGGATTGCTGTTGCTTAGACCAAAGCCTACAATAACGTCGGGCTCCATCTCTATTAAAACTTCGGTGTTGAGGTTTTCGTTTTTTCCAACTTCTCTAACTTTTCCTGCCTCAATTCTTTTTCTGGTTTCCTCTGATGAAATGTAATCAGTATTCGGAAAGCCAACCAAAGTGTTTTCGACGCCTAACATTTCCAACGAGGGAATATGAGTAGTGGATGTTACCACAATCGTTTTTATTGGAATGGGAATAATAGTGAAATGCATTAAACTGTCCGGAATGATTGCGTTTTTTTGTTTCAAAACATAACTGAAAGTTTTTTTGGCCTCGGGCCAAGGATTGGTGACTTTAACTATGGAATAGCCATCATGCTTGTGAATCTCAAAACCTGTAGCATACTGGATTTCATTTTTTACAGCGCTATTTTGTGCGGTGGATATCGTGTCTTTTTGTTTACAGCTGATAAACATAAAAAGCACTAATAAAAGGCTTAACGGCGTGCTACTTACTTTCATAATTATGATTTTCTGATAGTGCAAAGGTATATTTAATCCGTTTTAATATTCAAATTTTATTTTTTATTAAAAGGATAAACGTATATTTGCTTTCGAGTTGAGGTTGTAATTTTATATTTTTTTTAAAATTACATTAAAAGGGAATTAGGTTGAAAACCTAAGCTGTTCCCGCAACTGTAAGCTATCAAGCTTGTTGTTATCTACAAAAACCACTGAGATCACTGGAATTTTTTCAGTTTCTCGGGAAGGTAAACAACAAGACGCAAGCCAGGAGACCTGCCTTTTTTCTTAACGAATATCGAACTTTCGGGAAAAAAGGTTCAGAAATTATGACTAGTATCAAACGGTTTGTTTTTTGTTTTTTATTTTTGTGCCAATTTGTAGCGGCGCAGCAGGATACTATTTCTTTAAATGAAATAAAGATCTCGGATGTACAACTCAGAAAATTTTCAAACACCCAATCCGTTCAAGAGCTAAACGATTCTATAATTGCCAAAAATCAACCCTCGCTAACGTCTCTGCTTAATTATAACACCGTAATTTATTTTAAAGAAAACGGATTGGGAATGGTGTCTTCACCTTCTTTTAGAGGAACGACGGCGCAACAAACTGCTGTTATTTGGAACGGAATAAACATCAATTCTCAACTTCTTGGACAAACTGATTTTAATACAATTACAACTCGTGATTTTAATTCAATTGTTGTTCGGGCGGGTGGAGGGAGTGCTATTTATGGCAGTAGTGCCATAGGTGGAAGTATTCATTTGAATAATGAATTCGATTTTAAAAAGGCTTTTTCTAATGAATTACAATTAAGGTACGGTAGCTTTACCACTCTTGGAGCCAATTACCGATTGATTGCTTCCAATGATAAGTGGAGTACACAATTTAGTCTTTCCAGAAATAGTTCGGATAATGAGTACGAATACTTAGGTACTGATAAGAAAAATGAAAACGGACAATTTGAGAATTCAAGTTATAATTTGAATGTTGGTTACCTTTTTAATGCTAGAAATACACTTAAAATTTACAGTCAATTATTTGATGGGGAGCGCCATTTTTCGGGAACATTAGCAGCGCCATCCAAAAGCAAGTACTTCGATTTTAATACTCGAAACTTAGTGGAATGGGATGGTTTTTACGGAGCGTTGGTTTCTAAAGTTAAAGTGGCTTTACTAACCGAAAATTATAAATATTTCGAGAATAAAGACCAATCATTTTTTACACACGGACAAGCGGTAACATTTATAATAAAGCAGGATTTAGCCTATAAGGTGAACTCTAAAATAAATTTGAATACAATCATTGATTTTACGCAGACTACTGGCGATGGTTCTGATTTATTGCAAAAAAAACGGCAAATAACCTCAGGAGCTTTATTGATGAAACATCAGTTGTTTGAGAATTTAGAATATGAGCTAAGTCTCAGAAAAGAAATTACCAATGCCTATGATAGTCCATTATTGTATTCCTTTGGAGTGAAATATACGGCCAATAAAAATTACAATATTAAAATAAATGCTTCTCGTAATTTTAGAATTCCATCTTTTAACGATTTGTATTGGCAACAAGGCGGGAATCCTAACTTACAACCTGAAAATGCGCATCAATATGAAGTAGGGCAGGAATTGGTTTTTAATATGATTCGTTTCTCGGCTACAGCTTTCTTTAATAAAATAGATAATCTGATCAATTGGCAACCGAATTCTTCGGGGCTGTGGCAACCAGAGAATACTAAAAAAGTAAATACCTATGGGGTTGAAACTAATCTTACTTTTGATAAAAATATAGGGAAGCACCACCTACTTTTTAGGTCAAACTACGCCTATACAGTTTCTGAAAATCAAGAAACAAAATTACAACTGATTTATGTTCCCTTTCATAAATTCAACTCTTCTTTATCTTATTCCTTTGATAAAGCGACTATTTTCTCTCAATATCTTTTTAATGGAACTGTTTTTACATCGTCTGATAACTTTTATAAATTAAAAGAATATCAGCTGGTAAATATTGGAGTTAGCTATCGTTTGGGTCCCAAAGAGAAAATAGATATAGGTTTGCAGGTTTTGAATCTTTTGAATGAGAAGTATCAAAGTGTCGCTACCAGGCCTTTACCTGGAAGGAATTATGCTGTTAATTTAATTTTTAAACTATAATAAAATGAATTTCAAAAAAGTGGTACTCTTGGCTTTAGTAAGCCCGTTTTTCTTTGCATCTTGTAGTAATGATGATGCTAAAATTGAAACTCCTCTTGGAGCTTATGATGGTGGAGTCTTGATTTTAAATCAAGGTGGTTTTGGTCAAGGTAATGCATCAGTTTCTTATCTTTCTAATGATTTCGTTGGTTTTCAAAACAATATTTTTTCTTTGGTGAACCCAACAAAAATTTTGGGAGATACTGGTCAAGATGTTGGTTTATATGATGATTTAGCGTTTGTTGTTTTGAATAATTCAAATAAGATTGAAGTGGTAAATCGCTACACTATGGCACATGTGGCTACCGTAGATAGTGGTTTAAGTAACCCTAGATTTATTGCTTTTGCTAATGGAAAAGGATATGTGACAAATTGGGGTGATGGTACTAATACCACGGATGATTATGTTGCAGTCCTCAACTTGTCTACTTATGTAGTGAGTAGTAAAATTCCAGTGGCTGAAGGTCCTGAAAGAATTTTAGAGTTCAACAATACGCTGTATGTAGCTCATCAAGGTGGTTTTGGTTTTGGTAAATCCATTTCAGTAATAAATGGTAATAGCGATACTGTCGCCGCAACAATAGAAGTAGGAGATGTTCCAAACTCATTTGAAGTCAGTAGTGGAAGTTTATTCGTCTTGTGTGGAGGTAAGCCAAGTTATGCGGCTACAGAAACGGCAGGCAAATTAGTGAAAATTAATATCGCTAATAATACAGTTAGTAGTTCAATTAATTTTGCAGCGGCGACACACCCAGCAAACTTAGACATTGAAAGAAATGATTTGTATTATACAGTTGATTCTGGTATTTTTAAAACGAATGTTACTGCGACCACTTTACCAGTATCGGCACTTTTTACTGCTACAGCTCAAGGTGTATATGGTGTATATAGTTTTGCAATTGGAAATAATGCTATTTATGTGGGTGATGCAGGCGATTATAATTCAAATGGTAAAGTATATGTTTATTCAGCTACTGGAATGTTAAATAAAGAATATACTGTAGGAGTTATTCCTGCTGGATTTTATTTTAATAAATAATATTTTTATTATTTAGTATAAACAAAAAAGGCTTTCGGTGACGAAAGCCTTTTTGTTTATAAAAACTGAATTATTTCAATGCCTTTAATAGTCCTTCAGGTGCTTTCTCAATAAACATTTGGTTTTGCAATCCATCTATTGATTTGGAGTCTTTAAAGTAATTGAAGTCTTTTTTAGGACTTTGTTGCAGCATTTTGCCTGTTCCTGTGATTTTCCCTATTGCAGTACTTAATAACGGTTCTGAAGGATTTCCTAGAATATCTAAGTTCCCAAGATTCTCCCGCAATAAGTAAGTAGGCGTTAGGCCGTTGAAATAATCTCCAAAACCATCGGCATTGACTATTTTTAAAACTATAGGCTGCATAGCATAGCGATGATTCGGGTTTTTGTTGTCTTTCCCAAAAGTAGGGGAGTCGTATAAAGTCACAGAACCTACATTTTTACCAGTGGTAACGTCGCCAATTTGTACTACATCCATGTATGGTTTTAATCCATTTATTACCAATTCACTCGCTGATGCAGAACTTTTAGTGGTCAGAATATAAATTTTAGTTAAATTTAAACTGGTAATTGCCGTACTTCCTATTTTATCAGTAAAATTGTTTCTAAGCAATTCAGGATCTTCAGATTCAAAATAGGAGTTGATTTTCTCGTTCCATTGTTGTTTTGCAAAAACTTGTCCAGTGTATTGTCCAGTAATCATACTAGCCAATCGCGTAGCGGTAAGTACTGAACCGCCTGAATTGTATCGTAAGTCAAGCACCAAGTCCGTAACTCCTTCTGACTTAAGCGTAGCAAAAGCATTATTTAATTCGCTATCATATTCAGCATAAAACCCATTGTACATCAAGTAACCGATTCTGTGAGTTCCAACAGGAATTACTTTATTTATTAAAATTGGGTTTTCAGCCAAAACTGTTTTGGTTAATGCGACTGATTCTCCGTTTGGGGTTATGGCTCCAGAGGCATAATCTGCTAAATTTAAAGTATAAGCATCATCGGCCAACAAACTTTGATAATTACTTACAGTTAACTGCGTTCCGTTTATTCCATAAAATATGGCGCCACGTTTTATTTCTTTTGGTGATGCATCTGAATTTGGAATGATGTAACGTACATAGCCAAATATGTCTGTTGTGCTTCCAGGCTTATAAACTAAGCCAAATTCTACTCCATTATTTTTTGTAATCCCTCCTAGGGCTTGTTCCAATTCTAAATAATCGGATACGATCCAGCTGAAACGGTCGATTGACTTGTCTACTCTCAAGGCGTCAAACAAGTCTTCTGGAGCTGGATAACCGGTCAGGAAAACATTAAGTTGGTCTTGATTAGCAAAACGATCATCAGATAAATTGGGTACATCTGCTTGCCATAAATAGTATTGATTTAATCCTTTCCAGATAAAATCCTGGACTTCCAGATTTATCGGCGCCGCTAAGTCATCTTGATCTTGACAACTCTGAAAGCTTAAAGCAGCTAAAAATAATAAAAGAGTAAATTTGACTGTTGTTTTCATATTTGGGGTTTGATCTTTATATTAACGTAAAAATACTATCTTTAGTTTTAATTTTTAATTTTTTAACAAAAAATATACTTGATTGTATTGTTATTATAAAGTAAATGGCTTCATATTGAAAAAGTTAATAATATAAATACAATGACAGATAATAAATATTGGCATAGAAAGTGCTATTTAGATTAAAGAACAAAAAAATTAATAATTCAAATTACAATAAATAAAAAAGATAATGAAGTTAAAAATGCTACAAAACCTCAAGAAAAGTAAGCTCAGTTTGAGTAAAAAGTTTATAATCACATTAGTAGTTGTGCTGTTTTCTAGCCCGTTTTTCGCTCAAAGCATCTTCGATAAATTTGATGGCCAAGACGACGTTACTTCCATAGTAGTCAATAAAAAAATGTTTGAACTTATGAGTAAGGTTAAAGTTGATGCTTCGGATAGAGAAACGCAGCAATATATGAACTTGATAAAAAAATTAGATAATTTAAAGGTTTTTACAACCAGTAGTTCAAAAGTCGTAAGTGAAATGAAATCTGCCGCCGATAAATATGTGAAAACAGCTGGTTTAGAAGAGCTAATCCGCGTAAATGATAGTGGTAATAACATTAATATATTAGTGAAGTCAGGGGCAAATGATGCTGAGATTAATGAGCTTTTGATGTTCATTGAGTCTGGAAATAGTACTAATCAAACGGTTTTAATGTCTTTGACCGGTAGCTTTGATTTGGATGAAATTTCGATTCTAACCGATAAGATGAGAATTCCAGGTGGGGAAGAGCTAAAGAAAGCGACCAAAAGAAAATAATAAAAGCTGTTTCTCTGCTCTAAAAATCAGTGTACATCCTATTGCAGAATTTAAATAGCACGTAAATATGGGAGTGATTTTTTAGTGTGCGTTATTTTTTTATTCGTGTGTTTTAAACCCCTATGAAATACGGTTGTCAATCAAGCAAAATACTGCTTTACATTTTTTTATAAAGTGAATATTTCAGCTTCTAAGTTTAATAAAAAAAAGAATCAGTTAGAATCAGAAGCTGCGAAAATGGATGCTATTCTAAATAACCCAAAGCACCAAAATCTGATGAAGTTCAGTTCTGGAAAGCAGAGTGCATCGATTGGTTTTGAGGGTCCCGACTAGCATATTTATGAGCTCATTTTATTTGCAAACAGAAAAGAAATGGGCTCTGTTGTAATGCGAGTTTTAGGTAAAGATATGAACGCCACAAGCATCATGACGATTGTTTCTGTTTTAAGAGAATCAAAAATTGATTTAGGAAAGTTTGAGCCATTGGAACATGGAATGAAATAAATTGACTCTTTTTTGATTCTAAGTGTTTCTGCACTAGATAGAAATACTCGTTTTACAGCTATCTTAGCGATCTTTAGCCGTCGTAAGACTTCTTATATTATTTATTAATCATAGTGCAATGAGGTGATATCAAATTAATATAAAGTCATTATATTGGTCAATAAAGGATATGGAGTAATAATAAAAACGTAAATATAACTGTTTATTTCTTAGGCTATTTAGAAAGTTAAATTAAAGAACTTTATAGAGAATAAAAGAAGGGTTTTCGGTGCTATGTAGTATCACAAAACCTAGTTATTGATACAGCCGATACAGGTCGTAAACTATTAAAGTGCTTTTTTTCAAAAGATATTGTAAATCTCAAGGCGTCCTAAGGTAATTAACAGCGAGTTAACAGTCAGAAAACCAAAATAACTGTCTAAATTGCCTAAATTCGGTTTTTATAGTATTACTATAAAATTGCATTGTAAATCTTATGTGAAGACGATTAGCCAATGAAATTATAATGTAAAATGGACTACTTATTAGTAGTTGTTGGCTTGATTATTTAATTACCAACTTAAAAAACAAAAATGAAAAAAACAGTACTGATATTAATTCTATTTATCGGGTTAAATGCATTTGCACAGAATAACGTCAAGATTTTGTATCACGAGGACGTAATGACAGACAAAGAATATATTTATACAAACGAAAGTCTTTTTAGTCTTGATGGCAAAAAAGTAGGTTTCATTGTGAAGCCATCACTTGAAATGAAAAATGAGGCTTTTGTATATACTGGGATATTTGTTGAATCTGTTGGCATAGGTACTTGCTTGGAAAAAGACGACTTAACAATACTTTTCGAAGACAGTACTAAAATTACTCTTAAGTCCTATAGTAAGTTTAATTGTAAAGGTATAAGTAAGTTTGATCTTAGCGATACTGAATTAAATAAGCTTACTAAACGAATTAAAGCCGTGCGATTTTTAAATGGCCGAAGTTTTGAGGAATTAACGATATTGGTAGAAAAAGAGAAGGACAAAACATTCTTTATTGATGTCAAACGGGCAATTGATAAACAAGTATACGAAGTAGTTGACGAAATGTAAAAAAGATGTTTTTTTTTGAATTACAAATGCGGGTATCCGTTATGGTTATCCTTTTTTTTGTTTAAACAATTTGACTACTTGCAAGTCTTAAATTATAACGAATAAATGAAATATCACTAAAAGGGGGTATTGTGAAAACTTAAGATCTTTCTAAAATTTGATACAGAATTGAATCAACATATAATTATCATTTCATTATGGGTCGTAACGAAAAATCTAGTGCTTCAAATCTTTTATCCTATTCGTTTGGTGTGGTTTTCCTAGCGTTGATTTTTATTTCATTAACCTGGCTAATATTGTTTATTAGCTATCGCTTGATATATGAATAGATTTAGAAGTGCTGTGTACATAAGGTGAAACGTTATAATTCATTATCAGCCTAATATGGATGGATATAAAAAACGAAAAAAGGTTTTACCTAGCATTTTTTATCTCGGTTGAGTAAAAATGTTAACTAAAACCTTTGTAAAAGCCTATAAACAGGCTCTTAAAGTGACCACGATGGGATTCGAACCCACACGCCCTTGCGAGCACCAGCCCCTCAAGCTGGCAAGTCTACCGTTTCTCCACGTGGCCTTAATAAAAAAAGGTCAAGTAATAAATTACTCGACCTTTGTGACCCGACTGGGGCTCGAACCCAGGACCCCATCATTAAAAGTGATGTGCTCTACCAACTGAGCTATCGAGTCGAAGCTTCAAGGAAATTATGTGTCGATCACTTAAATTGTGACCCGACTGGGGCTCGAACCCAGGACCCCATCATTAAAAGTGATGTGCTCTACCAACTGAGCTATCGAGTCATATTCTCCCCTTGAATGCGGGTGCAAAGATAAGGACTTTATTTGATGTTTTCCAAGCAATTTTATTATAAATTTGTCTTTTTTTAACAATAAATCTTAACGCCTTAATCTATAAGGTTTTATTCTATGAGAAAAATTATATTATTAGGCTATATGGGGTGCGGGAAGTCGACGGTTGCCAAAACCCTGTCGAAAAATACGGGTATTCCCTTCGTGGATTTAGATCAATATATCGAGCAAAAAACAAAGCTAACTATTAATGCTATTTTTGAACAGCGTGGTGAAATCTACTTTCGGAAGTTGGAGCATCAAGCATTTGTTGAATTGTTGAATTCTTCAGAGCGATTGATTATTGGACTGGGTGGTGGAACAGCTTGTTATGCCAATAATCATGAATTGTTGATAGGGGAAAATGTGTCTTCTATATATCTAAAGGCATCTATTGAGACATTATTTAACAGATTGTCTTTAAATAAAAGTAAAAGACCCTTAATTGCTGAAAAAAGCGAAGAGGAATTAAAGGAGTTCATAGCGATGCATCTTTTCGAAAGAAGTTTTTATTACAATCAGGCCCAGTATAAAGTCTCTGTAGATGACAAAACAATAGACGAGACCGTTCTGGATATTGTAGCTATTTTAGCTTAAGTAGGCATGGCTATTTCCATCTTCATCGAAAACCACCTGAACATGTTCTAAAATGGATGTGGAAAGAGAGATTCCTTTGAAATCTGCTTTTACCGGATATTTCTTGTGATTGCGATCTACTAGGACTGCAGTTTTGAATTTTTTCAAGGGAACATCTAGGAAATGTCTTATGGCGTAGATTAAGGTAGTGCCTGAGTTGAGTACGTCGTCAACAAGAATTAAACCTTTATTCGCATATTGCTCTTTTAATAAGGATGTTTGTATCGGTAATTCGGGATTTTGTTTGTTTATTTTAACTTCACAAAGGGAGACTTCTAGTGGAGAGATCTTTTTTAGCTCTTGTGCAATTTTTTCTGCAAAAACGAAGCCGTTTATGGCAATTCCTGCAAGAACGACTTCCTTTTCATCTACAAAGGTTTCGTAGATCTGGTAAGCAATTCTTCTTGTTTTGTGTTCAATTTCTTGATTTGTCAGGATGATATTTTTACTCATTATTATTTAATGTTTCAAGTTTAATGTTTCAAATTATTCTAAATCGTCGTTCTCTGATTTGATGTCATTTCCAAATTCGTCAATGTCTCTTCTGTCTTTTTTGGTTGGTCTTCCGGTTCCATTTTTTCGATAGTGTTCTTTCGATAACTTTAATAATTCTAAATGCTGGTATACATCAGCTGGAGTGTCGTTTCGCCTGTACATATCAACTAATTTAGCTCCCACGCGGTTATCAGGCACATCCAATACAGTAATTATTTGTGTAATTTGGTCCTTTCGAAAGGTGATTTTATCGGTCGCAAAAACCTCCTTTGAGGGCTTCGCAACTAGGCCATTTACTGTAACATGGTTTTTTTTGCATGCCTCTGTCACCATACTCCTTGTCTTGTAATATCGGACACACCATAAAAATTTATCTATTCTCATAAAAATTCTAAAATCAGAGTTAAATAGTTTACAAGAATCAATCAATATTGTATCTTGCGCACTTAAAAATCAGCTATAATGAACAAATTTAAGTTTTATTTTATTTTATCAATTACAACACTGTCTTTATTTTCATGTTCAAAAAATAATGATCCAGCCGAAGTTACTCCGCTGAGAGATTTTGCAGTACAATACGCTACAGATATTACAGATATTGAAGAATATTTAAAAACATATTATATAGAAGATGTTTCAGCAGATGCTGATACTAAAATAACTAAAATTCCCGAAGGAGGAACACAGGCTTCAATTTGGTCCTTTAAGGACAATGCTAACTTCCCTAAGCTTTTAAGTAGAAATGTAGAGCTTCATGATATTACTTATAAAGTTTACTATTTAGTGCTAAGAGAAGGCACAGGTACAGCGCCTTGCAATGTTGATGGTGTTTTTGCATCTTATAAGGGAGATTATTTAGAGCAAGTGGTGGCATCAAATGTAACCTCATTGGCAGCAACAGCGTTTGAAGAGGTGAAGTATCCACAGCAAATGATAAACTTGTTCAGCAAACCAAGAGGTTGGAAGGAAATGTTTCCTCAATTTAAAATAGGAAGCTATTCTGCAAATGTGGATGGTACAATTACATATCAAAATTTTGGTGCGGGAGTGATGTTTATTCCTTCTGGATTGGCCTATTATGCTTCTGGAAATGGAAGCGTTCCTGCTTATGCGCCTATAGTAGTTAGTTTTAAATTGTATGAAATTCAACGATTGGATCATGAATTTAATATTGCAAGTGGTGCCCTTACCCCTGATGGTATTAAGTCCTATCAAGAAGATTTAGATGGAGATGGATATGTTTGGACGGCAGGAGAATTGCCAGCTGGAGCTGTAAATCCTGATGATAGTGATGGAGATGGAATTCCTGATTTCTTAGATGTTGATGATGACGGTGATGGTTTTGGTACCAAATCAGAAATTACAGATGCTAATGGTGTTTTAATTCCTTTTGAGTCTATCCCGAGCTGTGACGGTAATACTACTAATCCTGACAGAGTCAAAAGGCATTTAGTAAAATGTAACTAATAGAAATACATTTTGTTGAAAAGATGGCTTCCCAATGTAAGATTTGGGAAGTCATTTTTTTATTATTGTTATTTGAATCAAATTTTAAGTGTTAAAAAAATGTTAAATTTAATTATTTTTCTTACTTTTTAAATTTAATATCTAACCTCCGTAAGGCTAATATTAATTTTAAAAAAAAATGAAAAAATTATTTGTTTTGTTAGTTTCCGTAGTTTTTGCATCTTGCAGTCAGGATCAAATTGAGAGTTCAAATCCATTGGCAGTAAATGCTTCGTTGTCTGTTTTAGATGGGAAAATGTTGTCATTTAAAGATGATAAATCATTTATTAAAGAATATTCTGCATTGTCAGAATTGAAAACAACAAAAGAGATTCAAAATTGGATTTCTGCAAAAGGGCATACTTCTCTTCTGGATACTTTGGAGGCTTCGGAGGGTATTCAGGATAGTATAGTTAGTAATACTAGAATTATTTATTCAGACCCTATAAAAGCTATTGTTAATGCAGATTCGAAATTTAAAATTTCAGGAAAAGTAATTTGGCTTAACGAGCGTAATCTTTATATACTGACTGAAAAAGATCAGAATAAAAATTTACAGGAACTTAAAACTATGAAAACTGATTTAGATGTTTATGGTATTATTTCAAATTTAAATGCGGATCAAAAATCTAATATTGTAAGTAGAAACGTTATTCCTAATGAAAATAGAATTAAAACATTTGTAAAAAATTTACCAAATAATAAAAGAAATATTTTAGATTTATTCAATGAAACTATTGTTATTAATGATCAAATTGTTTCTAGTAAAATGTTTTTAAGATCTATATTTCAATATAAATCTTGTTCTTTTTGGAGATGTACATGGAAAACAGATAGTGAGTATTGTCAAATTGAAACAAATGGTTCTGTTAATTGTACTGTTTGTGGAGAATTTAATGATTGGGTTTTGTATTCACTTCAGGGAGAGCTCTTTACAGGGTCAAAAACTTTTTTATTGGCTACGTGGACAGGAGGTACACCTCCACAGATTATAGGATATTCTAATTTCGCTGTTTCTGGAGATGTTAGATGGAAGACGGCGCCATCATCTTATAGCTACCTGCAACCGATTTCTTGGTATTAAATTGTTGTAAAAAATACATTTATATAAAAAAAATCCAGTTCGTTTGAACTGGATTTTTTTTATAAATGGATGTAAATTACTTTCTTTTAATAACTCTTTCTACAGCTGCAACAATCGCTTGATTGTTCAATTTGTATTTTTCCATTAGTTGTTCTGGAGTTCCAGACTCACCAAAACTGTCATTTACAGCCACAAACTCTTGTGGAGCGGGGTTGTTCAGCGCTAGAACTCTTGATATGCTTTCGCCAAGTCCCCCAATGATGTTATGCTCTTCAGCGGTAACAATACATTTTGTTTTAGCCAATGATTTTAGAATTGCTTCTTCGTCCAATGGTTTGATTGTATGAATGTTGATTACTTCTGCAGAAATTCCTTTTGCTTCCAAAGCTTCAGCAGCGATTAACGCTTCCCATACTAAGTGTCCTGTAGCAATTATGGTAACATCAGTACCTTCACTAAGCATAATCGCTTTTCCTATTACGAAAGGTTTGTCAGCAGGTGTAAAGTTAGCAACAACTGGACGTCCAAAACGCAAGTAAGCTGGACCGTGATGATCAGCAAGTGCTAATGTAGCCGCTTTAGTTTGATTGTAATCACAAGTGTTGATTACTGTCATTCCTGGCAACATTTTCATTAATCCAATATCTTCAAGGATTTGATGAGTCGCTCCATCTTCTCCTAATGTTAATCCAGCGTGTGATGCACAAATTTTTACATTCTTGTCAGAGTAAGCAACTGATTGACGAATTTGGTCATATACTCTTCCTGTAGAAAAGTTAGCGAAAGTTCCTGTAAAGGGAATTTTTCCACCGATGGTTAATCCCGCTGCAATTCCAATCATGTTTGCTTCAGCAATTCCAATTTGGAAAAAACGCTCTGGATGATTTTTTTTGAAATCATCAAATTTTAAGGATCCAATTAAATCAGCACAAAGTGCCACTACATTTTCATTCTTTTGACCTAATTCAGTCATTCCCGCTCCAAAACCTGAACGAGTATCTTTACTTCCTGTATTTGTATATTTTTTCATTTTATGCTGAATTTATTTCAGTATCTTTTTACTTATTAGTAATCACCTAAGGTTTCTGGATTTTGAGCAAATGCAGCTTCTAATTGTGCATCATTAGGCGCTTTACCATGCCAAGCATGAGTATACATCATGAAATCAACCCCATTACCCATTTGTGTATGTAATAATACACAAACTGGTTTTCCTTTTCCTGTTCTTGATTTTGCGTCAGTCATTCCTGCAATGATCGCTTCGATATTGTTTCCTTCTTTTATTTCAAGAACATCCCAATCAAAAGCTTCAAATTTTGCACGTATACTACCCATAGCCAAAACTTCATCAGTCGTTCCGTCAATTTGTTTTCCGTTAAGGTCAATAGTTGCAATAAGATTATCTACTTTTTTTGCAGATGCATACATGATTGCTTCCCAATTTTGACCTTCTTGTAATTCACCATCACCGTGAAGTGTGTATATTATGTGATTGTCATTGTTTAGTTTCTTAGCCTGCGCTGCTCCAATTCCTACAGATAAACCTTGTCCAAGTGAACCAGATGCAATTCTAACTCCCGGTAAATTATCGTGAGTCGTAGGGTGTCCTTGTAATCTTGAATTGATTAGACGGAAAGTCGCTAATTCAGAAACCGGAAAATAACCGCTTCTTGCTAAAACGCTGTAAAAAACTGGAGAAATATGGCCGTTTGAAAGGAAGAAAAGATCTTCTCCAATTCCGTCCAAATCAAAACCTTCTTTGCGTTCCATCAGGTTTTGGTATAGAGTTACCAGAAATTCAGTGCAACCAAGAGATCCTCCAGGGTGACCAGAGTTTACGGCATGTACCATTCGAAGAATGTCTCTTCTGACTTGGATAGTTAAATCGTTTAATTGTTGTGTGTTAGGCTTCATTTTGTGTGTAAAAGTTAAACTCCTGCAAATGTAATTTTTATTTTGGCGTAAGACAAATGATTTTTAGAATAGTTGTTTTTTGGTTTTTAACAGAAAACTATTGGAAAACAGTAGAAAAGACTTGCTTCATATTAGAATTATCATAAAAAAAGTGTCATTTTTAACTCTAGTTTTTTTAATGATTCAGTAATTATTATCTTGCGCCCATGTATGGACAATTAGCAAAAAGTATTGGCGAAAAAGTGACGCTATCCGCTGAAGATTTTGAATTGTGTAAGACCTTTTTTATACCTAAAAAGATACGCAAAAAACAAACATTATTACTTGAAGGGGATGTTTGTACTTACAATGCTTTTATTGAAAAAGGAGTATTACGCTCTTATACTATCGACGAGAGGGGAAATGAACATATTGTGCAGTTTGGTTTTGAAGGCTGGTGGATTACTGACTTGTCTAGTTATTTAACGGGAGCAAACTCCATTTACACGATAGAAGCAATTGAAGACTCAGAATTGTTGCTGTTAACATCTTCAGCTAGAGAAGAGTTAATGGCTCAGTTGCCTGCTTTTGAGCGATATCAAAGGCTCTTGCTACAGAATGCCTATATAGCATTGCAGGCGAGAGTTAATTCAGCTTTGAATTTAACAGCCGAGGAAAAATACCTGAGATTAACCACTTCTTATCCCGACATTATAGCTCGTGTACCACAACATATGGTGGCATCTTACCTTGGTTTGACTCCTGAGACAATAAGTCGTATTAGAAAGCAAATTACGTTGCGTAAATAAACTTGATTTAGATCAATGCCATTTCTTATTTTAACTCAATGCAGTTATCATGCTTCTTGAAGTACCTTTGTATTATAAAACAGGAAACAATGGAAAATATAAAAACAATAGCCGTGATTGGTGCTGCTGACAAAAGAAATTTCGCTGTGCTTAGAGAGTTGTCTGAGCGATACCAGATGTTATTATTTGATAAAAACCCAAAAGCACTCGCAGATATCTACGACTCACTTTTGGCAAGCAATCACAACAGCAATATCGAAAAAATGTCTTGCGCTACTGATGCGAGTTGGGAAGCAGATATCATCATTCTTTCTGGCTTTTGTATTAACGATGAAGAAGTTGTAAGAAAAGTAAAAAAAGTAGCAACGGCTAAGATTATCATTATTATGGAAAATGACGATGAGTTTACTAAGTCTATAAATAGCCAAGTTAGCTTTGACCTTATTTTTCCTCACTCCAAAATTGTAGAGATAATAAACCTTAATGCGGACGAAAGAGTCGAGAAAGAATTTCTTTTGGAGGGTCACGATTCCTATGCTTTAGATCGTGTTTCAAATATTTTAGAGAGAATGGGTTTCAATACTTATGTATCACAATTAAATTAATAGAAACAGAAAATAAACATCATGAGTAATCCAATTTTATGACGTCCTTTAAATACTCCTGACCCAAGCACTGATTATACATGTATAGCTAAGGCATACAATGTCTATCCTAAAATGGAGGTCTAATTAAGCTGACGAGAAAGTTAATTTGTTGATAGGCTTGCAGTTTTATCATTACTTAATACCAATGATGCAATAATGGTATTGTTTTAATATTAAGACTGACAGCTTTATAATTAAAAAAGCCCCAATTGGGGCTTTTTGATGTTTTATATGCATTGATATTTTAAATACTATTATTTGGATTTTATTTCTTCATATTCTACGTCTGAAGTGTTATCGCTATTTTTTTATTATTTGGTATAGCACAGACATTCGCCGCACAACAACCAGTATTTGCAATGACTTGATACAATAGAAAAGCAGCTAAAACACCAGAGAGTATACTGTGGGTTTCAAAAGCCTGCATACCGATGTACACACCCAATCCAAGACGAACAAAACGCATTAAATTCCAATCACTTAATAAAGTTGGTACGTTCATTATATTTTGTTTTGTAGGCTAGTCCAGCTTCCGCCATTATAAACTTGTGTAAAACCATTTGATTTTAAAACACTTTTTGCTGATGCGCTTCGCATACCAGAGGCACAACAAGTGATAACTGCAGTCTCTTTTTTTAGTTTCGAAATATGCTTTGACAAATCGTTCAGCGGAGCGTTTACGGAGCCTTTAATATGTCCTTGTTTGTACTCGCTAGGGCTACGCACGTCGAGTATTAGAGCTCCCTGTTTTACCAGTGCCGCGTAATCCGCTTTAGGGCCGATGCCAAATAGTTTTTTCAGTGTATTTATCATATTACTTTGTTGCTTGAGATTTATAATAATTAACGTCTAACCAGCCACCACCATTGTAGCATTCAATACCCTGTTGTGAAAGAAAATGCTGAGCTTGACCGCTTCTGTTGCCAGATGCGCAACAAAGTATTAATGGTGCTTTTAGCTCTTTTAACTCTTCGATTCGTTCAGGAATTTCATTTAATGCGATGTTTATTGATCCCACGACATTGCCCCCCATGAATTCAGCATGTGTGCGCACATCTACTATAGTTCCTTGGTTCTCTTTGATTATTTCTTCGATACTCATTTTATTTTTTTTTAAAATTTCATTTGCATTTAAAAATAGTGATTTCATCATATAATTGTCTGATGTTGAATTATAGTGAAACCCATTTTGTAATACAAAAGTACCACATCTAAAATGTTTTCACAGTAACATTTGTTACACAAGACTATTTGTAGTGGGAACTATATTTTTTCATGTTTAATATGTACGAAGTATTAAAGCGAAAAAAAGGACTAATCTCATTTGACAATATATCTTTTACATAAAAAAAGCCCGCATGGCGCAGGCTTTCTAGCAAATTTTATTTGCAATAAATTTACAATCTAGGATTTATAATACTATCTGCTTTAAATGCTTTCGGATTGATGGAAGTAATCGCAATTCCAGTTAACGCAGTGTCCGCTTTTTTTTCTTGCTCTAAAGATATAGCAAGTAGATTAGCCGCTTTGGTTTCTCCAAGTGTTTTTGCAAAGGCATGTAAAGTCCCGTAAGTTGCAATTTCATAGTGTTTCGCCTTTTGTTCTGATGCAATAATAATGGCATTGCGAACTACGCCCACATCAGTTTTGCTGATCAGAGCGTCACTTTCTTTTAAAATTCCCTCCATAGCATCGCATTTTTTTGCGGATGGTTTAATCCCCGTTACTTCAAATATTTTTTCTAATCGGGAAACATGTTCGTTTGTTTCTGTCAAGTGGTTTTTTAAAGTTTTTACCAATTCTGGAGTTGATGCGTTTTTCATCATTTTAGGTAAATTTAGACTCAATATTTGTTCAGCATAGTAAATGTCTTTTAACCCAACTTCGAATAAATCTCTCAATCCGTGTGCTGCATTTGCTTTTCCTTTTGGTGTTGCTTTTGAATCTTCTTGTTTTCTACTTGTAGGTGCCATCATAATTTGTTTTTAAATATTAAATATTTTTAGTGACTCAATGATGATTAAGACCTTTTAATAGTCTCAGCAGTTTTTCACATTAAACTTTTATATTTATACGCAGTAATTTTACTGTTTATATCTAATCTAAATTTAGAGAAATTTTTTTTATAAACAATTGATAATGAGTTAAATAAGTATAAAAATAACTGATTTAACTAATATTAATTAGGAGGTTTCTTTATAATTTTTTTTATACCTTATTAACATGAGTTGACGTATTGAGTTTTGACAAAATCAGGAAGTAATAAACCGGATAATATGCTTTAATTAAAAAAGAAGTTTGAATTGTGAGTTAGTTTTTAACGCAGAAATCTCGATTAGCCCTAAAGTAAGAGGGATAATCGAGATTTTTCAGTACTTAAAAGCCTCAAACGAGCTTGATAAAATCACTATTTTTTTAGTTGAGCTTTATTTCTCCATTTGTTCAAGCATTTTAATTATTTTATCCAGCTTATGTATTTCAATATTATTCAGTTTCGTCGCCAATTCTTCTATTTCTAGCTTTGCTTCTAGGTTGGTTTGATAATCTGCTTGCGCGTGAACTCTGTCCCTTTGATTTTGTCTATTTTGGGACATCATAATAATGGGTGCTGCATAAGCAGCTTGGGTAGAGAAGACCAGATTTAGTAATATAAAAGGGTAGATATCCCAATGTTGAATAAGAGCCATTGTATTTAGGCCCATCCACAGTACGACCAAAACGGTTTGTATGATTATAAAACGCCAAGACCCCATGCTATTCGCAACTGCATCTGCTAGACGATTACCAAATTCCAATGTTTCATGATGTTTTTCATGCCAATTTTTTTTCTTTATCATTTTGCTTTATTCAGGGTTGTTATTTAATACGGTTGCTCTAAGGATATTCCTATGAGATAGTATAATAAGTAGTATCATTAAAATTAATGATACTGTAGAAGCACTTAAAGTCCCTAGGTCCAAGCCTCCCTTAGCAACAGGCTTTGTTAGAAAATCACCAAAAGTGGCTCCGAAAGGGCGGGTGAAGATGAAGGCTACCCAAAAAAGGATAATGTGATTGATCTTAGTCGCATAATGCAATAAAACAACAATGAGTATTATACCAGCGGTAACGAATGCCCCATTCAAATAGCTTAAACCAACAACATCACTTAAGTAATCCCCAAAAGCGGTGCCTAAGCTATTCGAAATAAGGATGGCTATCCAGTAATAGATTTCCTTATTTCGATCCGTAATTGGATATACTTTTAAGTTTTTAAATTTTTTGTACCAAAGCATTAAAATCAGCACTAAGCCAGAAAACAGCAACAGACTCCCGACAGTATATCCTAATCGTAAAGTCCTATCAATAAAATCTGAGATTTCAGTTCCCAAAGTGGTAGTAGCGATAATAACCAACCAATAGAAAACGGGTATGTGTTTTTCAGCAGTCAACTGAATAGCTAGGACAAGCAGAAAGAAAACTAGAGTTACCAATAGGCCTATAGTATACCCAAGGTTTAGTGTTTGGGCTATATAGTCTCCTAAAGTTTCTCCTAAGGTGGTTGCAACAATTTTCATGAGCCAAAACAGTAAGCTCATTTTAGCGACTTTATTTATTTTTTCCATTGGGCATTTTATATACTTTCAAGATTCTTGCTCGCTCATTCAGTGATTAGGTTAGCCATCGTTCAATTAGTAAATATAGTTTAAACTTAGGTTTGTTAAATTAATTTTTAATTAAGAATATTTCTCGCGATAGAGTAGTTAAGTAGATTTTTCTGTACTCTGTCTATTTTGCTAGAGTTCAAAAAATTCGTTGTCTAGGGTCAATTAAGTTGGTATTTATGCGAAAGACAGATTGAATACATTAATTGGATGGTCTCTCTGCTTCAATTATAGTAAGTAAGGACTGTAGAATGCCCTGTCCTTCGGTCCAATACTCTAATTGTGAGTCCGAGTTGAGATGACCTTTTGGTCCAATGTTAACGAAAGCGCTTCCCCATTGTTTGGCTAGAAACTGGGCTCTTTCTACCGAAATATAAGGGTCGTTTGAGCTCGTTACCACTATGGAGGGATAATCTAATTCTAATAGTGGAATAGTAGAGAAGTTCCAAGTCTCTTCTGGAGTATGACTGCGGGAGTCCACATCTGCTGGGGCGACAAGTAAAGCGCCAGCTATTTTTTGAGTATTGTTAGTTGTTGACCAATGTGCTACTAAAACTGCCGCCAGACTGTGTGCTACAATGATAATTTTGCCGTCGATAGCTGCAATTACATCGTTGAGCTTGCTTAACCAATCTGGTAAAACAGGTCGATCCCAGTCATTTTGAATAACTTTTCGGGAGTTTTCATATTTATTCAGCCAATAGTTCTGCCAGTGTTCCTTTCCCGGGTCCCCCAATCCGGGAACGATCAAAAGAGTGTGCTTTATGCTAGTATTCATTTTTATATCATTTATTGCGTTCTACCTCTGGTAGTATTAGAAAATATTTTGAATGAGTAGAAATGTAATTTTTTTATTCTAATTCGAGAATAGCCAATTTTATTTCCTTCAAAAATACATTGTTTTCAGCAGCTATTTTTATTTTTAAGGATTCAAGTCAAGTAATTTTTTCCGTATTAATTTTAGCTTCGTCGATTGTTTTTTGTAGTTGTATAATTGTAAACGCGCCATCATTCCAGCTGCCGAGTAATTCAGTCAATCTCTTTTCTTTTTGGAGTTTTTTGGTTTCTATTTTTCAAAAGTAAGTTCATCTTATTGTAATAATAGACTTTCGGTCACTTACGCAGCTCATGTAGCTGTTCTTTTTGCAAATTGTCCTAACTAAGAAAAATTTTTATTTCGCCCCTCTTTTTTATTAGGTAGCTATTTACTTTTTTACGATCCATTTCGGATAAGAAGGGAATACTTTTTTTGTATTGATTTTTTAGCTGCTTGGCAGTTTTGTAGCTTAGCAAAGAAAAAAAAGTTTTTTTCTTTAAACTGTTGTCTTCATAAATTTGAACGCTGCTCTAAAAGTAAATTGTATTCTTGTTACTTTTTAAAAGTGGCTTCTTCGATCTGAAGATCTCGTACTTTCCCTGCTTGTTTAAAAGTAGTTTAATCACTTTTTTTCTTCTGAATTTTTTAGAGGAAAACTCGATCAAATCAAAGAGGGCGTTTAGTTTTTTTAGTTCAACACGAAGTTGATGAAAAGTGCTGGGGGTATATTTTTTTTCGGACTTTTCTAGTAGGGATAGAAGAGCTTTTTTTCTAGTAACAAAACATGTTGTGAGTGCTTTTATCAATTAAAATTCATTCTTTTACTTAAAAGATCATCTTTTCTTGGAGCATTTTCAAGATCTAATACTTCTCAAAACTATTCGGGTAAAAAGCGGTCCTAGTGATTAAAGCATTTTCTGGCACTATCAAATTTAACAAATTAAATATAGGAAACCTATAAATTCAATCGGTCACTGAATTCTCGTATTTTACAAAGATTCAATGGCGACAGTTATTTTAAAAATCATATATTAGTAAAAAAAATGCGTTTTATCTTTGTCATATTTGTATTGTTATTAGCGAGCTGCAGCTCCAAAAAGTTTAAGGATGTTTCTTATTTGTCTGATTCCAATAGTGAAATGGCGAATAGTCCGAAAATGAATGTATTTGTTCCCAGAAATTCTAAGGCAGAGCAAGGCCCAGTTCTGATTTTCGTACATGGTGGTAATTGGAACAGCGGACGGAAAGGAACATATGATTTGTTAGGAAGGAATTTTGCGAAAAAGGGTGTGGTTACTATTATTCCGGACTATATTTTGAGTCCAAATGCAGATTATGATGGCATGACTCAGCAAATTGCTGCCGTTATCCAATGGGCAAAAGACAGTGTTAGCAAATATAACGGAAATCCAAATGAAATTTTTATAACAGGTCATTCTGCAGGAGGTCAATTGGGTGCTTTGGCGGTGATGAACCCAAAATACGGGATTGACGCCTCTAGTATTGCAGGAATTATCTTCAATGATGCAGCAGGCCTCGATATGAAACGCTATCTGATGGAAAATCCGCCAACAGTAGTGGATAACTATTTAATTACTTGGACAAAAAACCCAGACAATTGGCAGCAAGCCTCCCCCATTTACTTCATAAATAAAGATACACCTCCCTTTTTAATTTACATAGGTGATAAAACCTATGCGTCAATAAAAAAGGGAAACAGTAATTTTATTTCAGCTCTGCATCCTTTTCAGTCTAATGTTACTCCCATTCATTTAAACAAAAAACATGTACCTATGGTAACACAGTATTTCTGGCCATGGAGTAATCGTTTTGCTGAGGTTATAGAATTTATGAATACTAATAAATAGCAATTAGATTTGCTTATTTGATACTTTTAGTGGACTTTCTAATCTCTTGTTCTGATAGAATTTCGGTTAAGAAGGGGGAGGTTATTTCGTCTATTTCATCTTCAGTGATATCCAATGCCTTCGCATTTGCAGTTAACTGCAACCACGGTTTTGGAGCGTCAAAATCGTAGGAGCCAAAAACGATTACTGGAGTTCCTTTTACTTTTACATTTTCAGCGTCTGCTAATACCCATGCATCTGCCCAACCATAAAGATAGCGGGCATCTTTTTCCTGCCGTCGTAAACAGGAATGTGAGGCAGGATAACTAGGTAAACTGTATTGGTGCCATCCTATGCCCTCCTTGTTTTCCACATTAAAATTCCAACGCAAATCCCACTCATCGTTAAAGGTACTTATGGTTTGTTCAGCTTTCCAGTTAGTGTAAAAAAGGCCGGTAGGGGTGGGGTCTTTTTTTCGGCCCATATTAGTTGGCCCAGTATGTACTAACTCCCCATTTTCATAGGCGGCAAAGGTTTGCGTAGAGTAATAAAAATAGACGATCTTATCAACATCCTCTATAGATGGGATATGAAGGGGAAAAGGCAGATAAAACTCAATATCACCGCTAAAATCCGCAGGGATAATTACAGAATCCATTTTCGTGAAATTTGCTTTATAGGTTCTGTTAAGTGCCATGCTAATACGCATTTTGGAATCGTCCTAACCATTTTTTTCTAACCACTGCTTCGTGTTCTCAAAGGTGTAAGAAGTCGTTTTTGGCTCTTTTCGTTCTCGTACTGGTGCTTTCTTAGTGGTTTGTGCAAATTCATTTTGCTTACACGCTAATGAAATTGCCATAATGGTAAAAAGAAGAATTAATTTTTTCATAGCTAATTTGTATGCTACAAAATTGGCACTTTTAATTAGCTAATGTATTATACAATTATTGCAATATGTTGCTTTATTTACAGATTGCAACAGCTATGAATTCGGTTTAACCGCTTTATAGTTTTACGCACGTTTTTTTTTTGACCATTTTTTATTTTGAAGGTAGGGTAAACTACTTTATAGTTGTCTTACTATTGAAGTCAAGAATAGAAACGGTAGTATACTATCATTAAAACTTAAATTATGAAAACTATTAAAACGATATCAGCAATACTATTTTTTGGAGCTCTCGCTAATCTAAATGCGCAAGAAGCTAAACTCTCAGAAGAAACAGAAGTAAATACAAATCAAGAAAAATTGTCGTATTACGAGCAAAGAGGAGCCGAAGATGCAAATTACGAGGTCCAATTTAAAGCCGAAAGTAAAAGAGGTGAAGCATCGTTTTGGAACGAGCAAGAAAACTACGAAAGAGAGTTGAAGGAAGATAATAGACGTGCATACCGGGCTTATATGCAAGGAAAAAAAGAGGCTTATGCAGAGCACCATCATGATTGTGATGAGCACCACTACCATAGTGATTCATTTTACCAGCATGCAGGATTTTATTATTACGAATACGATCGTCGCAATTACGAAAGAAGCCCTAGAAGAAGTTCCTCTGTTAATACACAAATCGGAGTGTCTGCGCCAAGTGTGCGACTAGGACTTTTTTAAAAAGTTATGATTGGCAATAAAAAAACCGCTCTTTCTTAAGTAGGAAGCAGCGGTTTTTATGGAAGCGGTTTTTCAATATGTAATTTTATTCTTTAACTAGTGTTCGAGCTATTTGTTGCTAACGGTTAGTATAAGGATAGTAGCCGAGTGCGTGACACTTTCCTGTCAAATCACACAAAAGTTGAAACTAGCTACAACCATTGAATTTACCCCTGGTCCACTATTTTTTTTTTAGGTGCTGTTATGCCTTCGCTGTTCTCTTTCTTTCTTAATATATCTGTCCAATCCATAATTATTTCGGACGTACCTTATTATTGTTTTTCAAGTCAATTAACATTAGTCGTTATTCGTAGTTCGTGAAAATAAAATGGTGCTGTTTAAAAAATAATTTACTCCAAATTAATTTCTAAAAATGTATTGTTGTCTTGTGAGATAACTTATATTGGTTTAATGATCTCTATCAGTTTTTCTTTGGTAATGGGTTTAATAATATAGTCGGTAACAGCACTTATGCTTTTTGCCCTAACAATATCAAAAGGAGATATGGAAGATGAAACAATATAAATATCGATTTTCCTGCTGAGCTTTGGCATCAATACAAGGTATTCTTCAAGAAAATCCCAACCATCCATTATGGGCATTGACAGGTCAAGAAGGATGATTTCAGGTAGGGAATCTGGATTGTCAATATTTTCCTTTAAGAAATTTATGGCATCTAATCCGTTGCCAAAAACGTTAATTAAGTTAATAAGATTCGTCTGCTGGATGATTTTTTTTGTTAGGAAAACAAAGAGTTCATCATCGTCAATAATTTATAGAGTTCTAATAAGGTTCATGTGTTTTTTGCTTTAAATTTAATAAAGAAAGTACTGCCTTTGCCGAGGGCACTTTCAGCCCATATTTTTCCACCCATTGCATCTATTTGAGTTTTTGTTATGAATAAACCGAACCCCTTTGCATCGGGATGCAAATGAAAGGTTTTTCTTATTTTGAAAAGTTTGTCTTTATTCCTTATTAAGTCTATTCCCAAACCATTGTCGGCAATTGATAATACAATGGCGCCATTTATTTTTTCGGTTTTAATTTTAATAACAGGTTTTCTATCGGATGATTTATATTTTAATGCGTTACTGATAAGATTTGTAAAAATACTGTCCAAATATTTCTGTGGAAAAGATATTTCAGAAACATCATTGAAATTTATTTGTATATCTGCATTGTACAAATTAATTTGTGCTTCAAATCCAATAAGAACACTTTCTAAGCAGTCTTTTAGAATTATATTTTCAGTTTTAATTTCTCTATCTTGCCTTACTTGAAGAGATTCCACTAATTCGTTAAAGACTTCATTTAAATGGTTGATTACAGTTTTAATTTTCCCAAACATTTCTTTACTTTCCTCTTCATTTACTTCAATGAAATCAACCAACATACTCATGTTTACAAGCGGCGCTCTTAAATTATGAGAAACAATGTTACAGAAATCGATCAGTTGTGTATTCGTAAATTCTAACTCGTGGGTACGTTCAACTATTTTCTGTTCTAGTTCATCCTTGAACTTTCGCAGATCAAATTCAGATTTAACAAGTTTTTTATTTGATGCGACTGCCTCTTTTGCTCTATTTTCTTTTTCTTGATTTTGAAAAATCAGTTCTTTATTTGCAATTGCTAATTCCGATGCTCGATTTTCTTTTTCTTTATTTTGAAAAATTAGTTCTTTATTCGCAATTGCTAGTTCCGAGGCTCGATTTTCTTTTTCTTGATTTTGGAAAATCAGTTCTTTATTTGCAATTGCTAATTCCGAGGCTCTATTTTCTTTTTCTTGATTTTGGAAAATCAGTTCTTTATTTGCAATTACTAATTCCGAGGCTCGATTTTCTTTTTCTTGATTTTGAAAAATCACTTCTTTATTCGCAATTGCTAATTCCGCGGCTCGATTTTCTTTTTCTTGATTTTGGAAAATCAGTTCTTTATTTGCAATTGCTAATTCCGAGGCTCGATTTTCTTTTTCTTTATTTTGAAAAATCAGTTCTTTATTTGCAATTGCTAATTCCGAGGCTCGGTTTTCTTTTTCTTGATTTTGGAAAATCAGTTCTTCGTTTGCAATTGCTAATTCCGATGCTCGATTTTCTTTTTCTTTATTTTGAAAAATCAGTTCTTTATTTGCAATTGCTAATTCCGAGGCTCGATTTTCTTTTTCTTTATTTTGAAAAATCAGTTCTTTATTTGCAATTGCTAATTCCGATGCTCGATTTTCTTTTTCTTTATTTTGAAAATTCAGTTCATTTTTAACGCCACTTAATTTTATATCAAGTTCCTTAATAATAGCATCTAGTCTCTTCGTTTCTTTTGTCATCATTTTTTCTGTCGAGTTGCTTTTTCGGTTACGGTGTATTTACAATGAGGCATAACTATTAGACATGTGTGACTTTATCAAACATTATTTTATAGTAGTAAAAACATACTAACATCAAATATATAGTAAAAACTTCTATAATATGTTTTATTTGGGACGTAGTGTCATATTTAAAAAGAGTATTTATCGCCGGTAGTACTAATGCTAAGGACTAAGTATTCTCACATCGATAAGTGGTCAGCGCTATTGCTTAATAGTTGTATGGTTGGGCTGTATTTGTGTAGCTGGCTTGTTGGCATTGCAAAGCTTATCATGCTAGTACTTTTTTTTGCGTTAAGGATAGCAGCGGTATCTCCCGCTTTAGAAAAACAAGACTTTTTTCAGCCGTAGTTTTTCTTATAGGGAATAAAGCGAACAGCCTGACCGCAGCTTTGGCGAAGGGGACGCCCAAATAATTTTTAGATTAAAAGCGGTTTTGGACGTGACCAGAAAAAGATATAGTGTACAGCTGGAATTCCCTCCCAAAAAAAAACCAGGCCGAGACCTGGTTTAAATTATAACTTCTTGCCTGTATTAAATGTGTAACAAAGCTTTTTGGCCTTCAAGACGACGGTAAAGGGTTAGCAGACCTTATCTATATGCCCCTTTTTTACTTTTATTTAATATACACTAGTCTTTCTGACTTTTCTATTAGTTCTCCTATTGGTTCAGCATAAAGCCCCTTACTTTTTAGAATTGCTTCCACTTTTTGGGCAGCCTCTTTTTTGACAGCAATCAATAGTCCGCCACTAGTCTGAGGATCACATAAAATATGTCTTTGCTTTTCATCTTCAATGTTAAGCTTGTGACCATAACTGTCCCAGTTTCTCAGTGTACCACCAGGGACGCACTTTTTATCGATATAGTCATGAATCTCTTTGAAAACAGGCACTTTGCTATAATTGACAATAGCAGACACATTGCTTCCTTCACAAACTTCTAGTAAATGGCCCATGAGTCCAAATCCAGTTACATCGGTTAAGGCGGTTACTTCTTCCATTTCTGATAGCTCTAATCCAACATCATTTAAAATGATCATCGAATTAGCGGCAATGTCTTTATGTTCGTCTTCTAAAAGACCTTTCTTTTGTGCCGTAGCTAAAATTCCAACACCCAAAGGTTTAGTTAGATACAGGACACTTCCTGACTCTGCTTTATCATTACGTTTTAAATTAGAGATTACAACTGAGCCTGTAACTGCTAGTCCAAAAATAGGTTCTGGATTATCAATACTATGACCACCAGCAATTATTATTCCTGCATCAGCGCAGGCCTTTCTGCCGCCTTCCATTACTTGAGCAGCCACTTCAGGGGCTAATTTATCAATGGGCCATCCCAGTATTGCAATTGCCATTAATGGTTTCCCCCCCATAGCATACACATCGCTTAAAGCATTAGTAGCTGCAATCCTACCAAAAGTGAAAGGGTCATCTACGATAGGCAAGAAAAAATCGGTAGTACTTATGATTCCCGTTCCATTTCCCATATCGTACACCGCAGCATCATCTCTGGTATCGTTACCCACTAAGAGACGGTTGTCTTCCATTTTTGGGCTGTTCGATTCTAATATTGTAGTTAAGACTTTTGGTGATAATTTGCATCCGCAGCCTGCACCGTGACTAAAACTTGTTAGTTTTATAGCTTCGTTCATTTTTATTTAATTGAGTAAGTTTATTAAAAAATCTGCCGTCACCTCAGGATTGACGGTAGGGGTTTTAAATTCTAGAATTCTAGAATTTTCGCGTTTTTGTAATCCCTTTAAGTAGTATTTATCATAATATAAAAGGGTTATCTCTACTACTTTATCATAATTCCTCTTTTCAAGTTCTTCTTGAGCAAATTTGGCATTGTCGTATCCTAGCCTTTTAGTGATTCGACTAATAGCATCGGCTAATTTATCATGGCTAAGACTTGCGTAAGTGGTAACAAGGTGTTTTGTTCTTTCCTCCAGAGGAACGTCTAAAAAATAGATTGGCATCTCTCTCATTGTATTATAAAATGCATCAGGAATAGCTACTTGGCCAATCAACCTACTTTCGTCTTCAACCCATATGGGTAGAGTGGGGTTTAAGCTCTGAACTATGGAAAACAGATTGTTTTGAAATTGCTCCGTTGTTGGCTGTGGCGGAAGGTCTATCCCACCAAAAGCCGAACCTCTATGACTGGCCAATCCTTCCAAATCTATCACTTGTTGTCCTTTATTTTTTAAAGAATGTAGTATCTCCGTTTTACCAGTGCCTGTATATCCTCCTAGGACTTTAAGATTAAAGGGTTGCTCAAAAAATTGTATTACATAATTGCGGAAAGCTTTGTACCCTTTTTCAATGACATAAACCTTTTCAAAACCATTCTCGATAAGATGATCAGCGAAAGCATTACTTCTCATTCCCCCACGCCAACAATGTATTGCAACCTCTTTGTTAGCTGCAATTGCAATAGATTTAGTTATAAAATCATTCAGTTTGGGCTTTACATACTCAAATCCAATTTCAATGGCTCTTTCTTTTGATTCTTGTTTGTAAGCAGTGCCTACTACTGCCCGTTCTTCATCAGTAAATAATTCAAGATTAGTAGCATTTGGAATATGTCCTTTAGCAAATTCTCCAGGCGACCTCACATCAATAAGTGGGATATGCTCTAAATTTTGAAAGTAGAAGTCTACGGAAATGATTTGTTTCATCACAAAGTTTATATAATGCTTCAAAGATAACTTTATTATAGAAAGCAAGCTTCTATTTTTGTATAAGAAAACCTTTTATTTTATGAGAAGTATTAGAAGAAACAGAAGTGAATTCGAATCAAGAAAAATAGTTCTATTACGATCAATGAGCAGCTGAAGTCGCCAATTACGAGCTCAAGTTTAATGAGAAAAGTAATAGTGATTAAAAATTATTTTGGCACGGACAGGAGCAGTATGAAAAAGAGTTGGAGCAAGAAAATAGACCTGCCTACCAAGCTTTTATACAAGGAAAGAAAGACGCATATGCCGAGCACCATTCTCATTGTAATGAGCATCAGTACCATAGTGATTGATTTTGCCAGCATTCAGGTTTTTATTATTATGAATACGATCGTCGTAATTACCAAAGAAGTCCAAGCAGAGCATCAGTTAGTACACAAACTGGAGTTAGCGCGCCAAGCGTACGACCAGGAAATTTTTAATAATTTGGGATTGTTAGTGAAAAAAAATCGCTACTTTCTGTCTTAAAAAGTGTTTTTTTATGACTTATAGACTTGGAATATAATTTTATTCAATGAAAAGCTTTCGGTGAGCTATGCAAGGTCTTTCGATTTTTCATAACGAATACTGACTAACTCTTATGATAGCTAATCTTCATTATTGCGGACGCAAATAATTGCGAGGAGCGACCTGTTTACTTTAGTTAATATAATGACCCCAGTTTACGTATTGTTTTGTTTTCTCATTTTTGCGGGTACAGTTTGCAAAACTGCCCCGCTCGTGTCCATAATCAAACTCAATTGCTAATTATTTCGAAACTAGTATAATTATTAATTAATCATACTTCTTGTTGCTCTTGTTTATACTTTGTGTCCACGAGCGGGACGCTTCCTCCAGCAGGGGCTTAGGCTTTTTAAAATATAGTTGCGTCGGCGGTACCATTCAATCGGAGTTTCGTTGTTTGTGCTGCGCACGCAAAGAAACCCTAGTTTTTGTTTGTAGTTTTTATTCTAAAGGAACCAATTTATGGTAATCCAAGATGTAAAATGTGTTTGGTTATCTGTAAATGAAACGAAACGATTGTCGAGTCCCAATTCTATCTTGTGCTGTTCATTGATTACGTAGCCAATGTTAGGAACTGCTCGTAATTCTATATCATATTCATTATCTTGAATACTATTAAGTACCTCTGTATTAAATTTGAAATAGAACTCTTTAACATCCACTTTTAGACCTGATAGTGGTATTTCGACACTTAATCTGTATCTTAATCTAAATTCATTAGATTCAGTTGAGGAAAAGGTCTGGTCAGTAGCGATTCTGTGTGCTACTCGAAAGTTCTCTATTTTGGTTTGAAATATAAATTGCTGAATTGTCCTATAGGATACTTCATCAGGTTCTATGCGTGTTAAAACCCCTAAAACAACTTTTGAATTTAAACCTACTCTTCTTCCTACCAAAGCGAAAACGTCACTTAAGAGATATTTATATTTAAAGACACTACTTTGTGAAGTACTTTTTTCAAGCACAAGATGTCTTGATTCAAACTTGAAATTTACTTCCCATACTTTATTTATTTCGTGGTTGTAATTTATAGAAGGTAATAATCCAACTCTGGTTTGTGCTTGTGCACGAAGTTCCTTTGAGCCCGAAAGCATAAAAAAAATCAACAGAAGTTTAATTCTAATATTCAAGGTGGTCGGCTTTATCTTGTATAATCTGTAAAACATCCTGTATTTCTCCTTGCACATCAAAGGTGATTTCATAGAGTTGCGTGTTTCCAAGAGCTTTTCCCTTTAAGACTATCTCGTAAAGAATTGTTATCGAGTCAGTTGGTTCATTTTTACTTATAGAAGTTATCATATCTTTATTTTTACCTTCAAAATGTGTTTGTATCTTTTGAAATTTCCATTTTTGGTACAGAGAATCAAGTTTTTCCTCTATTTTATGATAAACAGCAGAATTTATTTCTCTTTTTTTAATTACAAATTCTACGTCCTGTAATATTCCCAATGTATCAAATTCAATACTAAATTTCTTCTTGTCGTGTTTAAATTTGGCTTCAATAGTAATATCGTTAAGACTTATTTCTTTATACCATTTTATTTTAGAATCTGAATCGATAGAATCTATAAACTCTTGGGCAGATTGTGGAATTATTTCAGACTTTATTCTATATTCTCTTTCATATTTGTGCTGTGCTTTTAAGACAAGTGGGAAAAGTAATAGAAAAACTGTGGATAGAATTATACTCGTTGTCTTCATAGATTTATCTTGGTAGCTTTTTGTAGAAATATGTTGTTTGGAATCATAATTTTCTCATTTGCATCTGTCTTTAAAATTACGTAAAATAAGCCAATGTCTGAAACTTGCCCCTTTATATCAAATTCTTTGTCAATAATTGTAATGGACTCTCCCAATTTAACAGGATGACTTATAAATATGATGATAGCTGACGATATGTTTGAAAGTATTGACCATTGTGCAACTAATGCAATCCCTACAACTGTGAGAGCAGAAGTAATAAAAGTCAAAATATTTGTCTGTTCAACACCCCAAATAGCTACTATTGCAATTACAAGAGTTGTAAAAAATAATAAATTAATGAATTTTAAAATAGGTCTTATCCGATATTTTGAATACTCGTATTTTTTCTGAACTTTTGCAAGTAATCTTTCAGTCAAAAATCTTAATATAAGGAAAAAAGCAACTGCGATTATTGTTTCTAATATTCTAATATCCATTTGTATTTTTTTAATTGCATCGTTGTTCCTGCGCTCTTGCGATGGTGTGTGTTTCGTAACCTTTCAATTTTCAATTTAAGGGAAACTTTAAGCGAAACGGTAATTCCACTATACCACACACTTCATCAAAGCATCTTTGTAGTAGCATAACTTTGAGATTACTAAAAACGAAGATTATGCAATTACAAGACACTTTATCTATTCCAAAGATATTCATTGGTTTAGATATTAACAAAAAAAGCTGGACAGTTTCTATGCAAATTGATTTATTTTTTCAAAACCTATTCTATGCTGTCTAATGCTGAATATTTGTATCAATCTGTGGAGCGAATATCTCCAAATCACGCTATCGATTTAGTTTACGAGGCAGGTTGTAGAATGTTCAGCACGGCTCGATGTTTTTTACACTTGTGCTGGCATGTTTTAGTTGTTAATCTAGCCGATTACGTACCACACGAACGGGTTCGAGAGGTAGCGGGGGTAAACATCTAATTGTCTTATTTTCTTTATGATTTTACATAGGAAAACAAGACAAGGAGTCAATAACCGATGCCGCTAATAACTTTTTTTAGTCGTTAAAATTTCTCTTATTTTGACACTATATATTTTCTTAAATCAGAGGTCAGAATATCATTTAATTCCTTTTTATTACTGGCAGCACTTTCAATAAAAGCAAATCCAAATACAGGATATTTATTTATATCTAATTCTCTAATTAATATCGGTTTTTCAAAATCTTTAGCAAGATCTGAATAGTTAAATCCTAAAATATTCGAAGGGATTATTCCCGAATTATTATCCAAAATAATGACACTAAATAGTTCATTCTCTTTTTCTTTAAATATAATATCCCAGTCTGGTTTTTTGTTTTCATAAAAGCATTTGTACTCATTAAATCCTAAAGTTACTCCTAAAAGGTCAGCCGTAGTGCAAAATCCACCAAAGCGTAAAGGGTTTACTTCGATAGGGATTATTTTCCCGTTTTCATCTATGCGGACTTCTGCATGTGCCGGGAAATTTTTTAAATCTAACTCTTTGCCAATTTTACTTAAAAAATATTCAAGATCAATTTTATACTTATCAATGATTGCTTTGGATGTTGAATAAACCCGATCACTTGTATCTGTTCCAGAGGAGAAGAGGTGATGTAAAACGTTTAACACAACAGCATCTCCATTATTGTCGTAATAATAATCGATTGCATATTCTTCTCCTCGAATAAATTCTTCGATAATAAAATTACTGGTGTTTAATACATTTTCAGGAAATATACTTTTAAGTTTATCAGCTTGTAACTCACTTTTAGCTTTGATCCAGTCTTTTTCGTTTTCTACGATATGAACTCCAATGCTAAAGAAACCAACAGCAGGTTTAATAACAAATGGGAAACGTATTTCATCGTCGGATAATCGTTGGATTTCTTCAATACTTATTTGCTTGAAATAGAAGTCGGGAAATAACTCCTTTATAAGTTCTCTGAACTTTACTTTATTTTTTAAAACTTGTAATTGATTTGATAATTTACTTTCTCCATAGTATTCATCGATCCAAGCCAATGCATTTTCTGAATTGCTGTAAAGAGAAATTTCTGGATTGTTTTTTAGTAAAGCGAGTGCTTCCTCTTCGGCTATCCATGCCAAAGAATCATCTTTTACCAATTCTATGGCTACTTTGGTTGCAATTATTTTGTAATTATTATCTTTTATTGTTTCGATAAGAAAATCAGAAACAAATGGCTTGTCTATTAAGAACATAATGGTTAGTTGTTTTTTACTTTTTTATTTCAATAGTTAAAGCAGGACGTTTGGCGCTTTGAGCAACTCTCCATCCGGTTTCATAGATCCACTTCGTCATCTTAGTCAATTTCACATAGTCAATTTTATCTGGGCTATCGAAGGGGGTATGGTAGTCAGGGTGCAATAAGCTGGTGAAAAATATTGCAGGTACATTAGCTTGAGCATAAGGAAGGTGATCGCTTCTATAGTACCAATTTTCTGGGTGGTCTGCAGCATCCCAGGAAGTATCTATGTTGAAGTTGGCAATACTTTTATTAGCAGCTAAAGTGATAGCTACTAGCTCAGAAGAATTAAGATGAGGTTCTGTCGCGCCCAATAGAGCCGCAGAATCAGGTGCATTGCGTCCTATCATATCGCCATTTAAAACAGCAACCATGGAAGACAGTTCAACAGTGGGATGGCTAACAAAATAACGAGAACCCAATAAGCCCCTTTCCTCAGATCCGTGCCAAACAAATAAAGCCGATCGTTTAGCGGGTTGTATACTCCACGCATTCCCTATTGCAAGCATCGCTACCGTAACTGATGCATTATCATCAGCACCGTTCCAGATAGGATCACCGTTAACAGCAGGTCCTACTCCGTCATGGTCCTGGTGACCGCTGAATAACACGTATTCCCCTTTCAGTTTAGGATCAGTTCCATCAACCTTTGCAATAATATTAACAGAAGGATAGTCAAAATTCTCTACCTTCAAATTAGCTTTTAAATAAGCGCCTTGTTTAGAAAGTGTATTCTGTAACTGTTTATTTGCCATGATAATCGGTACTGTAGCTGCAGTAGATGATTTGCCATCTTCAATTCCATAATTTCCTTCTTGATAATGAAATCCCGTAAATGAAATAAGTGATTCTACAGTATCATCAGCAACAAAAATGATAGCAGTAACACCACGGCTGAGGAGTTCTTTTCCCTGCTGGTTCATGGCAGCAGCGGTATAACGATATTGCCAGAGGCTCACCCAGTCTTGAGTTATGGGAGTAGGAGGCATAATATTCATAGCTACAATTTTGCCTTTCAGATCGACAGTATTATCCGGCATTTTGTCCAACCAAACTACAGAGCCTTCTAGGCTAGTGTCAACCAAATTAGTTAGCCAAATCTCTTTCCAAAGATCAAGAACTTTACCATTTACGCTAACAGTGCTACTATTTGCCATACGGCTGCGTTTGAGATTAAAGAACTGGAAGTAGGTTCCATCTTCGCCTGCAGGTTTAAGACCAGCTTCACGCGCTTTTTGAGCCACCCAAACAGAAGCTCGCATTTCGCCAAGTTCTCCTCCTCTTCTTCCCCTAAAGGCGTCACCTGCCAGTTCATATAAGTCCTCTTTTAGATCTTGCTGCTTAATTTTATCTAATTGTGGTGCTGTGCTTTGCGCAAAAAGTGAAGTGGAAATAAATAATATCACAAGAAGAATTTGTTTGGATTTCATAAGATTTATTTTTAAAAAATTGAAAAGTTTAATATCGTAAAGGATCTATAAGTACAGGCAGCCTGACTGTAAACGTTATTGAATAGCCTAGCCTTCCCAAATGTATAGATATTCCTTTTATTACAAAACATCAAAATGACTTTTTATTTGCTGAATGCTTTTGTTACTTAACTGGTTGTGAGTTTTACTACTATTGCGCTCTAATAATTCCTGAATATCACGCAAATCAGTTTCGTTTAATTAGAAATGTTTGGCATAGCGATTCTATTTGGGACTCTGTTTTTTTATTATCTTGTAGTCTAGTTCTTTAACCATTTATGAGCAGTATTAAAGTCGTCGCTTGTACCCAAACTATCTCTGGTTAGTGATAAATTTAATTTAGGACTCATTTGTTTGATTTCATATTTCGATTGAGCGCAGCATCAGCTCGTCTAAAAACCTCTAAATCGGCTTGGTTTGTATAAGTCATAAAGTAAACATAGAATATTCATCTTGAACCCAGAGGCTAGCCACACGAAAGGATTCGTTCAGTAGCAGGAGATAAAATACAAGTTCGAATAATTGAAAATGATGTAGTATTTATCAAATGAAAAAAGATTTGGTTGACTCATCAAACGATACTTAAACTTTTTAAGAAAGTTCAGAAAACAAAACAGCTTACTTGAAAAAAGCAAATTTTTTTTGGATCTGGGAAAAGTTGAGCTAATCCAACAAATTTATATTCGAGCCAATATCACACTAGCAAACCTACCTTAATTACCTGCAAATAAAATAACGTATATTTGAATATTAAGTCATCTGCTAGAAACTAGTGTCGGCTGGTAAGAGTTTTTTATAGAAACTTGAATCTTAGTGCGAGTACCGAATAGTTGCGAAACAGCGAAGCAATCTGAGCTATTATTGCTCGACCCTGATTGTAGTAATTTGAAAAAGAATTTAAAGAAGTATATACCGAAAGTAGACATTCATACTCAACTATGCTTTACCAAAGAATAGTACATCAATAAAATTACAATAAAGGCATTTCGATTTGCAATAAAAGTAATAAATATCTAAAAAAGCTTTATGAAATCTAAAGATAAAGACCAAGAGAAGCATCAAGAGGAATTAGAGAAAACATCAGAAGAAATAGGTAGTGTCGATGAGAATCGGGATGTTTTAAGTCATGTTATGCACGAAGGTGAAGAGATATTCAAAATAAATAACAAGGCTATAACGCTCAGTGCTATAATTGCGGGACTTGAAATAGGGTTCAGTTATTTCTTAATCTGTAGTCTTTACTACTTATTATCAGGAACAATGGCTGAAAACACTATCTTTAAATTTTTTAGTTTGGTCTATCCCGTAGGATTCATTCTTATCGTTTTAGGGAAGTCGGCACTATTTACGGAGCAAACATCCGTTTTAGCCATTCCCGTACTGAATGGACAACGGACGATCTGGGAGTTACTGCGAGTTTGGGGATTAGTTATTCTTGGCAACTTAATTGGAGGTATTTTATTTATTTTGTTTATAAGTCTACTTGCACCGCATTTAAACTTGTTCACACATGAAACAATGGTAAAAATAGGCACTCATGTAGTTCATTATGATGCTTGGGTTCTCTTTTTAAGTGCAATAGTTGCTGGCTGGCTAATGGGTTTATTGAACTGGTTAATAAACAGCGTCAAAAACTCACTAACTCGTATTTTTCTCATTTTCATGATAACTGGTGTCATCGGTTTTGGAGGTTTTCACCACAGTATTGTCGGTAATATTGAGGTTTTTGGAGCTTTTTTACATTCAAACACAATTACATTTTTAGACTATCTAGCGTTTCTGTCGTTAGCCATAGTCGGAAATGCCATTGGTGGCGCAGTAGTAGTGGGACTTTTCAAGTACAGAATTTTCGAATCAAATAATATGAAATAAAATTACTACTCCCTCTAATAAGTCTTAGAACATAAGATTTGTGATTGCTCTGCAAATTAACTGAGCTCACAACAAAAGATGTAGATTAAAAAAGGAAATAGCTGTTTAAAACTATAAAAGAAAATTAAAATGAGTCCGAGTTAAAAGGGGTTCGCAACTTATCCTTCCAAGACTATTTTCATTTTCAAAAATACTTCTAGTTAGCATGATGTCTCTTTTAGCGAACAGTCTGAAAACAAAACTTAGTTGTAAAAACGTCGAGCCTTAGCGACTTTGCAGCAAAAATATCCCTTGTTGGGCGAAGTCTCCCGACTTCGTGCTAATTGCTATAAAGTACTCTAACTGTAGCAATCTTTATTTGCCTATGTTTTTTGATTATTTAGTGGCTGCGAAGTCAGGAGACTTCGCAGAGCTGGAAGCAGAGGTGAACTTTGACGCTCGCCAAGCTAAACTTATTTCGCTTTAGTAGGGGAAGTTGATTTTAGTACCATTTACAATTATGGTTTTCAAAAGGAGGTTCTTGAGCGTTATGAGTCAAAATGTTAAATTAATATTAATTGTAAACAATTAAATTGTGCATAATTAATTTAACTTCTATCTTTGTATCATTAAAACGAAAACGTGAAAAAGCTCCAAATTTTAAGTCAGCAAGTTTGTTTTCCTATTTATGCTTTTGCAAAGGAAATTATCAATCAATACCGGCCTTTATTAGATGCTGTCGATTTGACCTATCCCCAGTATTTAGCGATGCTAGTCCTGTGGGAATTTGAGTCGCAAACGGTAAATCAATTAGGCGAAAAGTTAAAACTAGATAGTGGTACACTGACACCCCTGCTAAAACGTATGGAAGCAAAACTATTAGTAACTCGCATAAGGAGTAGCACTGATGAGCGTGTTGTAAACATTGCCTTGACGCAAAATGGCAGAGCTTTGCAAATAAAAGCATCAAATATTCCCGCACAATTAATCGAATCGATGAATGTAACGGTAGAAGAGTTAGAGGAGTTAAAAAACATTATTTCAAAAATTTCAAATAAAAATAATAAAAATAATAAAAATAATAAAAACAATAAAATGAAAATAATATACAATATTACAGCAACTGCCCTAGGAGGTAGAAATGGACAAGTAAAAAGCGAAAACGGAATTTTAGACTTGGCTGTTCAATATCCAAAGGCCTTAGGCGGAGCAAACGATGATTTTGCGAATCCTGAAATGTTATTCGCAGCAGGTTATGCCGCTTGTTTTGATAGTGCACTCAATTTAGTAATTAAAAAAGAAAAAATTGAAACTGGTGAAACAAGCGTTAGTGCTACGGTGGGAATTGGTCCCAATACAAGTGGAGGTTTTGCTCTCGAAGCCGCTTTACATGCCAATATTCCGGGCGTAACAATAGAGCTAGCTCAGGATTTAATAGAAAGAGCACATCAGGTTTGTCCTTATTCTAATGCCACTAGAGGAAATATGGAAGTGACATTAACAGTATCAAATGACGAAGCTTAACACAGAAAAAAGACAAAAAAATAGCTTAGTATTAAAAAGATGGAATAGTAAAAAAAACTTGTCTAATGCTTTTAAAGATTTAGACGAGTTTTGATGTAATTGGTATATGTTTATTTAGAACTTAAATCGGGTCTATACCTTAACATTTCGCCCCATGACTTTTCAGTATAAATTGGTTCATCTTGCCATTCTTGATAGGCATCTTCATCATGTACTGCATCATATCGCTCTTTAAATGGTTTCATGAATCCAGTTTCTCTTTCTTTCTAGACAGTTTTGTAACGGGTAACAATACTAAGTTGTGATGGACTAGAAGAACTAGCTTGGTATAATACTATATTTTGTCCTGATGCTTCCCATATTTTTTTTAGTTTAGAAGACACTATTTTACCAGAAAACCCCGTTCGTTTTATCGATGCTTTTGTTGAAGCATTGTCCTTAGAAACTTTAGGTTTTTCTGTTCAAAGCATATAAGCAGAAGGTCGTCCGAGCTTTGATACTAAAATCTTTCTTAAAATATATTTGTATGGTTATCTAAATGGGCTGCGGAGCTCCAGAAAGTTAGAAAAGTAATGCGCTCGCAATATCGAATTGCAATGGCTTTTATGCGCAATCATACCCAACTATCATAGTGTATCCGACTTTAGAAAACAGAATCCAACAGGATTAAAAAAATTGTTCAAACTCTTTTTTTCTTTCCTTAAAGAGGCTGACTTGATTGGCTGTGAAATCATCGCTATTGATGGCACCAAAAGCAGAGCGCACAACAGCAAAAAAGCGACCTTCAATCAAAAGAAAATTGAGAGACATTTAGAGTATATTGAAGAGCGAACCCCAGAATATCTAGCCGTTTTTATTGTGCAAGGGGTGGGTATTCACCTCGATTTAACTACGCAATTAATTATTGTAGTGGCCGCTACTTTAGCCTCAATTGGATCCGCTGCTGTTCCGAGTGCTGGAATGGTAATGTTAGTCATTGTTTTGGGACAAGCAGCAATTGCAGAAGCAGGTTTGGCGTTGATTTTTGCTATTGACCGGCCTGTGGATATGTGTCGAACGGTTGTAAATGTTACAAGTGATTCTGCTGTTTCCGCTATTGTTGGAAATTTAGTTGGAAAACTCCGAAATCCCGAAGACATTATGGAAAGGAAACTTTGCAGTACATAATAAGGTGTTACTAGCGATTTTATTAGGTTTAGTGAAAGTGAGAATTGGATGATTTAGTTTTTTCTTATATCGCTAGCGAATTTCCGCTAACTAATAGGTTTTATGAATAGCGTTTTATAGTTTTTAATATGCCAATCAACTATGAGCAAGTTTCCTAAAAGCATAGCGGACGTAATAATTGGTGTTCCACTCATATTCAATGCTATGGAAACTAAAAAAATATTTATAACAACTGGCATCATAAGTAGACTCGATATAACTACAAATTGATTGAAGAATATCAAAATTCCAATTAGAATTTGAAAATATCCAATAAAATTCCAATAAAAGCCTGTAGCATACATAGCTTCAAAATAAAACCCAACGGGATTATCTATCGGCAAAGTTGTAAATTTTACTTTAGGTAATTTTCTTGTACCGGATATTATAAATGTTAATCCCATTCCAATTCTAGAACACCAATATAAAAATACTAAAATTTTATTTTTTTTAAGTTTGTCTATTTTTTTCATAAAAACTCACTTTTTATTTAAACGACTGGGTTCACTATTTGTTACTTTGCCTGCAAAGTCTTGCAGATTTGCGATGGGCGGCCTTTTTACCACAACTTTTACTGAGCGGAACTGAACTTTTTGTAACCACAAATGTGGCTGTGGATTGCTAAGCCCCAAATATCTTAAATGTGCTGTTAGCTGCTGGGCATCATTTGTCAACCCTTTTTAAATCCAAATCTTTAAAATCAAAACTAAAATCCAAGTTTGGGGAGATACCTTTCATTTTTATACTTTGTGCTTTGCCTTCTTCATCTAATGAAAACATAACAAAGGCATCACAATTCGTATCTTGATACTCCCATTTTATTGCAAAAGTAATTGCTTTATAAAATTGCATTTGCCCTATCAGTTTTGGAGAACGGTAGGATTTAAACCAGAGTTGTTTATTTTTTTGGAATATTTCTATTTTCCCAAACCATTGGTCCTCGTATATCCCTATAAAATCTTCATTTTTGACAGTCGATTTATCGGAGGTTTTTACTGTCTCCCATACTTTTTTGACTACTTCATCTCCTGTGTTTTTTTGTGCGTTAAAATATTCATAGTATTTTTCAACCCATCCAAAATCTTGAAGTCCTAAATAGCTGTCAATTATTGTTTGACTTACCGCTGAAAACACGCCATAGCCACCGTTTTCGGTATTAGTTAGAATTACAATACCTAGATTGATATCGGGTATCATGGTAACAACGGAGAGCATTCCAGGAACTCCGCCTGTATGTGAAATACTTAAATTTCCTTTTAAATCAGTTATTTCCCATCCCAAACCGTAACCTCTAAAATGGGAGTTGTATCTTGGATTTGGAGCTGCATCCTCAACAGTATGTATTTTCCACATTTCAGATTGAATGTCAGCTGAGAAGAGATTGGATTGTAACTCTTTTCCGAATTTACCTTTGTTCAATTGTACGAGTATCCATTTTGACATATCATCAACATTAGAAAAAATGCCACCAGCAGCTCCATTAACCATGTCTCCAAACGTTCTTATTTTCCTAATAGTTCCAGACTCTGATGAATGTGCAGATGATAAATTGTTTTTATCTTTCATTCCCGCTAACGAGCTATAAGACCCATTCATCTCTAAAGGAGTCATAATGTATTTTTGCACAAAATCTTCCCAACTCATTCCGCTTGTTCTGGCAATGATTTCACCAGCAACAATATAAAGTTGATTGTCATAATCAAATCGAGTTCTGAATGCTGACTCAGGCTTAAAATACTGAAAGCTCTTTACTACATCCTGAATTTTAAAATCTGAACCATCGGGAATAATCATCAGATCACCAACACCTGCGCCAAGTCCACTGTGATGGGTCAATAAGTCTTCAATTGTAAAGTTTTCTGTTACATAATCGTTATACATTTTAAACTCAGGGATATATTTTTTTACTTTATCATTCCACGATAGTTTACCATCTTCTACCAAGATGGCCAGTGCCGCAGTTGTAAAAGCTTTACTATTTGAACCAATTGCAAAGTTTGTACTTTCATTTACAGGCAGTTTCGTTTCAATAGATTTTACCCCAAAACCTTTTTTGAAAATTACTTTTCCGTCTTTGATAATGGCTATCGATGCACCGGCAACGTTGAATTTTTTGATGGCATTTTCCATAAGACTATCAACATCTTTAGTTGCTATTTGACAATAGGAGTGATTGTTTATCAAAAATGTAAATAATACTAGTAGTGATAAGATTGAGTTTGATTTTTTCATATAGTTTAATTGAATATTCATATTTAGATGTTAAGGTGTATTTGGCCTGCAGCTATACGTTTTTAGGCTTTAGGATTTTACGGACTAAAAAAGTCTAAACTTTTTGGTTCAGAACTGACTCCAAAAGCACAAAAACCACAATACCCAAAACCTGTGTTAGTGTTTCGTTGTTTATCATACAGTTTATTTATTAAATCTGCTGTGTTAACTCAAAAGACATCTATGTCACGCGCTTTTCAACCATTAAGTTGATTGTTTACCATTTCAAATTTGGAGATTATGGCGTCTAATTTTGCTCTTTGCTTATTTATTTGTTTTGGTCTTAAATAGAACCAATTGAATAAAATCCATATAAAAGTAATACCATAAGTTACTATTCCCCAAATTGGTTTCATTCGGGATGTATATTCATACATGTATAGCCCAATTCCTATTGAAAGTAAAATGAAATACAAATTCAACATAGTGGTTTCCATAAATTTCTGTTTTGCTTTAATAGTTAACAAATCTTTTAAATAATCGCTATTACTTTGTGAGTTCTTATCGCTTTTGAAAAGAGAATAGCTTTTATTATTAGCCAACAAAAAAATTACCATTGCTAAAATAGTTATGATTATCCCAATTTTTGTTGAGAGTAATTGCGGTTGATAATACATCCAAATGCAGATTATAAATATAGAGGTAGCAATTAATAATAGGTTTGTAAACACTAATTTTTTTAAATTAGATTGTTTCATTTTTTTAATATCAGCTATTATATTTTCCGGATTTGGCGCAACGGATGTTTGCTTAGTCCACAAGTCTTTAAAATTAATATTATTGCTCATTAATAGTGAATTTTTGAGTTAATTTTTCTTTTATTCTGTGAATTTTTACTCGTATGTTGGCTTCTGATAATCCAACGATACTTGCTATTTCGACTTGTTTTATATCCTCTAGTTCTAGTGAAATAATGATACGATCAATTTCCGGAAGTTCAGCAATACATTTGTATAAAAACTGAATTTGAGGTTCAATATTATGTTGTTTTTCTTCTGTTAAATTTAATGGCAATTGTCCTTTTGGAAAACGATTTTGTTTTTCAATTTGTCGCAAGCAATTATTGGAAGCAATTCTAAAAATCCAAGTTCCAATATTGGATTCGTTTCTAAATTTAGGAAGTTGTTTCCAAACACTTATAAAGGTTTCCTGTGTTAGGTCTTGTGCAAGGTTATGATCGTTTACATAGCCCATGCACAAGCGAAATATCTTTTGCCAATATCTTTCATATATTTCTTCAAACACCTGCATTTATCGTTTGATTAATTTTATTTTAGACGTTAAGCTAAAGATTAAAATTAGAAAAATACCTACTGCAATATTTTTTGTTGCTATTCCAACTGCAGCACCAATAATGATTCCTTTTTTAGTGGGGATAAAATAATTTAATTTTTTCATTGTAATTAATTTAAAAAGTTATTTAATTGGTTCAAATACCATTCTTTGTCATCATACATTATAAAATGCAATCCTTTGGTTGAATATTGCAAATTGGCATTATTTAGGTTTTTATATTGTTCTTCTATAGCTGGTTTTATAGTTTTAAAAGAGTCTTCCAATAAAATTAGTGAGGGACATTTTATATTTTCTATTTTTTGTCTTAAATCAGTATTTGTAAAATCGCAGTACATTTCTGCAAATGTTTTTCTGTCTGAATTTACACTCCAACTAATAACCAATTCTTGTTTTGAAGGTTCAGCTAAAAGTCTGGAAATCGAACCAGTTTGTATCTGATAAAATTGCTCATCAGATAATGCTGTCATTTGATTCACTAATTGAGAACAATCTGGATTTTCATTTGATACAAAAGATGGATTTGAAAGAGCTTGTAGACAAGGAAGCGCGTCAACTATTACAATTTTTTTAATAAGCTCCGGATAATCTGAAGCGATTGCTAACGCCAATCCACCGCCCATACTATGACCAATTATAATTGGTTTTTCAATTTTTTTTTCTTTGATGTAATTGGCTATACTAGTTTCCCAATTTGTGAATGTTGCATTTAGTTGTGGATTTGCGCCTGCAAAGCCAGCCATTGTTAGTGTGTAACAAGTAAAATCTTTTTCGTAAGTTAATTTTGTTTCGTTCCAAACATCTCCGGAGCTTGCAAAACCAGGAATAAAAATGATGGATTGTTTTCCTTTTCCGCTAATTTTAATATCAAAGGGATAGGACTTGGATTGTGCAAAAACCATTGAACTTATAAATGTAAATACAAATGGTAAGAGTAAGAATTTGATTTTTTTCATCTTGATTATTTTTTTGTGGTCGTCTTTTAGATACGAGGATACCTAAAATGTTACAGTCTTCTAAAAAATAATTTCAAAACGCTCTAAAATGTCTATTCGGCGGCTTGTTTCGGAGGGTTTACGCTAACGTTTCGCCACTTGGCTAGATCGCGAACTTCGTAACCGTTTATTTTCCGTTAAAGATAAAATTTCTTGCGAAACGTAACCGTGAATTTACTGAATTAAGCAATTTTTTATGTGCGTTGTTGGCAGTAGTTTTTATCTTAATTTTATTTCTACTTCTAGTATTCCTTGTCCATTTTCTCCTAAATACTTTAGTAATATTTCTTGAAAAGCATCAGTTCCGTTATCGCTATTGGTAAAAATAATAAGACCTTGTTTTGTTTTAGGTACGATAAATACAATTGTATGAACTCCAATATCATCACCTCCGTGAACGATTGCAAAGTCATTTTTTGTATTTATGTTTTCGTCAATATACCAACCTAAACCAAAATGCTGATTGTTATTTATTCTTACTTGATTTTTAACCATTTCTTGTTGCAATTCTTTGGATAAATCAGCGCCATGTATGATATAATTTACAAATTTACTATAATCTTCAACAGTTGTTAGTAAATCATCTGCTGCAGAGACTCCATCATTTTTATGAGTTTTATATAGTTGTCCTTTTGCGGAATGCCATTTCGCAAACCTAGACTCATCCATTTTATTATCCCAAAAAAATCGTGTATCATACATTTTCAAAGGCTTAAAAATGAGCGAATCTGCTAATTTTTGAAGTGAAACCTTAAACTTATTTTCAAGTGCTTTTTTCAAGTATTCAAATCCTTCTCCAGAATATTGATATTGAGTACTAGGTTCAAAATGAAACTTTAATTTTTGTGATTCTTCATCTGTATAACGCCAATTGGCAAATCCTGTTTGATGGCTTAAAATGATTCTTGGGGTTAGTAGTTTTGTTCTTGGGTCATTGATAATATCCGGGTCTATGTAATAATTATTAAGAGGTTCATCTAAACTTAATTTACCTGAATCAATTAACTTCAAGACTATCAAAGCGGTTATAGGCTTTGTAAGTGAGGCAACATTCCAAATGGTATTTTTAGGTGCTTTTATTCCTTTTTCTAATTCTCCAAAAACACTAATTTGTTTAATCTTTCCATCTTCAATATATCCAATTCCTACTGCTGGAATGCTTTTTTGTTTTAACCATCTTTCTGTTTCTTTTTGGTCTCTAAATAATAATTTATTGTCAATCGGTTTGTCAACATCTTTATGGTCATAACTTAAACCTTTGCTTAATTTCCAATTTCCGTTTTCAAGAATCCATATGTGGCTAAATTTGGCAATACTTGTAAGGTATTCCGAACTGTCTTTTTCTATTGCATAAAAATGATGTATTCCTGTTTCGATGGCACCATATAAAGTTCCGTTATTTTTTAAAGGGTATACTTCTAATGAATTTTCAACTAATACTCTTTTGGGCTTGTAATTTAATTTGCAAAGACCATTTTGTATACTGTTGATAAAAGCCGATTTCGAATTTGTAATTCCTGATTGGTCGTGATAAAATTCAAATTTTTCGCTGACTAAATTTTTAAATTGACTTATATCACAATTGTTAAAACCTAAATTAAAAAGTAGGCTATCCTTTTCTTTTATTATTTGGTATAATTCAGTTGATTTTTCAGTTTGTGCAGAAACTACTATTGAAAGTAATACTATGTGAAATAAAAGGAAATATTTTTTCATTGTCAGGTTTTTTTATTGTTTGATGCAAAATTGAATAATTCACATCAAAAAAACCGTTTTTAAACCCCGACAAATACCTGACAATAATCTGTCGGGTTTATAAGATGCTAAAATTCAGGCTTATATGAAGTTTGTTGTTTTTTTCTATTTCCAAGGTATTACGAAGAATGATATACAAGTTTACTACTAATAAGATAAGTATTGTAAATGGAATTATTTGATTACTTAAAGACAACCATTTTTTTAAAAAGGCACTTGCAATCACTAAAATAATTGAAGCCAATGTCCATAATATTTGAATGGAAATAATTTGTTTTGTTATTGTATTAATTTCTTTTTTCCAATACATAATTATTAGAGGTAAAACAATACTTCCAAGAGGAATTATTATCAAGATTATTGAAGATAAATTAATATATTTAATGAGCTGTTTATTAGTATTATTGGACTCAATTTTATCTTCTAATAAAACATTTTTACTCACTCCCAAAGCATTTGATAGAGCTTCTAAGGTAAATCCTTTTGGTTTTATTCCAGCTTCAATTCGTTGAATAGTTCTTACTGAAATATTTGCTTTATCTGCCAATTCTTCTTGGGTCAAATTTAACTTTTCTCGAAGTTCTAAAATTATTGACATTTTTTAAATTTTGTTTTAAAGTCATATGTGTGTTCAAATTACTGCCAACGTTGTTTTGTATTATTAGTGGCGTATTGAAGCACCTAATTTAGCACATAAAAATCGAATAGAAAATCCGCGAGGATTTTCGTAAGTAAGCGATAACTAGCCATTAATTATACCTAGTGTTGTAATGCGTTTTTATTTCAGGTAGACTATCTTGAATTGTTCGCACACAATTATCATATTTTCGTGAAACTGCTCATTGAAAGGTTTCATCTCTCTTGTATAATAATCTTTATGAAGTTTTTTCCAATACTCTAATGATTTATCGCCTTCTCCTTCAATTTCAGCAAATTCGGATGTAATTCTATTGTATGCTACTTGCTCTATTTTAGTAGTTTCAATTACAGCTTTAGCATTTCCGTTCCAATCTGTTATAATATATTGGTTTCCAACTTTCGGAAGTGGTTCATTATTTTTTTCAAACCACCATAATGAAGTCGCTGTTGCTTTTTTTATTCCTTTTGCAACTAAATCAGCACAATCATTAGCATCAAATTCATTATCAGAAAAGTAGAAGGAAAGTGGTGTTTTTAAATTTTTCTTTTCAGGATTTTCACTGATATATTTATTCCATAAAACTTCAACAGATTTTTTATTTTTCTCGACTTCGCTCATATGATTACTATTATTTTCAGATTTACATTTAATAAATAAAACCAAAAACGGTAGGACAATGTATTTTATTAGATTATTGTTTATTCGGTTTCAGTAAATGCATTACAACGGCAGTCTGTGAAAAAACTATCGTTTGATTCTTTCAAATATACTGTTTCTTTCGAATAATAAAACAAGAAAAGCTGTATGTATGATGATGCAACACATCATAGAATTTAGTAGAACCTTCTAAACGCAATTATACTGCAAGAAGTATTTGGTAGAGCTCCAATATTGTTGTAACTTACTATTCCATTTAAATAAAGAAGATTTTAAAAAAATCACTGCGAGATATGTTAAGTAATCGTAATTAGTGATCATACATATAAATAAAATTATTTCTCAAATTAATTTAACGTTTTATGCTAAATTCTAATAACATTTATTTTTGGGTGAGCGGATTTGCTCTTGGTCTTGCCGTTTGTGCCTTTTTTTCTTGTCCACTATGGAAGTTTGTAGTTCCAATTATGTTGTTTCTTTCAGTTTTTGCTGGAATAACTGGATTCAAGAAAAACAAAGAGTTGGAAGACTCCTGATATTTGCCCACATTGGACTTGGTCAATAAAGACCCTTCTGCCGCGCTGTAAACTCACAAGTACAACAAATATAGAACTGGTGATCCGAATAAAGGCACTGCGGGATTTCGTGTCTCAAGCTAAAGCGTCAATAGGAATGCTTTTGTCGCAAAAAAAACCTATTCGGTAACGTTCAGGGTTGAAAGACACCCCATCACTTAGAACAGCTTTAATTTAGTAAGAAATTGGTCGGGTAATTCTTCATTTTTCTCTCTTGTAAAATGGTATTTCAGTCACAAGTCGACTGTTGCAATTACTTGTTGAAATATGTTGCAAAAGTCTATACTCATTTGTCGCTGCGTGGTCTTTTACGTTTAGATATAATGTCAGTCTGTGAAAAACTAAAATCAACCTCTTGAGAATCTCATATTTGAGATTTTTCTTTGGTGGACCTCCGATTACTTAATAAATTTTAAGTAGTTTCATTTAGGCCGCACGTTTGGCCGCTTGGCGAGGTTCTGGACTTTTGAAAACGAGTACTTTCGGCTGAACGTAAACGTTATTAATTACGGCAATACCACTAAACCCACAATCTCGCTAAATGGCGATTAGCAGAAGTTGCTTAGTCTTTATGAATTCGACTTATAATTGATTCCAATGTTCCATTATGTTTATTGTCTCTTGTCCAATTTATTTGGTTCTTACTTACTTGTAAGTAAGAACCTTTTTTATCTTCGCTTATTTTATAATATTTTTTATTCTCTTTATTTGCATAAATATCATCATAATCAATCCACCAATCTTTATTTTGTTTCTTCAAGTCAAATAATCCTTTGATGAATTCTGAACAAGTAGAATATCTCTTATTTAAATCTTTATTAGTAGCAGTTTTAATCACCGATTTAATTTTATTATTTATGTAAATTGGTAAAGAATCATAATCAAGTAATTTATTTTTTACTATTAAATTATCAATTGCTGAATGTATAAACTGCCATTTTTCAAATTCAGATTCTGTAATTTTTAAAAATTTTGATTTTTGTTTTTCATCTAACCAATCAAATGAAGCTTCTGGAAACTTGCCTCCTAAAAGTTGGAAAAGAATTATACCAACTTGATAAATATCTGATTGTCTATTGTACACATTTAGGATAACAGATTCATTTGGTCTATATATTTGCGTAGATTTTGATGCTACAACTGTGTTTTCTGTATTTGAAATAAATTTAAGAGAACCAAAATCAGCAATATAAGGTGTTTTAGTTTCTTGATCGATTAAGATATTTTTTGGTTTTAAATCTCTATGAAGTAGATTGTTTGGATTTCTGTGTAATTCACTCAAACCATTTAATATTCCTTGCGTGATATTTATCGCATCACAGAGACTTACAATATTATTATCTATAAAATTTTTTAAATCTCCACCGCTAATTTCAGGTGTTAAAAAATAAGCATATTGTTTATGAATTATCTTGGCGTCATAAATTTCAAAATATTTGGATGCTCAATACTTTTAAGAATTAATGGTTCATTATGAGTTGAAACATCCTTATTATAATAATAAAACTTTAGCGCAACTCTATCAGATAATAATTCCCTTTTACCAAAATATAATTCTCCATTTGCTCCACTGTCAGAATATCTATCAATTACAATATCATTTTGTAATGATATAAAATCTTTAATAATTTCATCTACATTTTCGTCATCCATCATTTAAGAAATTAAAATATAGTAAGCCAATTTCGAAGCTTCCGCTTGATAACTAAATTGTGGAGTTATACCCAACGCGTTTTTCTTGTAAAAAGCAATTAAAGTTTTTGGAGAAATAAATTCCACAGGTTTATTTTTATAAGTTTGAATAAAACCTTCTAATTTGAAGGAAATTCCGGAGGATGAAAATTGACCTTTTGAACTTCTGGATAGAATTACAATTTTATCAATTTCTAATGAATTAAAATGAGAATGAATAGTTTCTATAAAATCAATCACTTGAGAGTGATTATGTTCATCATCAAGCACAATAGATTTTACTTTACCTGTGCTTTCCGTAATTTCATCATCTAAATTTCTTTCCAAAACGACGAAGATTATTTTATTAGATTTTATTTCAATTGCGCATACTTTCATAAATTTGTTGTATCTGGTTTAATTACTGATATTTTTCTGTCGGTGTGGCAATTTCCACTAACGTCCCCTCGGCTTTGCTGGGTTTTGGGACTAAACTAAGATTTTTCTTTTGGATTATTACTTTTATTTCAAGTACAAAACCATCTTTAAATTATACCGAATACCCAAATCCGGCAAAACCGCTGTGTGTGCCCTGCATGAGCAGGACACACTCTGTAAGCTGGTATAAAAAATTCGAAAATACAAATTTCGGATAAGAAATCAAACTTATGGGGTGTTATTTTTCCAGAGGGTGCAAGTCCCTTACAAGCGGATTGAAAACCCGAATTGTTAGCAAGTGGCAAGGTTGTTATCTGCGAAGATAGAACTGAAGGAAGCCAAACAGCAAAGTGTGGTACTGACGAACAGAAACGGCATAAGAGGCTGTTATACGAGGATAAGCAAGCACATCATTGCAACGTCCGAAGATTACCAAAATCGTATTTCAGTAGATGCCGCAGGGATTGGATGAAGGAAAAAGCCCTTACCAGGGGAGGTCTTTGCAACCACGAGTTGGTTAAGCAAAGAAGTCAGCAGAAGTCATAGTACTTGGGGCAACGAGTTACCAATAGAAACGGTATAGGACTCACAAACAAGGAAGGACCCAACGCAAGTGGTTCTTAATTTTCATCGGAATAACGCAAGTTATAGCCCTGAAAAAGCGGAACAGGAAGAATTTAATGTAAAACACCAAGTATGATTGTACAAGTAACACATCCTTACAATCTCCAAAAGGCGCTACGTCAAGTAGTGGTCAATAAAGGCAGTGCGGGCGTTGATGGACTAAAAACTACTCAACTAGCGGATTATTTCCGTGAACATAAATCTGCATTGTTGGAGGATCTTAAGAATGACCGTTACTTGCCGCAACCCATTCTTGGTGTGGAAATTCCAAAAGGAGGCGGAAAGTTGCGTCTCTTAGGAATTCCAACAGTAGTTGACAGACTGCTTCAACAAGCCGTATCGCAAGCGATGATGCCAAGATTCGAAAAGGATTTTAGCGTGAATAGCTTCGGATTCCGACCCAACAAAAACGCCCGCCAAGCGGTAGGCAAAGCTTTGGGAAATATTCACGAAGGCTACAATTATATTGTAGATATTGACCTAAAGACCTTCTTTGATGAAGTCGACCATTGCTTGCTGATGAACCTAATTTACCAAAAGGTAAAATGTCCAACAACTTTGCGATTAATCCGCAAATGGTTGCGAGTGCCAATACTGATCAAAGGAAAACTGGTCAAACGTAGAAAGGGCGTTCCGCAAGGAAGTCCGATAAGTCCGCTTTTGTCAAACATTTTGCTCCATGAATTGGACAAAGAACTGACAAGAAAAGGGGTGAAGTTTGTTCGCTATGCCGATGATTTTAGTATCTACACCACATCGAAAACCCAAGCCAAAACGGTTGGAAACGCTATTTTTCTGTTTTTGAAAGACAAGCTGAAACTGACCATTAATCTGGAAAAGAGCGGAATTAGAAAGCCGATTCAGTTCACGATATTGGGATTTTCGTTTGCATCGACCTATCAAAAAGGGGTAAAAGGCAGGTATCAACTAACGGTAGGGGACAAAGCTTGGGCAAAACTCAAGCAGAGTTTAAAAGAAGTGACACGCAAAACCGCACCGAGAAGTTTCGAAGAACGTATCCGTAAAATCAACGAGATTCAACGAGGATGGTTAAACTATTTTCGGGGAACGAGTATTCAAGGAAAGTTACGAGATATTGATGGATGGTTGCGTAATCGTCTGCGTTATTGCATTTGGACGGACTGGAAAAAGCCCGAGCGCAAAAGGAAAAACCTGATGCGATTAGGGATTGATAAAGACCATGCCTATGCTTGGAGCAGGACAAGAAAAGGAGGCTGGCGAATCGCCCAAAGTCCGATTCTAACCACTACAATTACCCTACTGCGACTTAAGAAGAAAGGCTATCAATCAATGTTGGAGATTTACATGGAACTCAACCCATCACTTTGCGAACCGCCGTATACGAGACCCGTACGTACGGTGGTGTGAGAGGCGCACTCCGTCAGTTTCTGGCGGAGCCGTCTACTCGATTAGCCGTGCGGTTTATTTTTTCAACAATCTTTCAATTTTTAAAAGCATCTCTTTTCCATTTTGGTTTGTTGGATCTAATTCTAACAATTTTAAATAATCACTTTTTGATAACAAATATTCTTTTTTATTAAAATAGGCTTCACCGCGACTATCATAAACATTTGATGAATTTGGAAATTCAATAATATTTAGACTGAAAATTTTAATTGCTGAGTCTATTTTTTTTTCATTTAGAAATTCATAACCAAGTTGATTCAGTTCACTTTCGTTAGAAAAATTGTATTCATTATTCTTGTTTTTCTTGAGGTTTTTGTAAAGTTCAATGCCTTTGTCAATATTTTGTTTGGATTCTTTTCTTATCGTTAAAGAAATTGATTCTTTTTTTGATTCTAATGGGTAATTTTTCCAATTATTTAAACTTGCGATACTACAAACAATTTCATCCAACAGCATTGATGATCTACCATTAGTCATAACTACCATCCCATTTCCATCTTCAAAACTGCCTATATAATAGCACACAAACCCCGCATTACCGCCGCTATGCCCAAAATACTTCACTCCACTGAAATTATCTAAAAATACACCTAAATTATTTTCTACTCTTTTTTCAGACATTACTTTAGATAATATTTTGTTTGAGTTTCCTAACAGTGATAATTGAGTTTCGATGATATATTTTGATAAATCCGTTGGGTTAGTCCATAGACCAGCTGCTGCCATTTCGGGATATATATGGTGCTTTCCTTCAACTTCATTACCCATATTATAACCCGTTGCAAGTAAACTTTCTTTATCTTTTACAGGAGGTTGATTAAAGGAACTGTTATGCATCTTCAATGGAGTTAAAATATTCATCATCATATAATCTTCATATTTTTCGCCTGTTATGTTTTCAAGAATTAATTGAGTAATTGTAATTCCACCACCGGAATATTGATATTTTAAACCAGGTTCAAATATAGAATGAACAGGATTTGAATTGGCGGGCTTCAATCCGTCAAGAATTCCTATTGTGGTTGGTAGATCTTTTCCTTTTTCATAACCTGCAAAACCGGAAGTTGAAAGCCCAGCTTGATGACTTAATAATTTTGCAATTGAAATTTTTTCACCTTTTGAAACTGAATCATAAGGGAATTTCCAATCTTTTAAATAATTATTTATATCATCATCTAGTCCTAATTTTCCTTCTTCAATTAGCTTTAAAATACCAAGACTATTAATAGATTTACTTATTGAAGCTGCTTGAAAAAGTGTTTGAGTAGTTGCTAATTTCTTTTCAGAAAGGTCTGCATAACCATATGCTTTTATCCATTCTACTTTGTAATCTTTAATTACAGCAATACTTACCGCATTAACTTCGTGAAATGCCATTCTTTCTTTTAATGACCATTTTTTATTTTTTGATTTATCCCAATGGTTTAAATCGTTTTCAAATAACTTTATTTTATTATTTACTTGTTGTGCAAAGCTGTTTAATGATAAAAACAGGATAATGATTAAATTTATTTTTTTCATTTTTGAATAATTTATTTTGTGGTTTTTTCAATATTTATTCTGCGCTCGTAAAAACTGATGGCTAACGTTTTGCTGCTTTGAGATGGTGGGGAATTCGTAACCTTTCAACTTTCTGCTTTGCAGAAAAGATGACGCGAAACGGTAATTCCACTAAATCCCCACTATATCAAAACAGCTGTTAGGCGACGTTTTTTATCACTTTATTTAAAATCATACCTACAAATTCAATTAATTTGGCAGAAGTATTCTTTGCAAATATTTGATTCAAAGCTATTACTATCCAATTGTTTTTTCGAGATGTTCCTAAATCCATCCAACCTTCTAATTCGCCAACTGGGATTATAAATATGTTTTTTTCGTTAAGTTCGCTAATCACTTCTAATACTTTGGATCTTACTTCTAAATCAAAACCTTCAATTCCATTCTTTTTTGGGAATATCCACTTTGATGTTTCTTTCCTAATTCTATTAATTGCACCTTTTGCACCACCGTAGGTATGCTCATTTTTGGTTAACTGTTCAAGAAATTCGGCAATATTTTCTCTTATTTTATCTAAAGCTTGTTGTTCAGATGAATTATCAACAGAATCAGCAATTTCTTTTCGTTTAGCAAGCAGTTCTATACTAGCTTCATTCTGTGTTACTGCAAGAATTAAATTTTTAAAGTCGGTTTCATCATTTAACAAATCTATGTCTGAAATGACACCGACCGGAATTTGAGTAGCAATCAAAAGAGAAGCAACATCTTTTAATGTTTGCTTATTGTGAGAGTAGACAAAAAGTATCTCTTGATTATTATGATGCAGAGTCGATACAGTTTGATATACAATTCTATCTGCATCAGCTTCGCATACAATTACTGCTTTATGAAATATAGCCTCCAATACACGCTGGCTAGAAAGCATAGGTGACTTTGTTAAATTTTCTGTGGCGTCGGGCGGAATTAGTTTGAATGTTGTATCGTCTTCATTTCTATTAAGTCTATAAATATCAACCTTTTTATCACTTTGTAACAAACCACTCAAAAAGTTAGCATTGTGTGTTGAAATTATAATTTGTCCGGATAATTTATCAGAGTTATCAGCAATCCATTTTCCTAAATATCTTGCTTGGGCAGGATGTAAAAATGCTTCTGGCTCATCTAGCAAAATTATTCTGTCCTTAGAAAACAATAAACTCAATACTATTCCAACGAAACTTCTAAAGCCATCTCCTTGAGTATCTATTTTATTAAATTCTTTTGTAATTGGATAAGCTTCACGAGGGTCTTGTGGTATTTCAGGAAATTCTTTAGCAACTCTTAAACAAAAATCTTTTAATCCACTGTAATCTAGCATCACTTCCATACCGAATGCTTCGTTAAAAGCTATCTTTAGTAAATCCTCATTTTCTTTATTTACAAATAGGTTTTGAAGAATATTTGAAGGGTCTTCGATGTCAGGGTTAAAAGAGCTTGTTGTATTAATTAGATTTAATCTAGTTGAAGAGTCTAGATGAGAAACTTTAAATTTGCTTAAATTGCCTAAAACCCAATCAAGATTTGGCTGTTGTTCAAATTGATATTTTGAATGGTCATAATTTATTTCAAAACTATCTTGACCAGTCATATTATTATTAATTCCAACTATTCTTTTCTGTCCAATACTATGTAAACTATCACTAACCTTTAAATTCGCAAATAAATCATTGAAATTATCTGGCTTGCGAAAGTTAATTTCCTTAAGTATGATAAATTTACTGGTTAAACCACTTTGCATTCTTTGCTGAATGTCTCTAAGCGTTTGAGACTTCCCAACATTATTTGCTCCAACAAGAATAGAAATTTTGCCTAATTTAATTGTTTGATTATTCTTTAAAGTAATATTTTCTATTTCCATTTTTGGTTATAAAGTTGTTTTAGATTTTCCAATTCTGAGGTAAAATGTCGCCTAACGTCAGTCTGTGAAAAAACCGTCGTTATGTTCTTTCAAATATAATGTATATTTCGAATATTAAAGCAAGAAAAGTTGTATATTTAATGATGCAACACATCACAGGAACTCCTCGCAATCAGCTATTTTTTTCTAGTTTAGAAGACACTATTTTACCGGAAAACCCCGTTCGTTTTATCGATGCTTTTGTCGAAGCATTGTCATTACAAACTTTAGGTTTTTCTGTTCAAACCATTAAAGGGGAAGGTCGCCCTAGCTTTGATACTAAAATCTTTCTTAAAATCTATTTGTATGGTTATCTAAATGGGCTGCGTAGCTCAAGAAAGCTAGAAAAGGAGTGCGCTCGCAATAACGAATTGCAATGGCTTTTATGTGCAATCATACCCAACTACCATAGTATATCCGACTTTAGAAAACAAAATCCATTGGGATTAAAAAAACTCTTTAAACTCTTTGTTTCTTTCCTTAAAGATGCTGACCTAATTGGCTGTGAAATCATCGCTATTGACGGCACAAAAAGCAGAGCGCACAACAGTAAGAAAGCAAACTTCAACCAAAAGAAAATAGAGAGACACTTAGCGTATATTGAAGAGCGAACCCAAGAATATCTTGCCGAATTGGCTAAGAATGATCTACAGGATAATAGCATTGCAATCACAAAGATTGCAGAAAAAATAGAACGATTAAAAAAGAATAAAATACGCTACGAACTTCTAGAAGACAAACTAAAAGAGAGTGGACAACCCCAAATAAGTACCACCGATCAAGATGCGAGAGCCCTTTTAGTTCAAGGAGTAGTAGTTGAGATAAGCTATAATATCCAAGCAGCAGTGGATAATAAGCATAATTTAGTTGTGGCTACTCACACCATAAATCGGAACGATCTTAACGCCTTAGGAGCTATCGCTTTGGAAGCAAAGGAAAATTTGGGACTAGATACTTTTACTGTTTTGGTGGATAAAGGCTACCATAATGGAAGGGAAATCGCCCAATGCATAAACCATAACATCAGCACCATTGTAGCGCATCCTACGCCAGGAACAAGCAAAGAAAGCGTTACGCAACCCGATTACTTGGTAGCCAAATTTAAATACGATGCAGAAAACGACAGCTATACGTGTCCCCAAGGAGAAACTTTAAAAACTACAGGAAGGTGGCATAAAAAAAGTGGGCGAACAGAGCAAAGTAGTTATCAATTTAAAAAATACCGAACCCCAGCCTGCCGGGAATGTCTTGTAAAACATCTTTGTACTGCTAGACCAGCAGGGCGGGAAATCGATCGGAGCCAGTACGCGCAAGCTGTTGAAGAAAACAACAAACGCTATCAGGAAAACCCACAATTATACCGAACACGACAAGAGATAAACGAACATATATTCGGTACTATAAAAAGACAATGGGGTTATAATCACACTAATTTAACGGGACTAGAAAAAGTAAACGGAGAACACAGCTTAATTATGCTGGTTTATAACATCAAACGCAGTATCAATATACTGGGCGTTCCTGATCTGATTGCCAAACTCAAAAAATGGAACACACCTTACAGAGTACAAGTCTTGCTTTTGCTAAAAACGGAGTATTTAAAGCGAACTAACGCCCTTGATTATTATCTAATGAAATTAGTAGCCTAAAAAAAGAGCCTTCTTAAAAGGCTTTATTTGACTTGTAGAACAGGAAAATTGAAGCTTTTTAATGGAAAAAGGAGGTTTTTTCACAGCCTGACGTTATGCTGCTTTGAGATGGCTGGAAAATCGTAACCGCTCAATTTTCGGCTTAACTAAAACTTGATGCGAAACGGTAATTCCACTAAATTCCAGCTAGCTCAAAACAGCGGTTATGCACTGTTTTTTATTCCGTTTTGTAATTCTTTTTCGCATATTTTTAATCCGTCAAACTTTTCAAATTGTGTGAAATCACTTTGAGTATATTTCTGATGAGTTCTGCTCTTTAACCAAATAAGTTCATTTTCTCTACCATCAAATACAAACTTATGATTTTGGCCATTTATTCGGTAGACGAGAATTCCACTTCCAAAACTATATGGTAAAAAATGAAATTCTTGTAATTCAAATTCAGCGATTGAACCTAATTTTAATTCTATGTCTTTTCTGAAATCTTCGAAATTCATATTGTGTTATTTTCTAACTCCCATTTCTATGTATGCGTGTAATTCACAGAAAACAAGATTATTTAAAGCCTTTCTGCTACAATCTTTCCATTTGCATTTCTCATTTGATAATCCTCTGCATTCCTTCAAAAATTCAATTCTTAAATGTTGGTCATTAAATTCCGTCCAATTTTCTGCTGATTTTAGTTTGACAAACATTTGGATTTGGTATTTATCCCATTCATCAAGTCTCCAAAATGATTTTTCCGCTTTATTCTGATAAAGTTTAAACCAATCTTTTTTCTCAATTAATTCAAAATCCAAATCGATTCTTTTCAGAATTCTTTCGTCAACGTAATAAATGTTTTCGTTCAGCATTTTCGTCTTTTAAAATAGTGCATAACTAGTACATTGGTCTGATAAAATCAGACCAATCACCCCAATCTTGGTTAGATAGGTCTGACTAGAGTCAGTCTTATCTATTTTCAAATATATAATAATTATCTTATAAATTATCAAATGGACTTTTTATTTGTCGCAGGCTTTTCTTACTAACATGGGTTTAGATTATAAAACCATTGAAGAATTCTGGAAACAGAAAAATATTTTTGAAGATGTTGCCTAACTACTACTGCAGGGATTATTTGTAGGTATAATTTACGTATTGATATTCTTACTTTATCAAAACCTTAACAGTAACAATCAGAAGCTTGGGCAACAAAAACCTAACTTTGAAAGAAAACATATATATTATGAACACTGTAGAAACTGCCGTTAATCACGGCTCATTCAAAACACTAGTAGCAGCCGTAAGAGCTGCAGATCTTTTAACTACTTTAACCTCTGAAGGCCCTTTCACCGTATTTGCTCCATTAGACGATGCATTTGCTGAATTACCTGAAGGAACAGTGGAAACACTCGTAAAACCTGAAAACGGGCAGCAATTGACCTCTATTCTGACATACCATGTTCTTTTGGGCAAAATTATGTCGACCGATTTATCCGATGGTATGAAAGCCGCAACGGTGAACGGCGAAGAAGTAACGGTTCATTTAAAAGAGGGAAAGGTCTTTATCAATGACGCGCAAGTAGTTCTTGCTGATGTAGAAACGGACAATGGAGTTATTCATGCCGTTAATAAGGTAATAATGCCAGCCTAAATAATTGGCAAAAAAATGAACGAGAAACCTGCTTATTGCAGGTTTCTTTTTTAACAAATAGTAACCTCCCTACAGATTAAGCTGAACTTGCTCAAGCGGTACTGAAAAAAATATATTGCTTTATCGGTACTCCAATTTTTATTATTTCGAGCTAGTTTCTCAACGAGCATTCACATCTTGAAAATTAGCTAGGAAATTTTAAGTGAATCAGTTTGCGACCAGGGAATAAATTTTCAAAAAAACTTGAATTAGTTCAGTTGTCTTTAAAAAAACAACTGAATATAAATTGAATCGATACTTGTGCAAACGAAGGTCACGGGTAGTCAGGTTGTAGAAGTAACTGTAACGAGCTAAGTGCTTTACATCCGTTCGTCCTTACAACAAACTCTACGTCTTTGCTTAATGCAAAGATCAGTCACACCGCAATATAAGAAGTATTGATCAATTATTGATTCTCAAAAAAATAAAAAGCTCTATCAACAATAACTTTTAGCAGTTATTGTTGTTTAACTAATACTGCGGGTTTTATTTGCATACCCACATAGTCCATTATTACAAAACACTACGTTAAATAAAGGTCTGCTTGCTTGAGGTAATTCACCAATAGTTATAGTACGCATATCAAAGTAACGTGCTGTTTTGCTTTTTTGACAGAAATATTTAAACACAGTAACCATTCATCATCCACGCTACTCAATTTACACCTGCATCCAAAAACGCAATGTTCTACTTTAGTATCGTTATTATTATGATGCAAAGAGACTCAGAAAGTAGATGTATTAGATATTACACAAGTTAAAATTTCTAAACGATCATTCCATGCGGGTCGATTACAAACTTTTTGGGTACTCCACTACCAAATTCGGCATAGCCTCTTGGTGCATCTTTCAGACTTATCACTTCTGCATTTACAGCTTTAGCAATATGTATTTTATCGTTTAAAATCGCATTCATTAGTTGTCTGTGATATTTCATTACTGGTGTTTGTCCTGTGTGAAAGGAATGGGATTTTGACCACCCTAATCCAAAACGGATTTTAAGGCTCCCTTGTTTTGATGCTTCATCCGTAGCTCCAGGATCTTCAGTCACGTACAACCCTGGAATTCCGATAGAACCACCAGCTCTAGTAATTGCCATGGCTTGATTTAAAACAACAGCCGGCATTTCTTTCCCTGCGTCCGCACCGTGCCCGCTGGCTTCGAAACCTACACAATCCACAAAACAATCCACTTCAGGTATACCAACAATCATAGCGATTTGTTCTTGCACCGGAATACCGTTGGTCAAATTAATGGTTTCACAACCAAAACTTCTGGCGTGAGCAAGACGTTCTTCATTAAGGTCACCTACTATTACAATAGCTGCACCTAATAATTGACAACTTGAGGCACACGCTAGACCTACTGGCCCTGCACCTGCGATATATACTACTGAACCAGCCTTCACACCTGCCATAACCGCTCCGTGAAAACCGGTTGGAAGAATATCAGTCAGCATAGTTAGATCTAATATCTTTTCCATGGCTTGATCTTTGTCAGGGAATTTCAATAGGTTAAAATCGGCATAAGGTACCATCATGTATTCTGCTTGACCACCGATCCAACCACCCATATCCACATATCCGTAAGCTCCTCCGGCACGATCGCCATTTACATTTAAACAGATAGCTGTCAAACCGTTTTTACAATTTTGACAGCGGCCACAGGCAACGTTAAAAGGAACAGAAACAATATCTCCTTTCTTTATAAATTCCACGTCTCTCCCTAATTCTATAACCTCTCCTGTAATTTCATGTCCTAATACTAACCCCTTCTCGGCGGAGGTCCTTCCTCTAACCATATGTTGGTCTGAACCACAAATATTAGTGGCTATTATCTTTAATATAACACCGTGTTCACACTTTCGATCACCTAATGCTAATTTAGGATATTCTATTTCTAGTAATTCAACTTTTCCCGTTCCCATATAGGAGATACCATGATTTTTGCACATAAGGTTCTGATTTTATTGGTGTTAAAAAATAGTTTGATTTAAACATTTATTTAAAGGTACAAAATTTTGATGTTTTGGATTTAATTGAATCGCTCTTATTTGTAATAAATGACGCTCATAATTCACTAAAAACGTAGTTAAACGACTTTATCAGCCATTTAACGGTTATTTTTGTATCTGTTTTATTTAGTAAGAAAAATTGTATACATTTTACGAAATTAAATGTAAAACATGATTATTTAGCACTTTTAATACTCAAGTCATTGGGTTTATATTGGCTTAACTAAAAAAAACAAGGATGAAAAAATTAAAAATTAGTCTCTATTTTCTTTTAGTGGCAGCAATTACAATCAGTTGTGAAAAAGACAGTATTATTCCTTCGGATTCAGAATTAAATAACGTAGAAAGTATTTCAAGCAAAAAATCAGGAACTTCAAAAGGATAAGTCTAAAAATGATGTTTGTCACTATGATGCGGTAATGGGTACGTGGCATGCAATCAACATAAATAGTAATGCTTTGGCGGATCATTTGTCACAGGGTGATAGTCTACTGGATGTGGATGATGACGGTTATACAGCGCGTAATGAATATGGGATTAGCAGCCAAGACGATTGTGATGATACTAATCCTGCTGTCAATGCAGGAGCTGATGAAATATGTGACAATGGTATTGATGATAACTGTGACGGTTATATTGATGAAGGCTGTACCCCTGTGATTGCCATTGGTGAACAAACATGGATGCTCAAAAACCTTGATGTGGAGAAATACAGAGACGGTACAGAAATACCTGAAGTAAAGGATCTAACCGCTTGGTTAAATTTAAGAACAGGTGCTTGGTGTTATTAAAGAAACGATCAAGCAAACAGCGCAACTTATGGTAAATTATATAATTGGTATGCGGTAATGAGTATAGCTGTTGCAGAAGACGATACATCTACTGCTGCACAAATAGCTGTGAGGAAGGAATTAGCCCCAATAGGCTGGCATGTTCCCACAGATGGGGAATGGGCGACATTAACCACTTTTTTAGATCAACAAGATCCTGCGGGTAACGTAGTAGCCAAGATGAAAGAAGCGGGAGAAACTCCTGATAGGGCTTAGAGCTTTCCTAATACAGGCGCTACTAAAAGCCGCGGTTTTACAGGTCTCGCGGGAGGTGTGCTTGATAGCCGCGGATTCGACCGCATTGGCTTGAACGGCAGGTGATGTAGTTATCGGGAGGTCGGTACTACGCAAACCTCAATGCTTATGACGTTTTCCGCTAGTGGCGATGTAGGAAGACCCACAGCAGGCCTACGCGGCGGTCACTCAGCGCGCTGTCTCCAGGATTAATACCCTTTGTCACTTTGACTCTTTGCCCCTTTGGAAAATAGATGGGTCTTTATTCCTTTTTTTATAAAAATGAAATTATATTAAGTTTCATAATTATTGAAAAACCCTTCCATATAAATTGGCAAGGGTTTTTTGTTTATCGGTCCGTCGTGTTTGCCTAGCGTCTAGGTTCGTCGACTATCTTTAATCTGAATTACCTAAACTAAAAAACTTCGTTATGCATATCCAATGATTTGTTTTTTGCGTCAAGGATAGCAGCGGCATCTCCCGATTTAGAAAAAAAGGCTTTTTTTAGCCGCAGTTTTTCTTATCGGGAATATAGTGAATAGCCTGACCGTAGCTTTGGCGGAGGGGACGCCCAGTTGATTTAAGGTTCTTGATTTCAGGAAAAAATGCTTTTAAACCGTTATTAAAGTGGAATTTCCAAATACTATTTTATTTTTAAATTGATCTACTTCTCTTGTTTTCTTCCGAAAATTTATTTAAACTTCGGTTGTCATTCCGGTCGCTTTTGGGACACTCTTAAATTTCATTTGTAGAAAAACATTTATTTGATGCTGGTTTCAAATTAACCTATCTTTGCCCGCCGAACAATCGGTAGAAAAATGGTATTATGAAGTTTTATTTATTACATTATTACATAATAAAATACTCATTATGAAAAACTTATAGAAGTTAAAAGTGTAGGTGTGCAGTAAGTGTGCAGCAAATTTTCAATCTGTTGTAAAAAAAACAGTTTAAGATGGTATAGCACTAGTGAAAGACTAGCAGCTAATGATAGATTATAAATTTCTAAATCTTAGAGAAGAATTTAATAACTAGTCTTAGAGAAATGACGGAAGAACCTATTGATAGCTACTAATATTTACTTGATGCTGCACGGTACATAGTCGCTGACAGACTTAAAGAACAATCCGGAGTTGATTGTATCTGCAAAAATAAGAAAGGTCTTAAATTTAATTAAGACCTTTTCTAAGCTTTATTCCATTTAGAATAAATACTTGGTAATCTATTAAGAACACCTACACTCTTCATAAGTTAGATTATCAACGTATAAATGTTGCCAGTATTCAGGGTCAACTAATTTATAAATCATTTCAATAAAATCCTCATCACTGAGTGGTCGTTTTCAGCAAAACTTCCAAAAACTCCCACAGCTCACGTGGTTTCACTAGATTCATATTTAATTGGTATATCATCTTGAAAAGTAATTAGTCCATTATTACAAAACACGATGTTAAGTAAAGGTCTGCTTGCTTGAGATAATTCACCAATAGTTATAGTATTGATATCAAAGTAACGTCCTGTTTTGCTTTTTTGACAGAGATATCTAAACACAGAAACCATGCATCAACCACGCTACTCAATTTACACCTGCATCTAAAAGCGCAATGGTCTACTTTGGTATCGTTATTATTATGATGCAAAGAGACTCAGAAAGTAGATGTATTAAGATATTACACAAGTTAAAATTTCTAAACGATCATTCCATGCGGGTCGATTACAAACTTTTTGGGTACTCCACTACCAAATTCGGCATAGCCTCTTGGTGCATCTTTCAGACTTATCACTTCTGCATTTACAGCTTTAGCAATATTTATTTTGTCGTTTAAAATCGCATTCATCAGTTGTCTGTGATATTTCATTACTGGTGTTTGTCCTGTGTGAAAAGAATGGGATTTTGCCCAACCTAATCCAAAACGGATTTTAAGGCTCCCTTGTTTTGATGCTTCATCCGCAGCTCCTGGATCTTCCGTCACGTACAACCCTGGAATTCCGATAGACCCACCAGCTCTAGTAATTGCCATGGCTTGATTTAAAACAACAGCCGGCATTTCTTTCCCTGCGTCCGCACCGTGCCCGCTGGCTTCGAAACCTACACAATCCACAAAACAATCTACTTCAGGTATACCAACAATCATAGCAATTTGTTCTTGTACCGGAATACCGTTGGTCAAATTAATGGTTTCACAACCAAAACTTCTGGCGTGAGCAAGACGTTCTTCATTAAGGTCACCTACTATTACAATAGCTGCACCTAATAATTGACAACTTGAGGCACACGCTAGACCTACTGGCCCTGCACCTGCTATATATACTACTGAACCAGCCTTCACACCTGCCATAACCGCTCCGTGAAAACCGGTTGGAAGAATATCAGTCAGCATAGTTAGATCTAAGATCTTTTCCATGGCTTGATCTTTGTCAGGGAATTTCAATAGGTTAAAATCGGCATAAGGGACCATCACGTATTCTGCTTGACCTCCAATCCAACCACCCATATCCACATATCCGTAAGCTCCTCCGGGACGATCGCCATTTACATTTAAACAGATAGCTGTCAAACCGTTTTTACAATTTTGACAGCGGCCACAGGCAACGTTAAAAGGAACAGAAACAATATCTCCTTTCTTTATAAATTCCACGTCTCTCCCTAATTCTATAACTTCTCCTGTAATTTCATGTCCTAATACTAACCCCTTCTCGGCGGTGGTTCTTCCTCTAACCATATGCTGGTCTGAACCACAAATATTAGTGGCTATTATCTTTAAGATAACACCGTGCTCACACTTTCGATCACCTAATGCTAATTTAGGATATTCTATTTCTAGTAATTCAACTTTTTCCGTTCCCATATAGGAGATTCCATGATTTTTGCACATAAGGTTCTGATTTTATTGGTGTTAAAAAATAGTTTGATTTAAAGATTTACATAAAGATACAAATTTTTTATGACTAATTATTACGAAAGTATTAATAGCTTACTTACATCTATAAAACTATAAATCAACAGATTGAAACGATAAAAACAAATTAACCATACCCTTTTTTGACCAATGCCAAACTTATTTTTAAAGGTCACACTAGAGGTAGATAAGCTGTAATAACCAATGTCCAAATAGACATTAGACACTTTCAAACCATCTCCTCTTAATCGATTTTTCTCTTTTTTCAAGCGTTTATCGTGAAATCATTTTGCAACCGATTCTCATTTTTCTGAAGCTGGTTAAAAGTAGGTAAACCAGCAGCATAACTATATTTGCTTTTTTTCATATTTACGATGAAATTTAGATTGAAGACTTTTTTTTCCTTCAGATAATCCAAAAATCTAAACGTGATGCTGCTTAGGGTTTTCGATTCAAAAGTCTTAATCGTTAGTTTTATTACTCTTATGTGCTAAGAAACCCCAAATAGATAGTTGCTAAGCGCTGTTGCTCAATAGTTGTATGCATAACTCTATCTCTGGAATTTAAATTTATCTTTTGCATCTGTTCTTTTGCGATTGCAATGGACCTCATGTTAGCATCCTTTTTTTTGCGACAAGGATAGCAGCGGTATCTCCCGATTTAGAAAAACAAGGCTTTTTTAAGCCGTAGTTTTTCTTATCGGGAATATAGCGAGTAGCCTGATCGGCCTCGATTGCTATCGGGTTAAGGAGGGTAGGCCCAAATATTTTTTTGGATTAAAAACGAATTTCACAACGACACAATAGAGACTATTTATTTTGGAGGAGGAACGCCTTCGGTATTAACTTCAGGCGAAATTAATTTTCTGATTGATTCAGTTTATGAAAAATATAAGGTCGGTGAAAACCCCGAAATCACGCTCGAAGCCAATTCGGATGATTTGTCTGGTGAACGGATATTAGAATTGTCAAAAAGCAAAGTCAACCGCTTAAGTATTGGGATTCAATCGTTCTTCGAAGATGATTTACGGATGATGAACCGGGCGCATAATTCGGCGGAAGCCCAGAAATGTTTAGAAGAAGCTACTAAGTATTTTGACAATATATCGCTTGATTTGATATATGGAGTTCCGGGGATGAGTAATGAAAAATGGAAGAAAAACATTGAAAAGGCGCTTTCTTTTGGCGTACCACACATCTCGAGTTACGCTTTGACTGTAGAACCTAAAACGGCTATGGGTAAAATGATTCAAACCGGAAAAATGGAAGCGCCAAAAGACGATGTAGCTCAGGAGCATTTTATGATTTTGGTGGAGACACTGGAGTCAAAAGGGTTTATTCATTACGAATTATCGAATTTCGGTAAAGAAAATTACTTTTCAAAAAACAATTCCGCCTATTGGTTGGGAAAAAAATATATGGGTATTGGGCCTTCGGCACACAGTTATAATGGAATTTCCAGAAGTTGGAATGTATCCAATAACATAATCTATTTGAAATCCATTCAAGAAGAGAAGTTGCCAAATGAATTAGAAACCTTGTCGGAAGCCGACCGTTATAACGAATATATTATGACAGGTTTGCGAACCATTTGGGGTGTTTCCTTAGATAGAATTCAAGCGGAATTTGGGCAGATATATTTGAATTATGTCCATAAACAAGCTCAAAAATTTATAGACGATAAGTTGCTTTTAGTAGAGAATGGTATTTTGAAACCCACAAAAAAAGGAAAATTTTTGACAGATGGGATAGCGTCTGATCTTTTTTGGGTAAATTTGGAATAATATAACTACTAAGTACAGAAAGGAAGCGCAGTGCTCAAAAGTTTTGTGGACTTAGTTTAATCTTTTACCCTTTGCGTTAAAAAATCATGAAAACTACTATTCAACACAACAACGAAACTATTCAAGTCGATTTATCAAAATCCATTGACATTTCGATACCATTATCTAATACAGAGGACAATCCAATCGCCTGGTATATTGATAAACCAGTAATTGAGCCCGTTAAGTTTGATGAGTGGGTAGGTAAAGTTTCGTCAGGGATGTCTTCCACTAATTTCAATAATATTCTTTTTAATCCCCATGGCCACGGAACGCATACGGAATGTTTGGGGCATATCACGCATGCATTTTATAGCGTGAACCAAGTCCTAAAACAGTTTTTCTTTACCGCCGAATTAGTTTCAGTGGAACTAGAAGACCAGGAAGGGGACTTTGTGATTACAAAAGCGGCGATAGAGACTGCTTTAAATGGAAAAAAACCAGAAGCAATTGTCATTAGGACCTTGCCGAATGATGCCGATAAAGTTTCCAGGAAATATTCCCACACCGCCCCACCTTTCCTAGCCGAAGATGCTGCGTTATTTCTTCGCGAAAGCGGAATTAAACACTTGCTGATTGACCTGCCAAGTGTCGACAAGGAAAAGGACGAAGGGAAACTCCTGGCGCATAAGGCATTTTGGAATGTGACCAATGTGAAAAACTTGAATGCGGATGCTAGATTGGATTGTACGATAACCGAAATGATTTTTGTTCCTCAAGAGGTACAAGACGGAAGTTATTTGTTGAATATACAAATGGCATCTTTTGAGAATGATGCCAGTCCCAGTAAACCTGTTTTATATTCTATTTTAGACGATAAGAAGTAAGTTGGTATTGCAGTGATTTAAAATTCAGCATTTACAATTTAAGATAATTTTAGAAGATGAACTTGGAAAACTTTTATGAATATTGCCTGTCCAAAAAAGCTGTGACAGAACACTTTCCTTTTGATAAGGATACTTTGGTGTTTAAAGTGGGCGGAAAAATCTTTGCCTCGTCTTCATTACGTCAATGGGAAAAAGGGGAGGCATCAGTCAATTTAAAATGTGACCCAGAACGCGCACAGGAATTGCGTGCGCAGTATGATGATATAAAACCAGGTTGGCACGCGAGTAAAATCCATTGGAATACGGTCGCTATAAATAAAGAAGTTAAGGATATTCTCGTAAAAGAATTGATTGACCATTCCTATGAGCTGGTTCACAAAAGTTTAAGTAAGAAAATGCAAATGGATGTTTTCTAGGACTATAGATCATTCGTGTACACTAACGGTAGTTTAGGGATAAAGACAATAATCATGTTTAGATTCTAATTACTTTTATTTAATATAGTGTAACAGCTATCCGAAAGTTTTACGAAATATTTTAAAAACCGTCCAGACCCATTATAAATAGGTCGAGAATATAGAATTAAGCTGAAAATAAGTCAGAACTAAATTTTAATTCTAATCTTATTTTTTTACGCCAACTTGATTTCATAACGAATCTAAACTTACATAATACACTAAGCAGAGTCTGATTTTTGCAACTTGGTTCGAAAATAACTTTGTTTTTTTAGATATTGTCGTGTTTATGAAATAAGTAGTAAGTAACTAATCAATGCAAATTTATAATTTAACTCCATTTGCACTTGAGCTTAAGAATATTTTTATTTGTAGATTTTGTTTCATTGCCATAAAAAACAATTCGATACCACATTTTTTTATATAAATTAACTAGTCTTCTAGCGAAGGATTCTAAATTATTAGTTACGATTTCGATTACCTAGTTGGCATCCTGCTTATAAACGTAGACTAAGTTTAGTTTTTGTTGAATAATCCAGGTATCTATGGCTTTGTTGCTGTTTAAAAGAATAGGTTCGTCCTGAATAATATCTAGAGCTTCTGTATCAGGCAAATCCAATTCTTAGATGGATTCTTACACTGTATTTGTCTTAATCCGAGTAATAAAAATATTTTCAGCTTGAATCCGATGCAGCATCGATGGTGTGTTTTTGCTTCTGTTATATTTACCAAGTCCGGAATTGGTAAATTGCTATTCCAACAAGTATGTATTTTTAAGTCGTCTTTTGCTGTCCGAAACGTTGCCCATTCAAACATGTTTAAACACAAACCTATTGTGGTACTATCGATCAATTTTATACTTTGGTCTTTAATCCCTTGCTAACATTACGTTGAGAATTACTTTTCAAGATCTTTTCGTAATGTTTCAAAAGCTCATACTACAAGGCTTCAAACAATTTCCAAGCACGCTTTTGGGGCTATTACTCCTAGTGGATCTCGTTGGACTTTGAGTCAGTTGCAAGTCTCCAATAAAAGTCTCGCCAATCCGAATTCAAGAGGAAATGTCATTTAAAGTGTAGCATTTATTTAGCTTTCCATAAGTTAATGCAACAAATTAATGGTAAGTCTTGTATTTACTATATCCTTTGTCGAACCTGTTTTTTTTAGTACAAGATTCGATCCTCCATCGAGGGACTAGGGTAATTTTTTGTCATATAACTGGTTTTTTCATTTTTTTGTTGCCCCCCTGAGAGTCCCATAAAGTATTATTTGTTGTGCAAAATCAAAAATACGGAGTTTTCAGGCTTCTTTTATTTTAGACTTTCCGGTAGTAGTGTAAAAACATTAATTAATAAAGGTTTACCAATGTCATTCCGCCAGTCATTTGATTTGATATCAGTTAAAAAAGACAGTCGCGAGAAAATTAGAATGTCAATATAAAAAAGAAATCAGATAAAATAAAATTAATTTCATTTTATCTGGATTTGCAGAGAAAGATATCTGACAGGACAGATTATATGTGTAATAGGCTAGTTTTCCCGTTTTTATATGGTAGGTTTGCCACTCAAGCCTACTAGGTGATTGTTGTTTTTGAGAGAAATTAAAGTGTTAAAAGCAGATTTGCAGGGCTGTTTGCTATTAAAAAACAATTAGAATATTAAGTAGGTAGGCTTTTTGAAGTTGAAGGAAACATTGCAAATGAGACTTGCAGATGTAGAGGTGAAGACAGCAACAAAAAAGTGTTATTCCTTTTGGTGCTTCAAAGAAATCTTGGGATAACAGGATCTTAACTATTTAAAAAATAAATAAATGAAAAACAGTATGAAAGAAAAATTACTTGTCGGAATCTATTGCCTATGCTCTTTAGTAATAACTTTTTCTGTGAATTCTCAGGATATTAAATTTGAAAAAGTTTTACTAGCACCACCAGCTTCTCAAGTCGTATCGGGTATCGACGTAGTTTATTCTGGTGCAAGTGCATTTTCGGATATTGACAATGACAATGATCAGGATGTGCTTGTAACGGGACGTAATAACTTTGGACAAGCAATCTCAAAACTCTATACCAATGATGGTAAAGGTACTTTTACTGAAGTAATGGGAACCCCTTTCGAAGCAGTAACATTCAGTTCTATCGCTTTCGCGGATGTTAACGGAGACGGGTTTGAGGATGTTCTTATAACGGGAAATACCGGTCCGGCACGAATCTCAAAGCTATACATCAATAATGGTGGAGGTAAATTTACCGAAGTATCGAACCCTTTCGAAGGAGTATATACCGGTTCAAGCGCT
>CALJVL010000016.1 GCA_937773775.1 uncultured Flavobacterium sp.
CCTTGTATTAGGAATTTTAGCAATTGTATCCGCTATCCGCTACACTGTAGGGAGTAAAGCTTATGGATACCGCGGTTTGGAGATGTGTTTGTATTTGTATTTTTTGGCTTGGTGAGTACTTTGGGAGTAAATTTTTTATATTCAAAACAATTGGATATAGAACTCTTTTTACCGGCAACGGCAATTGGTTTTTTAAGTGTGGGTGTTTTGAACTTAAATAATATGCGCGACGAGGAGTCCGATAGGAAAGTAGGAAAGAATACATTAGTTGTGCAGATTGGGGGTAAAAAAGCAAAGCTATATCATTACTTTCTAGTTACTTTTGCTATGGCTTTAGTTTTGGTTTTTGCATTGTTAAATAGTTTTGAGTTTGATCAATACTTGTTTTTGTTAGCCTTTATCCCTTTAACTAAGCATTTAATTAATGTGTATAACAATAAAGATAATAAAGCATTAGATCCTGAATTAAAAAAATTAGCACTCAGTACATTTGCTCTCTCCGTATTGCTGGCGCTGTGTTTGATTTTTTTCTTTTCGGATTTAATAGTAAATAATTCATAATATATCCAAAGGCTAAAAACAGACGGCCCTTAATCATTAAAATAATAAAAATGAAAATAACATTTTACGGACACGCGGCTCTTGGAATAAAAGTGGGAGATAAGCATCTTTTAGTAGACCCTTTTATTTCGGGCAATCCGCTAGCAAAGCATATTGATATCGACAGTTTGAAAGCTGATTATATTTTATTGACCCACGCGCATGGGGATCACGTTCTGGATGTGGAAGCTATAGCAAAACGCACTAATGCAGTTATTGTGTCAAATGCCGAGGTTGCGGGTTACTACTCTGGGAAAGGATTTGAAGCACATCCCATGAATCATGGAGGAAGCTGGAATTTTGACTTTGGAAAAGTGAAATATGTAAATGCAATTCACTCTAGTTCATTTCCTGATGGCACATACGGAGGTAATCCGGGTGGTTTTGTCATTAAAGGGGAACGTAAAAACATATACATCGCAGGAGATACAGCTCTTACTATTGACATGAAGTTGATCGCAATGCGAACTAAACTTGACTTGGCTATTCTTCCTATTGGTGATAATTTTACGATGGACGTCGAAGATGCAATCCTTGCATCCGACTTTGTAGATTGCGATAAAATATTAGGCTATCATTATGACACCTTTGGCTATATAAAAATCGACCATAAAGAAGCGATTCAAAAGTTTTTTGATAAAGGTAAAGATTTGATGTTGTTAGAAATTGGTGATAGTATCGAATTGTAATTTTTGGAACAACTTCCAGCTGTCCGTTGCTATCTTTTGCTTTTGGAACCTGAAGTAAATTGAGGTTCTAAAAAAACTAAAGGGATTTTAACTTCCATCCAGGCTAGGGCTCGTTGATAATTAAGAACACGTAGGTGAAGAAAATAGTTTTGTTGCTATTCGTTAGCATTTTTTATCAGTCGGGTTTTGCACAAAAAGACGGCTATTGGGATAAAGATAGGTCCACAACCAAAGAAATAATTGTTTCGGCACGGAATAGAATCGTGATCAAAACAGATGACTTTCCTATAGGTACTACTGAACTGATCTATAGAATCACTTTACTAGATGACAATCAGCAACTGGCGGGAAGTTTAGTTTCATTGCTGAAGTCTATTCCGGACCCCACTGGAATTAGTCAGGGTGGGGCAGGTGCGATTTTTCTATTGTCAAAAATTTCGGGAGATGACAAGTGCAAGTATGCCGTTTTTTCGTCGAATGAAATGGCCTTAGATTATCAAAAAACAGCTGCAATGAATAAAGCTTGTTTATCTCAAGGCACGCCTATAGGTAAAGATGCCAAACGACTTTCAATCGGAACTTCTGTTTGCTTGCAATCTGGCACAAGGAATTTGTGGTTTGGTTTCGAAAGCAGTAATTGGATGATGAAGCAAAAAATTATACTCGAAGTGGTGCCCTGGATTGATGCGAAACTCAGCAGGGGATGGACCTTGGAAAATCGAAAATTTATCATCAACCAATGTAAAACTTCAGCTTTAGCTAATAAATTGGTAAATTCAGATGATTTTTGCATTTGCCTTGAAGAGAAGATCCAAAAGCAATTTAAGTTCGAAGAATTCCAAAGCTTACTTCTCATGGAACAAACCAAAGCATATAAAGACTTTGGGAACAGCTGTATAAATGAAATAGGAGTTTCTAAGGGCATTTATGATGATTTGCGTACACGAGCAGAGAATTTTGCTAAAAAGGGCGATTATGGCAATTCAATTAGGCAGTATACAACTATAATAAGCGAAGGAAAAGCAACAGCTTTAGATTATAACGGAATTGGGTTGAATTACATTTTAACCAAACAATACGGGAAGGCGATCAAATTCTTGAAAGAAGGAGAGAAGCTCGATGGAACGGAGTTGGTGGTTAAACTGAACTTGGCGCATGCCTATTTGTTTAATAATGAATATGGATACTCTAAAGCTATTTACAAAGAATACCGATCTCAAAACTTAACTAGCAATTTGAGTTGGACTCAAAAAACAAAACAAGACTTTGTCCTTTTTGAAAAAGCAGGCTTGCCGTCGGGTGATTTTGAAAAGGTTTTAAAGCTGATTAATAAATAAATGACTCCTGAATAGGCAGTGGGTTTATAATAGAACTTAAAAATAAAAACATGAAAGCAACAATTGCAATTACGCGCTATTTTGGTTTTTTTATTCTTCTTGTTGGAATTATTTTAAACATCAAAATGTATTTTTTTAACGAACGGCCAACCTACATGTTTTTTATATTGTGTTTTTTTGGAGTTTTGTTGATTGGAACTTCCTATTTGATGGGACAAAAAACATAATTCAAATCAAAAGCTTAATCATTCAATTACTACCGTCGGCTATTCACTACTAACTACAAACTTTGAAAGCAACCTACCACAAATACATACTCGAATTCAAGCGCCCTTCTGGAACCTCTCGAGGCATAATGACCGACAAGGAAACTTGGTTTCTTGTACTTGAAAAAGACGGTAAAAAAGGAGTAGGCGAGTGCGGGATTCTTAGGGGCTTGAGTGTAGACGATAGACCTGATTATGAAGCTAAGTTGCAATGGACCTGCGAGAATATCCATCTAGGGAAAGACCAACTTTGGGAGTCGTTAATTGAGTTCCCTTCAATACAGTTTGGAGTCGAAATAGCATTTCAATCTCTAGTTGCCGAGTCTCCTTTTTTGTTGTTCCCTTCGAAGTTTACAAAAGGCATAAAATCCATCCCAATCAATGGACTCGTTTGGATGGGAGATGAGGGTTTTATGAAGGAACAAATCGAAGATAAACTCAGCCAGGGTTTTCACTGCATAAAACTAAAAATAGGGGCTATAGATTTCAATAAAGAACTGCAGTTATTGGGTTATATTCGGGAACATTTCGGTCCAGAACAAATCGAAATTAGGGTAGATGCTAACGGTGCTTTTGACTTAAATGAAGCTTTAGGTAAAATATCACAACTATCTGAATTTAAATTACATAGTATCGAGCAACCTATAGAAAAAAACAATACTGACAGGATGGCAGAGCTCTGTAAAACGACTCCTTTGCCTATCGCTTTAGATGAGGAGCTGATTGGGGTGTTTACATTTGATGAAAAAGACCAATTGTTGCAGAAAATAAAACCGCAATACATCATTTTGAAACCTAGTTTCATAGGTGGTTTTCGGGGCACGCAGGAGTGGATTTCTTTGGCTGAAAAGCACCAAATAAAATGGTGGATTACATCAGCCTTAGAGAGTAATATTGGATTGAATGCCATTGCACAGTGGACTTTTTTACAGCACAATTTGATGCCTCAAGGACTTGGTACTGGAGGACTTTATACCAATAATTTTGAATGTCCTCTCGAAGTGTTTGAGGGGCAGCTTTGGTATAAAAAAGAGGCGTACTGGAAGTTCACTTTAACCGATATTATGAAAGGGCCTTAGTTTGGGATTTACGTCTTGCAGCAACTATTTGTTTGTTAATATGATCAATTAATTGGTTTTTATTAATTGGTTTCGAGATGTACCCGTTACCCCCAATTTCAATTGCTTTTTCAGCCTCATCAGTAAATACGAAAGCACTTTGCGTAATTATGATTACGTCTTGATTAAATTCTCTTATTTTTTTAATTGCTTCATAGCCGTTCATTACAGGCATTTGAATGTCCATTAGGATGATGTCAATATCTGGATTCTTTTTGCATATGTTTACTGCTTCAAATCCATTTCTCGCTATTAACAAGTTTTCTCCAAATATTTTTAATATTTTAGAAATAAACTTTAGAGAAATACTATTATCTTCTGCAACTAGTATTTTTAGTTTTTCGTTAGAAACTAGCGATATTGGGATCTGCATGTCTTTGTGAGTTTCATTAGGCTTTATAAAAGGTATTTCAAAAGAAAAAACAGCTCCATTACCTGGGTTGTTTTCTGCCCAAATTTTACCTCCTAAAAGGTCAACATAAGATTTAGCAATATATAGACCTAAGCCTGCACCATCATAACTTCTGTTTAACGAATCGTCTTCTTGTCTGAATCTCTCAAAAAGCAGTTCTACTTTATTAGAATTAATTCCAATGCCCGAGTCTTTTACGTAAAAAGTAATGGTATTGTTGTTTTTAAAGCATCCTATCTCAATGGATCCGTAATCAGTAAATTTTATAGCGTTTTTGAGGAAATGCGATAATATGGAATAAACTTTATCTTCATCCGTTCTTATTAAATAGTCCATTTCACTTACAGTATTTACTATTGTAAGTTCAATGTTTTTTTCTTTGGCTTCCATTTTAAAAAATTCAAAGAGAAGTTGAACTTGCTCTTTAATTGAAGTTTCTTTATAGGATAGATTTATTTGTCCTGATTCTATTTTTGAGACACTAACGATGTCATCGATAATGTTCAGCATTCTAGCGCCACTCTTTTCAATTACTTGAATGTATTCTTGTTGTTGCTCTCCATTTAACTGTGTTTCCTTAAGAAGTTCTGTAAAGCCCAAGATACCGTTCATAGGGGTACGGATTTCGTGACTCATGTTTGATAGAAAAGAAGATTTTAAACGATCGCTCTCTTCTGCTTTTTCTTTTGCATAAATAAGTTCCGTATTAATTTTTTGTATTTGAATTATACTCTGATATAGTTCCTTATTCCGGGTTCTTAGCTCCGTGTTGAGGTCCTCCGATTTTTTTTCAGCTAATTTGCGTTCTGTTATGTCCTGAAAAAAAATAACTAAGCCTTCTTTATTAGGTATAATACGATTTTCAATCCAAATCTGTAATGGGGCATAATAATCTTCAAAATTGATCTGCTTTTTGGTTTTCATAGCTCTGTACCATGCTTTATGGTATGGTGTTCCAATGGCTTCCGGAAAGCTAAACCAGACAGTTTTACCAAGTAGCTCTTTAGATTGTTTTTCCAGCATTTGAGCGGCTTTTTGGTTTACAAAAGTGTATTTCCAATTGTTGTCTATCGCAACAAAAGCATCTGACATATTTTCTAAGGATTCTGTCAGTTTTTCATTGATATGATTAATTTTATTTTCATTAAATTGATTCTTATCGGTTATTGCATCAAACTGTTGTTTTAATGAATTATAATTTTCTTGTAGTTTGTAACAATCAGTATTGCTTGAATTTAAATTTTTACGATCCATTTTTAATAAATTAAATTGAGGAGTACAAATAATTGTAGTCCATAGTAACTTTTAAAAATCGATAGGTCTAAATATGAAGTAAATTTGGAAGAATAAAAATAAACAAAAAAAATAAGAAATCAAAAGTGGCTGTGTTTTTTTGTGTTTTTTTTTAAATAGCACTTGTTTTGTAAGACTAGATTCAATTAATTAACGCAACTTTTGGGAAAATGGATAAGATAATTTTTTCAAAAGAAAGGACATTAAAGTACTCTCGTTCGAATGGAATAAATTGTCTTTATTTACTCCTGACCAAAGTTAAAACAAGAATAATTTTTCGATTTATCTTTTCTTTCAATCGCACTGCTACAGAAGATATGTAAATCGAAACATATATGATCAGCGTTATTAGCAAAAATGATAATAGCGGCAAAAAGTATTTGGTTCCTGGGTTTCTATCAGCGGGAATTTTAAGCTGGTTAAAAGAAAGAGAAGCATCTGTTGTACTTCATCAATTTACTCCCGAAATTTATCAACTTATTCTGCTGTAACATCTGGCGATCAGTTTGTACCCATGTACAACCAATAAAGAGGCGTAAGAAAGCCAGTTTATAGCTTTTGTTAGTAAAAACATGAGAATACTATTTATATTCAAGACGGCAACTGATTTTGCTGGTTTTAAAATTGTAATGAATACTATAACGGCCAAACCATCATTAAATATTTACTCTCCAGTGATTTTGGTTTCTAATCATTTAGAAACTCTAGATTTTTTCAGGACACTAAAAAGAGCGATCGGGTCAGTAGGGGGTAGTAATTCACCAAAGAGTAGAGCATGTATTGGGTTTACATTGATTCCATAAAAATTCGGTAACTAATTAGTAGTGACCCAATGTCAAAACTTCTGTAGTAGTAAAGAAAAAAGACGAAGTAAATCGTAGCTATTTTTTTTATATTAACGTTGAAGTCGGGTGCCTGTACCAAATGGAATGTAGTTGAAGCCATTTTCACTTCGTCCTTGGTAGTTTCAATTTCTGTCAGTATTTTAGAGAACAATGTAGTTTTCGTGGTCCTTCTTTTTTATAGTCTACAACATATCGTAGTGTATGTTCTGCCTAGTTATCATTGGCAACCAATGAAATCATAGGTTCTGTTTGTGCATCTTCCAGTCGGTACTTTTTTTGAAGTGACTTCCATTTTTCTTTTGATGCTAAAGTAAGGTCACCGGCAATTTCAATACCAGCACTCAATATTATTTTTTGAGCCATCTCGTAATTGCTTCCATATCGGATTGGAACTTTGATTTCGTCCCATAAAAAGGGGAATTCGCCAGAGTAATTAAACACGGGCTCTTTAAAAACGTAGCTTTTGGCTATTAATACAATCCTTCCGTTGTATAAATCGCCGTCAACCCATTGTCCCGTTTCCATTATGGTCGTCCTTAAAACTCCGATGTCCATAACGTCACCTTTAATGCCGCCCAATTGAACGCGATCTTCCGAATTGTAGAATTGCCAAACATGATAGCGAGCCAACCAGCAAACGAAGCAATAACTTCTTGCAGAGCAAAGGCAATACCGGCGCCTGCGACCCCTAAGGCTACGGTTAAACCTCCTAGTTTTTCGCTAAAAATAACAGTTAAAAAAATAATGGTGGCTACATAACCAATGAAGCTGCTAATTTTCGTAGCCTTATACCGGTTATCATTGTCTTTAATTTTAGAAAAGAGATTTTTTTGAATAAGCTTTATCAAAATCCAAATTATCGCAACTCCAATAATGAAGGTTACAAGTTTACCAACTGTTGGATTATATAGATATTTTTGGATTTATTCTTCCATTTTTTCTAATTATTGATATGAACAACTCTTTGCGGAAATGGTATGGTAATATTATTTTCTTTGAACAATTCGAATATTTTTATTCGTAGGTCGCTCTTTGTAGTCTCAATTCGAAATAACTCTTCAGACCAGAAGATTACGGAGAAATTTAGAGAGGAATCTGCGAAATCTGTAAAACGGATAAATGGGTTCGGCTCCTTTAAAACATTATTCTGACTGTCAACAGTTTCTTTTAAAATTCGCATGACCTGATGAATATCTGACGAATAATCAACACCCACAGTGACTTCGAAACGCGAAGCAAGATCACTGTGCGTCCATTTAATCAATTGATTTCTTGTTAAATCATAATTTGGTAAAATAATATATTTGTCGTCCCTAGTCAGAACGGTGGTGGCTCGTAAATTGATTTCTTGAACGGTACAAACCAATCCGTTTAATTCTATAACGTCATTTACTTTTACTGAGTAATCGACTAGAAGTATGATTCCAGATACAAAATCGCTGAAAAGGTTTTGTAGTCCCAGTCCTATACCCACCAATAATGCTGTAGAACCAGCCACTAGAACAGATAAATTAAAGCCAAAAAGCTGCAAACCGGAAATGATTGAAATTACTATAATTAGACACCTAATCAAGCTTTAGATTGAGTATTTTTTAGCAACATCAATTTTATCAACTCTATAAATAGCCATCCGGATGATTTTTAATAAAAGGATAACCGCAATTAAAAAAACGAGTAGTTTTAATATGCTAATCACCTTAATATTAAAAGCACCATCCTGAAAAAAAGTGTAGTCGATAATTTTTCTCATCTATTTTTATTTTTTTCAGTTCTTAGCTTATTGACCAGCTGTGTCGGCTAATAAAGCTACATAATTAAACGAACACCGCCTAATTCCGCCACGCGATAAGAAAATCGATCTCCAGGTGATCCAATGAACATGAAATTTTTTGGAATATTCCATTTTTCTGATAATTCATCAATTATTGTAGGGCCAAAAACACCTTCCAATTCGATGAATTCAATGTCAATCTCTGGATAGGCTCTGTCAAGTACCTTAAGATCTATGATAAGTAGATCATTGTTTTCGCCTTCGCTTTTAATGTTAACAATCTTTAATTTTTTTGTTGTTTCATTATTTTGGACATACTGCATCACCTTATTCAAAATAGCAACGTCATCACCTTTGGTGAAAAAAACAAGCTCTTGGGAACTGATTTTTATATTCATTTTCATTAAATATCGGTTGCTGAATATGACCATTTTTCTTAATGGTTTGTAAAAATATTCTAAAGCATCTATTAATACTTTTATTAGGAATGATCGATTAAGCATTATTGATATGAATAGTAACGAAGGGATCAGATATTTTATAAAAGTATAAAAGGAGTCTACATTTAACTGCACATTACCTATAAATGCTGCGATTATTAGCGATACTGCAAAGACAACAGATATCCCCCTTGCTTTCTCAGGTCTGGGTAGTTTTTTACGCTTAAACTTCAATAAGAGATTACCAACCCCAAATAGCCCCATTACTGCTAAAAATGAGAAGGTATATACTCCAGCTAATGCAATAAGATTACCTGCTGTAACAAATAATACAGATACGCATAATATTAAAAAGCTAATAATTATTCTGTAGTTAGACCCACGTTTGTTTTGCTTTAGGAAGTAATTAGGTAATATTCGGTCTAATGTCATACGGTTTAATAAACCGGAAACCCCAACAAAAGATGTCAAAACGGCACCACATAGTACCAAAACGGCATCGATTGAAATAAGATATGATAACCAAGATCCGCCAGTAGTATGTCCTAAATAAGCTAACAATGACTCCTGATGTTCTCCCACTTGGGCAAGAGGAATGATACAAATCAATAGTAATGCTATTACGGGATTAAAAAAACTTACTATAGCCCACATATTACGAAGTGTTTTCGGGAAAACACCTTGCTCTTGTTCTTCCACAAAGTTTGCCGAACTTTCAAAACCTGAAATTCCCAGCATAGCGGCAGAAAAACCTAAGAAGAGCGCATTTACTATTCCGCCCGTCGATACAGGAAGACTCCAGTTGATATTGAAAGTCTGAAGTCCATTATTAAAAATAAACCATGAAGACGCCAGAACTAATAAGGTTAACGTTGACAAATGAATAATAAAGATTACTACTGCAACAATCGCCGACTCGCCGATACCTAAGATGGCTAGCCCAGTAAACGTAAGTAATACAATAATTGTCGCTATCGTTATATTAATCCCTGGTGCTATTCCATGTAAGTAGTGCATTCCTTCTGAAGCAGATATGACTGCCGTGGCCATGTAGGATAGTACAGTTAAAGTAGCTGCAAGGGAAGCCAGCCTTTTGGAAGATGTATTTAATAGTACATTGTAAGCACCACCGTTAAGGGGAATAGCGCCAACAACTTC
>CALJVL010000017.1 GCA_937773775.1 uncultured Flavobacterium sp.
CCGGTGGTAACCAAACAGTGTGCGAGACTTCTCCTATACAAACATTAACTGCAACTGCAACTGGTGGTATCATCAATTGGTTTACTGCTGCTACCGAAGGTGCATTAGTAGAGAATCCAACACTTAATACTGTAGGTACTGTAACCTATTACGCTCAAGCTTCTAATGAAACTTGTTCTAGTCTAACTAGAACTGCTGTTACCTTAACTATTAATGCGGCTATATCTGTTAGCGGAATTGCTACCAACGCAACTTGTTTTGGTGAAGCTAACGGTTCGATTGCAGTAACAAACAGCGCTGGTTCTACTGTGGTTATCACAAATGCTGCTGCTGAAGAAGTATCTAACAGCAACTTGCCTGCCGGTAACTACACTCTTACTGCTACCGCAAACGGTGGTAACGAAGGAAATTCTTGTACTGCTACTGCGCAAGTAACTATATCTCAACCTGAAGACATCGAACCGCTAATGGCGCAAGATCCAATATGTAATACAGATAGAACATTAAGGGTTGATTTAAATTCATATTTACCAACAGATCTTCCGTTAACAGGAAATTGGGTTGACCTAAGTAGTACTGGCGTATTAGATGGTAATATATTAAGTCCATACGATCTACCAAACGACGAATATACTTTTGATTACGAAATTACAATCGATGGTTGTCCTCTAGTTTATAAGCTGATAACACAAATAACAGACGATAACTGTGGAATAGTTTTAGGTTGCGGAGTCGTATTTGTCAATAATGCGTTCTCTCCTAATAATGATGGTATTAACGAGGAGTTTTTTATCGACAATATCGATGATACTGTATGTTATCCAGAGAACTATGTGGAGATTTACAACCGTTGGGGAGTCTTGGTTTTTGAAACTAAAAATTACAACAACACAACTAACAAGTTTACTGGTGTTTCAAGTGGAAGAACAACTATCAGTCAATCTTCAGGCTTACCAACGGGAACTTACTTTTATGTTTTGAGCTATTCATCTGTTGATAACAATAATAATGTTCAAACTAATACTAAAGACGGCTATTTATACCTTACTAGATAAAAACAACTCAAATCTAATACCTGAGGCGTAAAATCTTCAGGTACAAAAAAAGAACTTAAATGAAGACAAGAATATTGTTAATCGCCTTGATGTTTACTGGTATTGTAAGTTATGCGCAACAAGATGCCCAATTTACTCAATACATGTACAACACAATCAACATCAATCCGGCTTATGCGGGATCGAGAGGAGCTATGAGTATATTTGCATTATATCGTACTCAGTGGGTAGGATTAGATGGAGCCCCAACAACTAATGCGGTCTCTATAAATACGCCTTTAAACAGTAGTCGATTAGGCTTAGGTGTGTCTGTAATAAATGACAAGATTGGACCAACACAAGAAAATACGATTTCAGCAGATTTATCATATACGGTTCCAACATCTGAAACCTTTAAACTTTCTTTTGGTATTAAAGCAACTGCAAATTTGTTCGATTTAGATGTATCCAGATTAAGTCCGAAACAAGCTGGAGATTTTAGTTTACAAAATTTCAATAAATTCTCTCCAAATATTGGTGCAGGAGTTTATTTACATTCTGATAAAGCATACATTGGTCTATCGATACCAAACTTCATCGAGACAAACCGCTATGATGATAACGATGTTAGAATATTTAAAGAAAAAAAGAGTTATTATTTAATCGCAGGTTACGTATTTGATTTAAATCCTACTATTAAATTCAAACCAGCACTACTTACCAAAATGGTAGAAGGAGCACCTCTTCAAGTTGATCTTTCAGGGAACTTTTTATTCAATGATAAATTTATGATTGGGGCAGCGTACCGATTGAGCGCTGCCATGAGTGGAATGGTAGGGTTTCAAGTGTCAGATGGAATGTACATTGGTTATGCCTACGATCTTGAAACCACAAAATTAGATAATTACAACTCTGGATCACATGAAGTTTTCCTTCGTTATGAAATATTCAAAAACAACAAAAAAATTACAACTCCCCGATTCTTCTAAAAGTAATTATCATGAAAAATTATATCATTTTATACCTATCAATAGTAAGTGTCTTTTCATTTGACTGTTATTCCCAAAAAGCCAAGCTTGCCTCGGCTGATAAAAAATACGATAATTACTCTTACATAGATGCCATAAAGACCTTCGAAAGGGTGGCCGAAAAAGGATACAAATCAGTTGATATGTTTCAAAAACTGGGTAATTCTTATTACTTTAATGCAGACCTTGAACAGTCGGCTAAATGGTATGGCGAATTATTTGCCATGACCTCAGAAGTGCAACCAGTGTACTATTTCCGTTATTCCCAATCTTTGAAAGCTATCGGTGAAAACGACAAGGCTAATGAGATGCTCAAAAAATTTAGCGAACTTTCTGGTGATGATTCTAGAGGAGATCTTTTTCTTAATAATGTAAATTATCTGGATGCCATAAAAAATAACTCTGGAAGATATACTGTAGAAAATGCAGGTATAAACTCGAAATATTCCGATTATGGAACAGCCGTAACTTTAAACAAAATTGTTTTTACTTCTGCTAGAGATACAGGTAGCTTGGGACAAAGAAAACATACTTGGACAGATCAACATTTCACTGACTTATATGTAGCTGATTTAGATGAAGAAATGAATCCTGGTGTTGTCGATAAATTTGACAAAACGGTGCAATCTAAATTCCACGAGGCCACCCCTACTTTTACCAAAGATGGTAAAACGATGTATTTTACCAGAAATAACTATCTAGAAGGTAAAAAAGGAAAAAATGCAAATAACGTTACTCTAATAAAGATTTATAAAGCTAGTTTAGAAAACGACCAATGGGTAAACATAACTGAGCTTGCTTTTGATAGTGACAATTATAGTACGGCCCACCCTTCCTTAAGTCCAGATGAGAAAACTTTGTATTTTGCTTCAGATATGCCTGGAACTTTAGGACAATCAGATTTGTTCAAAGTAGAAATAAATGAAGATGGCACTTTTGGAACCCCAATGAATTTAGGAAGTACAATCAATACAGAAGGAAGAGAAAGCTTTCCGTTTGTAAATGATGAAAATGAAATTTACTTTGCTTCTGATGGTCGTCCTGGAATGGGAGGTTTAGACATTTTTGTTTCAAAAATAAATGAAGATGGTACTTTTAATAAAGTTGAAAATGTAGGAAGCGATGTAAATTCGTTTAAAGACGACTTTGGCTATTGGATAGATACAAAATCAAGAAAAGGCTTCTTTACTTCTAATAGAGATGGTGGTCAAGGATATGATGACATATACAAGTTTTTAGAGCTCAAAAAACTTACTTGCGAACAAGAACTGTATGGTAAAGTAACCGACCTAGATACTAAACAAGCGTTACCGGATGCTAAAGTTAGTTTGTTTGACAATCGTTTCAACTCAATCGCAGAAGTTATGTCAGATAGCAATGGTGATTACTCATTCGAAGTAGAGTGTGGAAAAACCTATAACGTTAGAGTGGAGAAAGTTGATTATACAACCACAGAAGAAAAAATCACCACTGGTAAAGCAAACGGGAAAACAGAGCTAAACATAGCTTTAGAAAAAGAACAATGTAAAGTGGCGGTAGGTGATGATTTAGGAATCTGTTTCGGAATAAAAATGATTTACTTTGACTTAGACAAGTCTAATATCCGAAAAGAAGCGGCATTTGATTTAGAAAAAATATTAGATGTACTTCTACAATATCCAACTATGAAATTGGATATTCGCTCTCATACCGATAGCCGAGCATCATTTAAATACAATGAAGATCTGTCTGACAGAAGAGCAAAATCTACTATCAGCTGGTTAGTCAAAAATGGAGTGACTCCAGATAGATTAATAGGAAAAGGATATGGAGAAACTCAATTAGTAAACAAATGTTCAGATGATGTGGACTGTACTGAGGCGGAACACCAAATGAATAGACGAAGTGAATTTATCATTACTGCCTTATAAACTAAAAAAAACCTTTTTCTTATTCTAATTATTTAGTGCCGAAAAAACAAAGTAGAATTAAATATAAACATAAGTCTAAATATTAAAACAGTAGTAAGCGAAAGTTTACTACTGTTTTTTATTTTATGGACACTGTCCGGTAAAGTGTGTAAGTTAAAAATATAGGGTTTTTTCATTTAACATTTATTCACAAAAAGGTAAAATAGCTGCTGCTGACCAAAAGCATGATAGTTATACCTATGTAGATGCCATAAAAACTTACGAAAGGGTGGCTGAAAAAGGATACAAGTCAGATGAGCTATTTAAAAAACTCGGTAATGCATACTATTTCAATGCGAAACTAAAAGATGCCGCTTGATGGTACGGCGAATTATTTGACATGACCACTAATTTAGAGCTGGAATACTATTATCGATATTCGATCTGCTTAAGATCCATCGGCGAAAATGATAAAGCTAATGAAATGATGGCTAAATTCAATCAGTCCTCCAGAAATGACAGCAGGGCAAAACTATTTGATAAAAACAGGAACTATCTCGAGGAAATAAAAGAAAATTCTGGAAGATACGAGATTGAGGATGCGGGAGTTAATTTCTAATATTCCGATTACGGAACTGCCATTTATTTAGATAAAATAGTTTTTGCATCAGTAAGGGATACTGTAAGCTTAGTTCATCGCCTCCATTCTTGGACAAATCAACCTTTCACTAATTTATACTTCGCCGACCTAGGGGAAGAAATGATTCCAGGAAGAGCTACTAAGTTTGATAAATATATAAAAACTAAATTTAATGAATCCACCCCTGTCTTTACAAATAACGGGAATACGATGTGTTTTACAAGAAACAACTATTCAAACGGTAAAAACGGAAAAAATGGAAATGAAGTTACATTAGTGAAAATATACAAGGCCACTCTAGAGAATGAAAGCTCGACTAAGCTGACCGAACTTCCTTTTAACAGTCACAATTATAGTACGGCCCACCCAGCTTTAAGACCTGACAAAAAAACACTCTGTTTTGCTTCAGACATGCCCGGTACCATAGGGCGCTCCGACTTGTTTAAAGTACAAATTAATGAAGATGGCACTTTTGGCATTCCCGAAAATCTTGAAAGAACAATTAATACCGAAGGAAGGGAAAGCTTTGCATTTATTAATGATGAAAATGAAATCTATTTCACATCAGATGGGCATCCTAGACTGGGTGAATTCGATGTTTTCGTCGCCAAAATCAATACAGATGGAACTTTTAATAAAGTTCAGAATGTGGGAGCCGACGTAAATTCTTCAAAAGACGACTTTGCTTATTGGATAGACACAAAATCGAGAAAAGGTTTTTTTAGTTCTAACAGAGATGGCGGACAAGGATACGATGACATTTATAAATTATTGAAAATTAGAAGGCTTACCTGTGAGCAAGAACTATACGGGGAGGTAACGGTCATGGCCACCAAAGAAGTGCTTCCGGACACTAAAATCAATTTATTTGATTCTCGATTTACTCTAACGGGTACCACTAATTCTGATCAAAAAGGCATGTACTCATTTCTCGTAGAATACGGAAAAACCTATTATATAAGAGCTCAAAAACTGGAATATACTGCCAAAGAAGAGAAAATAACTATTGCTAAAGAAAACGAGGAAAAAATTTACCAATAGCGCTTGAAAAGGAAGATTGCTAGGTAGCAATAGCTGATGATTTAGGGAAATGCTTTGGCATAACTATGATCTACTTCGATTTTCTTAAATCTGATATTCGAATGGAAGCAGCTGTAGATTTAGAAAAAATATTGGATCTGCTCAACCGATACCCTAAAATGAAAATTGACATACACTAAAATACTGATAGCCGTGAATCATTCAAGTACGATGAAGCATTATCTGACATACGTGCAAAATCAACTATTAACTGATTAATAAAAATGGTGTAAAAAAGAATCGATTGCTCGGAAAAGGATATGGAGAATATCAACTAGTAAACAAATGCTCAGACGGCATAGAATGCACTGAAGACGAATACCAACTTAACAGACGTAGTGCGTTTCTTATAACTGATTTGTAAAAAATCAATCTAAATTACATTAAATATAACCTCAGAAGTAAAACCTTCTGGGGTTTTTAATTTGAACCTATATCAAAATACCTGTTAATGTAAATCTGGTAAGAGAAATAAAAGCCAGTTTTTATGAGCTAAACTTTAATATTAAATTTTAAAAATAAAGATGTCTATCGATCAAAATTTATAAACACACAATCTTTAAAAAAAAACATAACTAGTTCAAATAAAGAGTTTTAACAAATTAATTACTTCGTAAAACACTAAAATTTAGATATTTATTAACTATTATAATAACATATTTAATATACCTTTAAGTATGGTTTGCAGAAAGACTAGACTGCATACTTTGTAGAAAAAAAAGGCGTAATTAAAAAAATTAGTTTTTGGAAATCTACAAAAAATTGTTTGATAATTAGATTAGAATCTAATCAGAGTACAAATATTATAATAAAAAAAATATCATGAAAAATAACATACTCTTTTACATATTTATAATTAGTGTTTTCCCCTTACACTCTTTTGCTCAAAAAGAAAACGTCTCTTTAGTGGAGAAGAAAACAAAAAGTATACAAACATCGGGCGTGGTTTTTAGCTCTGAAAGAACCGTAAAAAAATATCATGTAGAAGAAAGTATTAACATGAATTTTGGAGGATATACTACTACCTACAACGTATCTGACTCAAGCTTAGTAAGCACAAACGATTTAGGGCCTAACAACACAAGGGTCGTAACAAAGCAATTTGCGGACGATAAACAACTTATGGCTGACCACAAAGAACAGACAATAGATTCCGCAATCATCGAGTTGCAACCTGCAATTTTGAAGCCAGCAGACTCCTTAAAGAGAAAAAGCGGATATGCTTCCGTATTTATGATAAAAACTTACGAACGTGTCGCGGAGAAAGGATACAAGTCTGTCGATATATTTCAGAAATTAGGAAATGCATTTTATTTTAATGACGAATTAGACAAAGCAGCCAGATGGTATGGAGAACTATTTGCCATCACTTCTGACCTAGAACAAGAATATTATTACCGATACTTTGCCTCTTTAAAAGCAATTGGTGACAATGAGAAAGCCAACGAAATGCTGGCAAGGTTTAATCAATTATCCGGAAATGATAACGGTCAATAAAATTTATATAAGAGCTTATAATCAATATCTATTGCAAAAAAAAAGAGGCTGCGATTTGGGAAAAACAGCCTCTAGCTTTCAAAAAAATTAAATTATATTTTCGCAAAAATATTAGTGTAGTACTTTTTGCCTGTAGTAGTATTCTCTCTTATGGCGATTCCAAAATGAGTGAAATTACCTTCTATATTTTCTTTATGACCAGGACTATTTAACCATGCATTAAATGCTGCTTGAGGTGAGCTGTAATTATATGCTATGTTCTCCCCAACTTTTTTGGCTCCCAGAACATTGATTATGTTCTCTGAACGAGCAACAAAATCATTATGATTAACAACATTATTGGCAATCATATATTGGTCATGCTGTTCTGATTTATATGAAATATGATTTATCTTTTGTAAAGTATTTAAACCAACACTAACTCTGTAATCATTGATCAACTTCATCGTCTCCAATTCGTCTACTCTATAAGTGTAGTTTAACACCTCTTGAGATTTTGCTTCTACCACAGATGCTTCTGAAGCATCAGAAGAGCAAGAATTCATTGTGAATATAATTGCTAACAACAATACTGCACGTAGTAGAAATTTTTTCATAATATAGAAGTTTAAGTTTAAAGTAGATTGTGGGGCAAACTCCTTTAGGTTAACATTGTATGCGCTGTAATTCTTCTCAAATATAAACACAAACTCGATAAACTACCTAATTTAATCGATGAAATACATCAATTAGCATTTAAATTAATATTATTCTTACATTATGATAGCTATATTGAAACTGTACTACGACAATTATCTCATATTGTGTTACAGCATTTATAGATCATATCAAGGAAAACAACAAGCCGATTAACGTGCTAAAAGGGAATGGAGTTTATCCAATCACTTTTGATTTATAACCAGAATATTATTGATAGTACTCAACGTGTTTAAAACTGATGATAAACATTTATAGGAGGTATAAAAATATAATTGCAAGACTAATTAATTATATGTGGTGGACAACCTTAAAAATCTATTGCAAAAAAAAGAGGCTGCGATTTGGGAAAAACAGCCTCTAGTTTAAAAAAAAATTAAATTATATTTTTGCAAAAATATTAGTGTAGTACTTTTTGCCAGTTGTTGTATTCTCTCTTATGGCGATTCCAAAATGAGTAAAATTACCTTCTATATTTTCTTTATGACCAGGACTATTTAACCATGCATTAAATGCTGCTTGCGGTGAGCTGTAATTATATGCTATGTTCTCCCCAACTTTTTTGGCTCCCAGAACATTGATTATGTTCTCTGAACGAGCAACAAAATCATTATGATTAACAACATTATTGGCAATCATATATTGGTCATACTGTTCTGATTTATATGAAATATGATTTATTTTTTGCAAAGTATTTAAACCGACACTAACTCTATATTCATTTATCAACTTCATCGTCTCTAATTCATCTGCTCTATAAGTGTATTTAGCACCTCTTGAGATTTTGCTTCTACCACAGATGCTTCTGAAGCATCAGAAGAGCAAGAATTCATTGTGAATATAATTGCTAACAACAATACTGCACGTAGTAGAAATTTTTTCATAATATAGTGGTTTAAGTTTAAAGTAGATTGTGGGGCAAACTCCTTTAGGTTAACATTGTATGCGCTTTCATTCTTCTCAAATGTAAACACAAACTCGATAAACTACATAATATAATCGATGAAATACATCAATTAGCATTTAAATTAATACAATTCTTACATTATGGTGATAGCCTTTCTATTTTCCAAGAAAAATCATCTTGACTTGTATAGCGAATTCTATCATGTAAGCGATTAGGTCTTCCTTGCCAAAACTCAACTTCTTCAGGAACAATTAAATAGCCACCCCAATGCTTTGGTCTTGGAATAATCATACTGTCAAAGTCTTTTTCTAATTGTTGTAAGCTTTCTTCTAAATAAGCTCTAGAAGGAACAACTTCACTTTGATTTGAGACTACAGCGCCTAATTTACTCCCCTCAGGTCTAGAATCAAAATAGACATCTGAACTAACTTCGGTTGTTCTTTGGGCAGTACCTTTTATTATGACCTGTCGTTCCATCGACTGCCAGAAAAACGAAAGACATACTTTAGGATTTTCGGTAATAGCCTTTCCCTTCTCTGAATTATAATTGGTATAGAAAATAAATCCTTCCTCAGTAAATCTTTTCAATAAAACAACTCTAGACCTAGGAAAGCCATCTAAACCGACTGTGGCGACAGTCATGGCATTAACCTCTTCTGCTCCACCAAATTCTTCCGTTTCATGAAACCATTTATTAAACAAGTTTATAGGGTCTTCTGGAATGTTAGACTCTAACAATTCGCTCTTTTCATAGGATTTTCTATAATTACTGAGATCATTCATGTTTTTCTTTTTTAATTGTTTTATTTTTACTTCTCAAAAATCAAAACTTTTCCCATCATCTGCTAATAGCACTTCGGAGAAAATAGTTCGAGCTTCTTCTTTAAATAGTTTTATATTTTCATATCGAGTAGAATAATGTCCCAGAATTAACTGTTTGACATTTGCCTTCAAAGCAATGTTTGCAGCTTCTTTTGCCGTGGAGTGCAATGTTTTTCTAGCCAAATTTTCTTCGGATTGCAAAAAAGTAGATTCGTGATACAAGACATCCACCTCATTAATTAAGGGAAGTATACTTTCATTATAAGCAGTATCCGAACAAAATGCGTAACTCTTAGGTGGTATAGGGTCAAATGTTAGTTGGCAGTTTTCAATAAACCTGCCATCGTCCAAGACGATATCTTTTCCGTTTTTAATATTTTGATAATAACAGCTATCAATTTCAAAATTTTGGACAGCATCTAGATTTAGTTTCCTTTTATCTATTTTTTCCTCAAACAAAAAACCATTAGTATATATCCTGTGCCTTAAAGGAATCGTTTTTTACCGTAACTCTATCATCTTCAAAGATTAATTGGCTTTCATTTGATTCCAATTCGTGGAAATGCAAACCATAATTTGTCCAAGAATTAGACAAACGTAATTGTAACTTAATAATTTCCTTAAGCCCTTTGGGGCCATAAATATGCAGATCAGTTGCTCGGTTGAGCAAGGTAAAAGTGGATACTAAACCCACCAATCCAAAAAAATGATCCCCATGCAAGTGAGAAATAAAAATATGATTTATTTTAGAAAACCTAATTTTATTTTTACGAAGCTGCACTTGGGTTCCCTCTCCACAATCGATAAGAAAAAGTCTATTTTTAATTTCTAAAATTTGGGAAGTTGGTTTGGTAGATGTTCGCGGAGTTGCTGCGTAGCAACCTAAGATTGTTAGTTTCAAATTTTACTACAATTATTCGTTTATTAAGAAGTCTTATTATGGGTATAAATTCCCAGCGCCATCGCTAAAATTATTAAAATATTCGAGAATATTGCTAAATAATTAATTTGCCAGTTTATATAAGAAAGATAAAAATTGAATACTAGTAACGATATCGAAGCGATTAAAACTATAATTCTAAAAAAATTTGTTCGCTTCTTATTACTAAAAAAATTCATTATTACTTTTTTTTTTGATAAATATAAACCTCTTAAAAACCTAAATCACGCTCAATTTCTTCCATTTCTATAATGTCATTTGCCTCTAGTGAAGAAGGTACGACAGTAAGCTTATCAGGAATTGCATTGTAATCAATATCTGAACCCACTATTACAAAAGATTTTTTTGATTTTTTATGTTGTTCAGATAGTGGTAACAACAGTTTGATCTCATTTATAGTCAAACCCGTATGATAAGAAAGGTCAATAATTATATTATGCTTTTCAAATGTTTTATATTGGTGCGTTACTTTCATCAAAAAAGAAGTAAAATCGCGTTGAGTATCTTTTATTGTAATCGTGTGTCCTTTTTGATCTACTTTCATCGGGTTTTATTTTCAAAATTACTATACAACTAAGTTAGTGAAGATTTTTGAAATCACTGAATTTTTGAGGCCAAAAGATAGGTTACTGCCATTCTAATTGCAACCCCGTTTTCAACTTGATTTAGAATCACCGATTGATGCGAGTCAGCAACTTCAGAGCTTATCTCTACTCCTCTATTTATTGGCCCCGGATGCATAATAACAATTTCTTTGCTTAAGGAATCCAGTAAAGTTTTATCTAAACCATATTGTTGCGCATATTCCCTCGTTGAAGGAAAAAAATTCACGTCCATTCTTTCATTTTGAACTCGTAGCATATTAGCAACATCGCACCATTCTAATGCTTTTCTCAAGTTTGGTTCAACTGTTACTCCAAGTGATTCAATATATTTTGGAATTAGTGTTTTGGGTCCACAAACTTTCACTTGAGCCCCTTGCATTTGCAATGCGTATATATTAGACAATGCTACTCTAGAGTGTAAAATATCTCCCACAATAACGACTTTTTTACCTGCAACTTCACCAAGCTTTTCCCTAATCGAATAACTGTCCAGCAATGCCTGAGTAGGATGTTCGTGTGCACCGTCTCCTGCATTTATTATGCTCGCCTTTACGTTTTTCGACAAAAAATAAGCAGCACCAGGATTGGCGTGGCGCATTACAACCATATCAACTTTCATAGAAAGTATGTTGTTTACGGTATCAATAAGAGTTTCTCCTTTTTTTACGGAAGATTGAGCCGCTGAAAAACTGATGACATCAGCTGACAATCTTTTTTGGGCCAATTCAAAAGAAAGTTTGGTACGAGTACTATTTTCAAAAAAAATATTGGCAATAGTAATATCTCGTAAGGAAGGTACTTTCTTAATAGGACGATTGATGACTTCTTTAAAATGATCGGCTGTTTCAAAAATAAGGTTGATATCACTATTGTTAATGTATTTTATCCCTAATAGATGATTTACGCTTAATTCTTTCATTCTTTTACAATTATTATTGTTTTATCCGCTTGCTTTTTTGAACGTTAACTGGTTAGTTGGTAATTAAATAAACTACATCTTCAACGTCATTTTCTTTCCAGTTCACCTTTACTTTCTCATTGTTTATGGCATCCACTTGACGCCCCCTATAATCGGGTTGTATAGGCAGGTTACGGCTAAAACGTCTGTCTATTAGCACAAGCAACTCTATTTCTGATGGTCGTCCAAAAGATTGGATTGCGGTCAATGCTGATCTGATACTTCTGCCCGTAAACAAGACATCATCTATAAAAATAACTTTCTTGTTTTCGACGATAAAATTAATTTTAGTCTTATTTGCCTCCAAAGGTTTATCAGTTCTCCGAAAATCATCTCTAAAGAAAGTAATGTCTAAATAACCTAGTTTAATTTCAGGAGTACTATATTCTCTCTCTAATAAATCTTTTAGACGCTCTGCAAGAAAAGTTCCTCTTGGCTGAATCCCCACTAAAATGGTATCTTTAAAATCGAGGTGTTTCTCGATTAACTGACAAGCCAACCGGTGTAAAATGATATTGACTTCTTTAGAATTGAGCAAAACTTTTTGAGTCATAGTAAAGTATTGTATTTTGTCCAGCAAATATACAAATTCAAATTTATGATTTATTATTTAAAACCCTAGAATATGAATTTCATATATTTTTTGTTAAAGTTAGCTAGCTAGCTGTTTTACAAAGTCATTGCAATAGCTGAAATCTATGTCTTCTAAAGCCCAATTTACAAGCTAACAACAATTGTATTTGTATCTAGGAATTGATGAGGAAGAAATGATTAAAAAAAGCTCCTACAATTGAATTGCAGGAACTCGATAATAAATCATTAGTATTTCTACTATTTCGAATACATTTTCACTCTTAATTCCTTAACTTTTTCGTCATCTAAGTATTCATCAAAGGTCATATAACTGTCTATTGCTCCATTAGGCGTTAGCTCTACTACTCTATTTCCTACAGTTTGTGCAAACTCATGATCATGTGTTGTAAAAATAACAGATCCTTTAAAGTTGTTCAATGAATTGTTAAATGCAGTTATAGACTCTAAATCTAAATGATTCGTAGGTTCATCAATCATCAACACATTGGCTCTTTCCATCATCATTCTGGATAACATACAACGTACTTTCTCTCCTCCTGACAACACTCTACAAGTTTTCAAAGCCTCCTCTCCAGAGAATATCATTTTACCCAGAAAACTACGAATATTTACCTCATCACGTTCCTCTTCGGTTTTTTACCCATTGGCGCAGCCAGTCAACTAATGATAAATCGCTCTCGAAAAAAGAATGGTTTTCTACTGGCAAATAGGCCTGGTTTGTTGTCACTCCCCAACTAAAAGTTCCGGTGTCAGCTTTTCTATTTCCATTTAATATTTCATAAAAAGCAGTTGTAGCACGGGAGTCTTTAGAGAATAACACTATTTTATCTCCTTTTGCCATGTTCAAATCAACGTTTTTAAACAGTACTTCTCCATCAATTGAAGCGCTCAAACCTTGAACGTTTAATATTTGATCTCCGGCTTCACGCTCTTGATCAAATATAATCGCGGGATAACGACGACTCGAAGGTTTGATTTCAGATATATTTAATTTACTAATCATTTTTTTACGAGAAGTGGCTTGTTTTGACTTGGCCACATTCGCGCTAAAACGACGTATAAATTCTTCTAATTCTTGTTTCTTTTCTTCTGCTTTTTTGTTTTGCTGTGCGCGTTGCTTTGCAGCTAATTGACTAGATTCATACCAGAAAGTGTAATTCCCTGAATAATGATTTATCTTGCTAAAGTCAATATCTGAAATATGGGTACAAACAGAGTCCAAAAAGTGACGGTCATGCGATACAACGATAACTGTATTCTCATAATTCGCCAAAAAAGTTTCCAGCCAAGCGATAGTTTCGAAGTCTAAGTCATTGGTCGGCTCATCCATAATAAGTAAATCAGGGTTCCCAAAAAGTGCCTGTGCCAGAAGGACACGAACTTTTATTTTCCCCTCCAGATCTCCCATTAACGTATAATGATGTTCTTCTGTTATTCCAAGATTTGATAACATAGAAGCGGCGTCAGAATCAGCATTCCAACCGCTCATTTCCTCAAACTGAACTTGCAGCTCCCCTATCCTATCGGCATTTTTATCATTATAGTCTAAATAGAGTTCATCCATTTCTTTTTTGATAGAATATAACGTTTTGTTCCCCATTATTACGGTTTCCAATACGGTATGCTCGTCAAACACATTGTGGTTTTGATTTAAAACCGACATACGTTTCCCAGGCTCTAAATGAATGTGTCCTGATGTAGGATCCATTTCACCTGAAATTATTTTGAGAAATGTTGATTTTCCAGCTCCATTGGCCCCGATAACTCCATAAATATTACCATGTGTGAAGGTTGTATTTACTTCGTCAAACAAAATTCGTTTGCCAAATTGAACTGATAAATTATTAACTGTTAACATAAATATTTAGTGTAAAAATTTTTGCAAAAGTACAAAAAATAACTCGTTTTTTTTGTCTACAAATGCACATTTTAACGAATCGGATTCTACTTAAAACTATTTTTAACATCGTAGAAATAATCCTAACAAAAGTTTATTATAATCATAAAAAAGAAGAATAACTAGCCTACTCTATTTTCGACAATTTCTGCAAGCTGTTATATACTGCCAGTTCCACATCGGCATTCTTCTTAGAGTTACATTTTTCTAATAAATCATTCAACACTGCAGGTTCAATCGATTTTTTTTGACTCAATCATTACCAACAATTGCTCCGATATTTCACTTAGACTTTTAGACAAAGGCAAAACGGGCTGAACCAAGGGCGCATTGGCACTTAAATCAATTAAACTCTTATTCATGTTAATCCATTTTCTAAAAAAGTCAGTCACCGCAACTTGATTCACCGTACTATTATGATCCAAATAAGCAATAACCGCCGTGTCAAAATCGTAAGCATCAGAGGCGTCTGCTGTACAAGCATCTGCAAATAAGCTTAGCGGCGAATGCATTCGATATTTTTTTCCGCCACCGTTACGAGAATAATTCTTTAAGGGTTCACATACATTGGATAAATCATTTATCGGAACTGTTGACTGATTGTTACTGATATTTCTTAAAATCACTTCTTTGTTTCTGATATGGGTAATCCCAAGTTCTTCCAGTCTGAAGGAAACAGTCTTTAGCCGTTTATGCAAACTATTCAAATCGGTAATCTCCGCGCTAGACCATAATCGTTCTGCTATTGCCGCTGTTCTGGGCCATATTCTTGAATCGATATTTAATGGAGTTACAAGTTCGCTCCACATCTCTGCTTCTCCTCCTAGAATTCTAGCTTTTTCTTCAGGAGTGAGCTTGCTGTTTTTGGGAATTGGATCATTCGTATAATGTTGCTCTACACCCAGCATTAAATCAATATAAAAGCCATTCGACAAAACTGTTTTGTACCCGTTTTTTGCTGCGGTAATCAAAGAACCTCCAGAAGCCTCACCTTCATTTGTTCCTCGCCATGCCTGTATTATGGCGTCTTTTGACATGTCTTTAGTCATTATTTCTTCCCATCCCATCACATTTTTACCGTGTTTTTTTAACATTGGGACTAACTGCATATTAAAATAAGTTTGCAAATCATGATTATTTGCTAAATTGAGTGTTTTCTTAAACTCTTGTATTTTAGGATTTGTATTCCATTCTTTCCCATTGTTTTCATCACCTCCAATATGAAAATAGTCACCAGGAAATAAAGGACATAACTCATCAAAAATAGCGCTTATCAGTTTATATGTTTCTGGATTTGATGGGTCTAATGTAGCATTAAAAATTCCTGATCCTCGTTGAACCGAATAAGACCCAACTCCATTATCTATTTTACTTCCAATTTCTGGATATACCGAAAGTAAAGCCGACGCATGACCGGGTATATCTATCTCTGGAATGACAAGTATACCTCTGTTCGCAGCATACTTTACTACACCTTTAATTTCCTCTTGCGTATAATAATTACCATCAGAGGCCAATTCATTCAATTTTGGAAGATTTTTCATTTCAATCCTCCAACCTTGATCATCTGCTAAATGCCAATGAAAAATATTCATTTTCATAGCTGCCATTGCATCCAAATTTCTAATAATTACGTCAACTGGTTGAAAATGTCTTGCTGCGTCAATCATTAAGCCTCGCCAAGTAAACCTTGGAGAATCCTCTATGTTTACTGATGGAAAGTAAAACGAATTACTATCGTTTTGTAGCAATTGCAATAACGTCTCTAGACCATGCATAGCCCCTAAATCGGTTTCTGCATTAATTATTATTTTGTTGGAGTTAATAGAAAGCTCGTAACTTTCATTTTCGTTAATTCCAATTATTCCAGATCGAATACAATTGATTTGCAGTTGCGCTTCAGGAACTTCATTTACTTTAGTCAAAAAGGCTTGCTCAAAAAACATACCTGTTCTTCCGTCTAATCTTCTTACGAACCTTGTTGCTGCTGAAAAAAGTCTAGCATTAGGATTCCCCGTTATATTCACTTTAAAATTTTTGCTAATAGCAAAGTTTCCTGTGGTTAATTCGATGTTTTTGGGCCAAGGCATCAAGTCAAGTTGTTCTTTTTTTATTTGAGCATTCGAAATAAAAAAAGACAACAATAAAAACAAAATGTTTTTCATAACTTCAAAAAATTAATAGTCATATTATTTAATAGTCGAAACGCTTAAAAGCCTCGATAGCTTCATATTCTGCAAGACCTAGGTCATCGTAAAGTATGGCCGTGTTTTTATTACGATCTTCGGCTCTTACCCAAAATTCTCTAGAGTCATTACCTTGAAACATCACTCGATCTTTTTGCGATTGGTGGAATAAAATAGCATGTCTTTTTAACATCACCTCATCTGGGCTCAATGGCACGGCCATGTCTATTTCATGAATATCCCACTCGTGCCAAGCTCCTCTATATAACCATAACCAACAATCATCCATATATGGCTCAGGTTTCAATTCGGCCATAGCGGCAAAAATAGCATTCAAACAAACTTCATGCGTTCCATGTGGGTCAGCAAGGTCTCCAGCTGCAAAAACTTGATGTGGTCTAATTGTTGCGATAATATTTTTAATAATCGCAATGTCTTCTGCTCCTAATGGTTTTTTCTTTATATGACCTGTTTCATAAAAAGGTAAATCTAGAAAATGAGTATTTTCATCCTTTAACCCTATATATCGGGTAGCGCCATACGATTCTCTTCGTCTAATTAAACCTTTCAATTTTCTAACCTCCAAGGAATCAGCCTGATTTTCTTTTTTATTATTTATAAACTCAATAATGGATTTAAAATTCATTTTAGCTTCTTCTGTACCAATAAAATCATTGCAAACCTCTGCAAATTTGAGCGCTTCATCATCCGTAACAGCAATGTTTCCGGAAGTTTGATATACAACATGAACATCGTGTCCTTGTTTTATTAATTTTGAAAATGTTCCTCCCATAGAAATTACGTCATCATCTGGATGTGGACTAAAAAGAACTACTCTTTTTTGTGCAGGATTAGCGCGTTCTGGTCTATTAAAGTCATCTGTGTTGGGTTTTCCTCCTGGCCATCCCGTTATTGTATGCTGTAAAACATTGAACATATTTATATTCAAATCATAAGCAGAACCTTCTTGTGCCAATAAATCAGACATTCCGTTATTATTGTAATCTCTATCTGTTAATTTAAGTATGGATTGCTTGGTACTCTGACATAACCAAACAATCGCTTTGCTTTTTAATTCCTGTGACCAAATACATTCTCCTACTAGCCATGGTGTTTTGAAACGAGTTAACTCAGATGCTGCCGATTGATCTAATACAAAAGTGACATTATCGTGGTTTTGTAAAAAAGTAGCTGGAACCTCAGGAATTATATCACCTTGAATAGTACGCTTAATTATATCTGCTTTATTTTGCCCCCATGCCATCAAAACAATTCTTTTTGACCTAAGAATTGTTGAAACTCCCATTGTAATTGCTCTTTTAGGAACGTTATCAATACCATTAAAATCAGAGGAGGCGTCAACTTTCGTAATATGATCTAAAGTAATTATTCTTGTACCTGAATTGATATGCGACCCGGGCTCATTAAACCCTACATGCCCAGTGCGACCTATTCCTAATAATTGAAAATCAAGACCACCTGCATTTTTGATATTCATTTCATAATCAATACAATATTGATTCAGCTCCTTAATTGCTATGGTACCGTCAGGAATATTTATATTCTCTGGTTTGATATCTATATGATCAAAAAGATGTTCATGCATAAAATAGTGATAGCTCTGATTGTCCTCCCTTTTCATTGGATAATATTCATCCAAATTAAAAGTAATTACATTAAAAAAACTGAGTCCTTCCTCTTTATGCATCCGTACTAACTCATCATATACCCTAATTGGTGAAGAGCCCGTCGCTAAACCAAGTACACAGGTTTTATTTTTTTCTTGTTTGGATCTAATCAATTGCGCTATTTCATGAGCTACAACGATAGAAGCTTCTGCTGAGTTTTTGAAAATCTCATTATGAATTTTTTCAAATCTAGTTTCTTCAAATTTCCCTACACTTTTGTAGCTGATATCAGGTTTAATTTCTAAAGCAGTTCTCATTTTTATATTATTTTATGTAACAAAGATTTATAAAGATATACATTTTATAAAAAGGTATAAGCAAAAAAAACACTTATACCTTTTGAACTTAACATTTTTATAATACTAGAAGTTTCCTGCTATCACATCCCACCAAATTCTAGTTCCACCGTTATCTGTTGCACCTAATTTTGTAACTCCTGTAGCAACACCACCAGCATTTCCATCTTTTTCAGCTTGGACAAAATTTACTCTTCTTACTCCAAGATCCGAATCGATTTTACCTCCACTAGTGTTTTTAAGTACGGGTAACAATTTTGGATAACCTGTCCTTCTATACTCAGACCACGCTTCTTGACCTTCAGGAAAACCTGCAATCCATTTTTGAGTAATGATTTTTTGTAATTTCACTTCGTTAGTGCTAGCAACATCCCAGGCCACGGTAACATTATTTAGAGCTACCCCATTGTTTACAGGGAAATTAGGATCTAAATAAGCCTTAGCTGTTTTCACGTTATCTGCTATATACCCCGATGCACCAGAAGCTCCCAATTGACTGAAAGAACTAGAAATACCCGACTCATAAAAACCTTGGGCGTCGCCACCCATATTCCAACCTCTTAATGCCGCTTCTGCTCTTAAAAAATAAACTTCTGCCGTTGTCATTAAAACTATTTCCTTTGAATTTACAATTGAACCAATTCCAGAAAAACCAACATGATCTGCTTTAGCAGCAATTTCAATTCCAGTTCTAACTCCTTTGTATTCTCCCGGAAACTGAACTGATGTACTAAAGAAAATTGCTAGCCTAGGGTCAGCATAACCACCCATAATAGACTCCATATCGGCTGACATACGAATATCACCCCAAGCATTACTTATTGTTGCAATGGGATTGTTATAAACAGGTGAAACTACTTTAAATAAATCATCATTTGTTGTCATTACTCCAAATTTATGCGAAACAGCTTTTTCAGCTTCCGTTTTTGCCAAAGCTGGATTTACTTTTACAATTCGTGTTGCCAATCTTAAGCGCAATGAGTTTGCAAATACAATCCACTTTTTATAATCTCCTTTGTAACCTGATAAGTCCGTTGTTGCAAATGTAGAGGTCTCATTCGCATCAACTCTTGCTGTTAAATCTGCAACTGCAATGTCCAATTCTTCAAACATCAAACCATAAACTTCTTCTTGAGAATCATATTCGATAACAGGATCAGTTGTTCCAAATTTTGAATATACAATTGGTCCATAAGTATCAGTTATCCTATGCATACCTTCTACTTTCAAAATCAATGATAGTGCATAAAACTGATCGTATTTCCCTTTTGCTTTTTGCTCTACTGAATAAGCATTGTACATAACATCACTGTATGCAGCTCCCCAGGCAAAACCATTCCATCCATCCACTAAATCATATGTGGTATTGTTTGAACCCCCAGCAAATCCGGTTGGTGTAGCCATATAACCCGACCAAACATCCCCTTGCAAACCTTGCTGTACTTGGTACTTCCATTCTGGCGTAAGAACTAATATATTATTAAACATAGGTCCAAAAGAACCTTTAATGTGATTAAAATCTTGTTCTAATAACGATGTGGTAATACCGTTTGGATTCGTATTTATTTCTTCAAAATTATCTGTACAACTTACTACTGCGAGTAATGAAACACAAATAGCTGCTCTTTTTATAGTATATAATTTCATGTTTTTTTAATTAGAAAGTTACGTTAAAATTCAACCCAATACTTCTTGTAGATGGCATTCCGTAAACATCAATACCTTGTAAACCCTCGCCTGTACTCAGTGAAATATTTGGGTCAAATGGCGCATCTTTATAAATGAATCCTAAATTTCTTGCTATTACTGATAAACTTGCGGTTTGTAAAAAAGGAAGCTTTTGAGTATGAAATGTATACCCTAGGGAAACCTCTCTTAAAGTTACATTTGTAGCACTGTATACATATTCACCAGTAGCGCCTGCTCTTCCTCCCGTTTGTTTGTAATAACTCTCTGTAGGATATTTTCCGGCATAGGCTGTTCCGTCTGGATAAACTGCATTGATCTCAACTCCTTCAGCATTCCTAGCATCACCTGTCGCTTTTGAAACTCCAAACTCATCATTTATGGCTTCTGTTAAACTCATAACATCTCCTCCAAATCTTGCATCTATTAAAACATTTGCGAAGAAAGAACCAAACTTAAATGAGTTAGAAAAACCCAACATAAAATCTGGATTAGAATTTCCTACTTCCTCAAAACCTGATTTTTGAATCGTTCCATCCGAATTCAACAATACTCGGCCTTGGGCGTCTCTTTTAATATTTACACCTTCGATCACTCCAAAAGGTTTACCTTGTTCTAATACATATCTGTAATTATTCACCCCTGCTTCGGTCAAAATTACTTTTCCTCCTAACTCTGTTGGAATCTCTTTGACAGTGTTTTTATTTATGGAATAATTTAAAGCAGTATCCCATGAAAATTTATCTGATTTTATTATTTTTCCAGTTACTACAGCTTCAAAACCTTGATTTTGTATACTTCCTGCATTAATTCCATAATATTTTACACCTAAAGGATTTGTAGGTGGAGCGAGTATTTGTAAGTATTGATTTTTTGTCACTGAATTGTAATATGACAATTCAAAACCTAATCTATTTCCAAACATTCTCCATTCAGTACCAATTTCGATTTCCGATTTTAATTCTGGTTTTAATGACTCTCCTGGTCTTGGAGCAACTAATGGTGGTTTGTTCCCCTCAACTGTATAGCCATATGTTGGTGAAGTCACAAATGAAAATATATCATTCCCTACTCGTGCATAAGTAGCTCTTACTTTTCCGTAATTAATAAAATCCGGCAAAGTTGTTATTTCGCTAATAATGGCAGTAACACCCACTGATGGATAAAAGAAACCTGAATTATCCGTGTTTACCAATGTGGAAGACCAATCGTTTCTTGCAGCAAGATCTACAAACAATAAGTCTTTGTATCCAAAAGTAGTCGCTGCAAAAACAGACTGGACTTCTTTGGCAGCATCTAATGTCTGAAGATTTCCCGCGTTGTTCACAAAATTACCTAATGTAAACCAGTTAGCTATTTGCAACCCTCCACCAATACCTGAATCCAAAGTAGTTCTTTGATTCCCTATTGTATTAGTGATACTAGTACCAACGTTTGCATTAAAACTGATATCATCATTTAAATCCGTATTAATTGTCGCAATAAAATCGGCGTAACGTTGCGTACTTAAGGTGTTTACATTTATATATCTTCCGTTAGTATGAGACAATGTTCCTTGCGTAGTTGCGTATATTTTTTTATCAAACCCACTTTCAGAACGGTTGTAGCTATATCTTGAAGCTAATGAAAGCCAATTATTTACTTTATAATCTAGAGCAATAGATCCGTTGAAAAATTGATTTGTATCTTCTGACTTGTTTCTGTTGATTCCCCAATATGGATTTTGAAGAATATCTCTATCAGTCATCCAGTTTTGAGCCATTAAATTTCTTGTTGGATCAAAAACCTCGAAATTATTTTTATACTCATTGAAATCATTACCTCTCGGCATCAAGTATACACCAGTTAACGGATTAAAGTACAATCCATTTACAGGCTTATTTATAATCGTTTGAGTAGTATAATTTGCATTAGCGGCAACATTTAATTTGTCATTGAAAAATTTAGCTGTTTGACGGATTCCAAAATTATTCTTCTTTAAATGGTTTCCTGGAATAATTCCTGAGGCGCTAGTATTTGCATAAGATAAACTTGTTGATCCAGCATCAGTGGCTGCTGAAAAAGCCAAAGAAGTAATTTGAGTACTTCCGGTGTCAAAGAAACCTTTCACATGATCGTTTGAAGCTCCTGTAGCTCCCCAAGTTTCTTCTCCACCGTCGACAGCAGTATAATCATTTTGAAATTTTGGTAAATAAGCAGTTGTTTCAAAAGTAGTTACTGACGAAGCTTTAAGATTTGATTTTCCTTCTTTTGGTTTTTTAGTAGAAAGCAAAATCACTCCATTTGCACCTTGACTTCCGTATAAAACTGATGCCGCTGCTCCTTTAAGAACGGTCATACCTTCATAATCATCAGGATTAATAAGAGAAACTACATCTCCACCATCGCGGTTTCCTCCTGCTGTATCTCCAAAAGCATTATTGGGTTGTCCTGAAGTTCCATTAAACAAGGGAATACCGTCAATTACATACAGTGGCTGGTTATTACTCACAGATGAATTTCCACGTATTACAACTTTTGTGGAACCTCCAGTTCCTCCAGAGCTCTTGATTACAGCTACACCTGCAATTTTACCTGCAATAGTGTTGATAATATTTGCATCTTTTACTCTAGTTAATTCAACACCTTTCAACTCTTGAGCAGAATAAGTTAACGATTTTTTCGTTTTCTTAATTCCCAATGAAGTTACCACAACTTCATTAAGCGCATTCGTTGAGGCTTCTTTCAATTGAATGGTAATCGTACTAGAATCACCTATGATACTATTTTCTGTTTCAAAGCCCAAATAAGAAATCACCAAGGTTTCCCCTTTTTGAGCTTCAATCGAAAAGTTACCATCTAAATCGGTAATGCTTCCTCTAGTTTCTCCTAATACAACAATGGACGCACCCGGTAAAGGCATCCCAGATGCATCAGCAACTGAACCTTTGATTGTTTTGGACTGTGCAAGTGTAACTTGAGCAGTGAAAACAATCATAAAGATTAAAATAATTTGTTTCATGGTTAAAAGTTTTTGTTAGTTATTTTGTAAATGTATCTTTAAGAACATTCTTAAAAAATTAAATTAAACCAACGGTTATTTTTTTTATGCCAACGACATTATTTTGTCTATAACATGTTTTTTTTTCATAGAATACAAATAGTTTTTTCATGCCTATTTGATTCAATCGTAACTTTTTATGCATCAAAAAGCAGTTTTTATTAAAAAAAAATGATTAAAGTTGCATATCTAAACATCCATTTCGCACTTTCTATTACTTAAAGCAAAATAAGTGAGTAAAATAAATGAACTTAAATTCGATATAAAGCTGCAAAATCATTTGGGGTTTTGGGGTTTGTACTTTGCATTAAACTTTCTACGTTGGGGAGCCTATTTTAATGATTATGAATATTCATTAAAATCAAATATTATCGAATTTGCATTACACATTCCATTGGTCTATTTTAATTTATTTGTTTTAATACCAAAATATATAATAAAATCAAGATACTATAAATATACCCTTACTCTATTTCTTAGTTTAATAATCGTTTATCTATTAAAAACAGGACTTACCTATTATATCATTTCAGAGAATATCTGGCCCGAAGCCAACAGAGAATACAAACCTTTTGAAATAAATCACATTATTGCTGTATGCATTGGCGAATTATATGTTCTGGCTATGGCTTCATCAATATATTTAACTTTAACTTGGTTAAAAGAAAGAGATCTAAACAAGACTTTAAGAGAAGAACAGTTTAAAATAAAACTAAAGTATTTAAAGAACCAAATTCAGCCTCACTTTTTCTTCAACACTTTAAATAATCTATATGCTTTATCATTAGAATCATCTGATAAGGTTCCCGATGTGATATTAAAACTTTCTAATTTAATGGAATATGTATTATATGATATCGAAGGAGACAAACTTGTTCCCTTAATAAAAGAAATTGATTATATCCAAAATTACATTGAAATAGAAAAACTCCGATTTGAAAAAGTTGATGTTTCCATAATTATCGAATCAAATATTGACGAGGTAAAAGTCCCCCCTTTATTATTCATAACATTGGTTGAAAATGCCTTTAAGCACGGAGGTCTTAATAATCAAAACCTTAAAATAAAGATTAATTGTACAATCATTGACGGAACTGTTCTGCGCTTTGAAATACTAAATAATTTTGTACTTTCACAAAACATTAACCTCAAAAATGGTATTGGTTTACGAAACACAAAGAAAAGATTGAAATTACTTTTTAGGAAAAAATATACTTTAGAACATAAAATAAAATTTAACTACTACATTATAAGCTTACAAATACCACTCAATAATGAAGATTAAATGCATTATAATAGATGATGAGCCATTAGCCATAAAAGTGCTACAAAATTATTTTAAAAACTTTACTGATTTTGAAGTTACAGCGACTTTTTCAAATTCATTAGAGGCCTTAAACTTTATAAATAGTACTGCTCTTGATGCTGTTTTTTTAGACATAAAAATGCCTATAATGACTGGTTTCGAATTAATACGTTTAATCGAAAATGAGCAAAAACCTCGAATTATTATCACCACAGCCTATCGAGAATTTGCTGCTGAAAGCTACGACTTAGATGTTTTGGACTATTTGGTAAAACCAATACCTCTTCCCAGATTTATTAAATGCATTAATAAAATATCTACTGAAATCAATCTAAAGAATAATATAAAAATAGAATCCTTTAGAGCGGAACCACACTTATTTATTAAAGTAGATAAAAAAATGGTAAAGCTAATTATCGATGAAATTCTATTTATAGAGGGAATGAAAGAGTACATAAAAGTTGTAACAACTGATAAAACCTATATTACGCACAAATCATTGAGCTCTTTGACAGATGAATTACCCATAGATCAATTTGCAAGAATTCATAAATCATATACAATTGCACTAAACAAAATAAAATTTATAGAAGGAAATAGAATACAAATCAAGTCGTTTACCATACCAATAGGAAGAAATTACAATAAAGAAGTAAAAAGTAGAATTTTAGAATAAAAATATTCTCTGACTTAATCTTTAAATCTTTGAAATTTTTGAAAAATAATCATCTTTTTTTAACAAAAAGTGATTATTCTATAAATTTAATATGATTTATCCTAAATTGTTTTTTTTTAATTTGGTTAACAAATACATTTACGCTCTTGATAACTAAAAATTAATTAACCCTAAATCCTAATTCTTGAAGAACTATGAGTATAGAACAAACAAAGTCTAACAATTCCGCCCTTTACACGCTGATTACCGTGTTTTTCTTCTGGGGATTCATTGGAGCGTCAAATGGTATTTTTATCCCCTTTTGTAAAGCTAAGTTTGGCTTAGACCAATTTCAGAGTCAACTTATTGATTTTGCTTTTTATGGTGCCTATTATATTGGTGCAATTTTACTTTTTATATTTAGCAGCATAGCGAAAAAGGATATTTTAAATGCCTGGGGATTCAAAAAAGGGATTATTTATGGTCTATTAGTGAGTACTTTTGGAGCAGTACTGATGATATTAGCCGTTACAGAGGGAAGTTACTTATTTATTCTTGGTGCCTTATTCATCGTAGCGTTAGGTTTTTCTTTACAGCAGACTTCTGCACAACCTTTTGCAGCATCTCTTGGAGAAGCCCATACAGCGTCAAGTAGACTAAATCTTGCAGGTGGAATAAATTCATTAGGAACTACAATAGGTCCGATAGTTGTTTCGATTGCCTTATTTGGTGTGATTGCTGGAGTTAATATTGAGGAATTTGCACAAAAAGAAAACTCTTTAGACTCTATGAGAATTCTATATGTTTTTGTTGGAGGTCTGTTTTTATTGGCTGCAGCATTATTCTTTTTTTCAAAAAAATTACCTGACGGAAAAAGCGATTCTTCTTTTGAGTCCGCAAGTAAAGCGATGAAGACTTTAATTGCCATTACGGTAATTTTGATTGCTGTATTTGCTTATATCTTTTCTCGTTATGAAGATCCAGAATTTATCACTCGTTTCATAGAGAACAACGAAAAGGATTACTTAGGCCTTGGCTTAACTGTTTCTACTTTATTAATCGTTGTCCTTGGACTATTATTTGCCAATACTGCGGCACAAAAAAATGCCGATGGATGGGGTGCAATGAAATACCCTCAATTAGTATTAGGGATGTTAGCACTTTTCACCTATGTTGGTGTAGAAGTGACAATTGGTAGTAACCTTGGCGAATTATTAAAAACGGCAGACTTCGGTTCTATTACAGGCCCCGCTTTAGCCCCATATATGTCCATGTACTGGGGTAGTTTGATGATCGGTCGTTGGGCAGGAGCAATCTCTGTTTTTAATCCTTCAAATCAACTTAAAAAAATATTGCTAATTGTGGTTCCTTATGTTGCTTTTGGGGTAGTTTTAGCTGCAAATGCTATTTCTGGACAAGATGTCACACCATTATATGCGTATGCTTTTGTAATTGTTTTTCAAATTACTGGATTCTTTTTAGGTAAAGATCAGCCTTCAAGAACATTAATGATTTTTGGTTTAATGGGAATGACAGCTATGCTAATTGGATTATTCACTACCGGAACAATTGCAATTTTCGCATTTATGAGCGGAGGTTTGTTTCTTAGTATTATGTGGCCATCGATTTTCTCACTTGCTATCGCAGGTTTAGGTAAGTATACTTCTCAAGGTTCTGCATTTTTAGTAATGATGATTTTGGGTGGTGGAATTATTCCCCCATTGCAAGGGAAACTAGCGGATATTATTGGTATTCATACTTCTTATTTTATTCCAGTTTTATGTTTTGCATTTATTGCGTTCTACGGATGGAAAGTAATTGAAATACTAAAAAAACAAGGTATTGGACATGAGATTGAAGTTGGTGGTGCACACTAATGTAATCTTTTTCAAAAAAAAATATATAAAAAACGGTTGCGATTTTTAATTCAAAATAAGAAAACCGTCAAATTTATATTTGGTGGTTTTCTTATAACATTACTTTTGTCTTTATTGCATCAAATAAACACATTGATTTAAACATATAACTATGAAAAAATCTGTACTCCTTATTTTAATCATGATCTTTATCTCAGCTTGTGGTTCAAAACATACCCGCAATTTGCTTACTTCAGGCAACTATGACATGGCTATTGATAATTCCATATCAAATCTAAGATCCAATAAAGACAAAAAAGGAAATCAAGATTATGTATATATTCTAGAAGAAGCTTTTGCGAAAGCTAAGGAACGTGATGTGAATTCAATCAATTTGTTGACTCAGGACACAAAGCCTTCCAATCTCGAAAAAATATACAATACATATTTACTGTTGAATAATCGTCAGGAAAAAATAAAACCTTTACTACCGCTGAAATTAATACAAGAAGGAAGAAATGCTAAATTTCCTTTTAATAACTACAACAGCCAAATTACTAAAACTAAGAATACTTTGTCCAATTATTTATACGGCAGTAGTAAAGAAATGTTGTTATCTCTAAATAAAATGGATTGCCGTAAAGCCTATGATGACTTGGCTTACCTGAATCGAATAAACCCAGGTTATAAGGACGTCTTGAACTTAATGTCAGAAGCGCAATTCAAGGGTACCGATTTCGTAAAAGTATCCTTAAACAACGAAACTAATATGATACTTCCCATCCGTTTGCAAAACGATCTTTTGGATTTTGACGCATTTAAAATGAACGATAAATGGACCGCATATCACAATCAACTGCAAAAAGGAATTGATTACGATTTCCAATTAATTCTAAATTTTAGAAGAATTGATGTCTCGCCAGAACAGCTGAAAGAGAAAGAGATCATAAAAGAAAGAGAAATTAAAGATGGTCTAAAAAACCTTGTTGATAAAAATGGTGAGCTGATAAAAGACAGTTTAGGAGAACCTATAAAAGTCGATAATTTTAAAACAGTCCGCGTCAGAATTTATGAATTTAGTCAATTTAAAGGTTGCAAGATAATGGCACAAGTGGATTATGTAAATGCTAAAAACAATCAATTGCTAGAATCATTTCCATTGTCAAGTGAATCTGTTTTTGAGAATACTTATGCAACATATAAGGGAGACAAACGTGCTTCCGATGATTCGTATTACTCCTACTTTGACAAGAGAAACCTGCCCTTTCCCAGCAATGAACAAATGGTATATAATACTGGCGAAGATTTGAAAGACAAATTAAAAGATATTATCAGTAGGAATAGATTTAGAAAATAACGTTCTTCAGCATTGTCTATAATATGCTCGTGGAAACCCGGTTTTTTTTTAAGGAGCGTTTGTTCTTTCAAAATCACAATTAATTAATATTTTGTTAGAAAACAAAAAACTAGTCGTCTGTATCAAAAATATATGTACTTTTGCTTTAATGAATAATTTAAGTGTACATATAACCTCTTTCTCACGGATAAACAAAACTACTACTTCTCCCGAAGTACGGATACTATCAATATAGTACCAAAAAAGAGTTTTACTTTATTTTTATTCATTTTTCATTTTTACCATTTTGAAAATTCAACAGTTAAGCATTGGGTTAATATATCCTGAAATAAACAAATTGTTTTATTCTATAACTTTGACATCTAATTGTTATACAATATCCTATTTTTATATTTTTAAAGATAAACCCAATAACTTTTGGTGTTCAAATTTGATTTCTACTTCATTTTTTAACCAAAAAATTTATCTTCTGAAATGAATATCTCAATTATTATAGCACAAGAAGAACATTTTAAATACGCACAAGTCATTTGCGATACAATAGAGTCGTCTGCCCTAATGAGAGGAACTGGAATTGCTAAACGTACTCCAGAATACATCCAAAAAAAAATGGAGAACAAGGATGCTGTGATTGCATTAGACAATGGTGTCTTCGCTGGATTTTGCTATATCGAAAGTTGGCAAGACAGCAATTATGTTGCACATTCAGGATTAATAGTGCATCCTGATTATAGAAATTTAGGTTTGGCAAAAAGAATCAAGTCTAAAGTCTTTGACTACTCCCTGCAAAAATATCCAAATGCTAAAGTATTCGGAATAACTACTGGACTTGCCGTAATGAAAATAAACTCAGAAATTGGATACAAACCTGTTCCCTTTTCTGAATTAACCACGGACCCCAGTTTTTGGAAAGGATGTCAAACCTGCACCAATTATGAAATTCTGAAAAGTAAGGATAACAAAATGTGCTTATGTACCGGAATGCTGTTCGACCCTAAAGACAAGCCCAAAGTTCCTCCAAAACATACCTTTAATGTCCGGATTTGGAACCGATTAAAAAAAATAAAACAAGCTCTCTTCCTCGAAGATTAAGTAGAAAAATAAAAATGATAATCTGCTATACGCCTAAAAGCCAATAGCCCATAATAGCTTAAAAAATGAAAAAAGTTGTATTAGCATATAGCGGAGGTTTAGACACCTCATATTGCCTTAAGTATCTAAAAAATGAAAAAGGATACGAAGTTCATACCGTATTAATCAACACTGGAGGCTTTGACGATGAAGAATTAGCGGCGATTGAAGAAAGGGCTTACGAACTAGGAAGTGCCAAACACGCTAACCTTACTATCGTTGATAAATATTACGACAAAGCTGTTAAATATCTGATATACGGGAATGTTCTAAAAAACAACACCTACCCATTATCAGTTAGTGCAGAAAGAGTATTTCAAGCCATTGAAGCGATTAAATACGCAAAGTCTGTTGGTGCAGAAGCTATCGCCCACGGCAGTACCGGTGCGGGAAATGACCAAATCCGTTTTGATTTGATTTTTCAAACAATAGCGCCAGAAATTGAAATCATCACCCCAATCAGAGACTTGAAGTTGTCAAGACAGGAAGAAGTCGATTATTTGTCCAAAAATGGAGTTCATTATTCTTGGGAAAAGGCACAATATTCAATCAACAAAGGGCTTTGGGGCACAAGCGTGGGTGGCAAGGAAACTTTGACTTCAAACCAACCGCTTCCCAATGAAGCCTATCCTTCGCAATTGCAAAAGGAAGGAGAAGAGAAAGTAACTTTGCATTTCGATCAAGGACAAATAGTAGGGATCAATGGAAAAATGAATGCTCCTACCATAAACATTGTCATCCTTGAAAAATTAGCAAATGCTTATGCAATCGGTAGAGATACCCATGTAGGTGACACTATCATTGGAATCAAAGGAAGAGTCGGTTTTGAAGCCGCGGCTCCTCTAATCATAATCAAAGCACATCATTTACTGGAGAAACATACGCTTGGAAAATGGCAACAATACTGGAAAGAACAACTAGGAAACTGGTACGGAATGTTGTTCCATGAGGGTCAGTTTCTTGATCCTGTAATGAGAAACATCGAAGCTTTCTTGGAAGACACCCAGAAAACGGTAAACGGGACAGTAACTGTATCACTTAAGCCCTACCATTTTACACTAGACGGAATAGAATCTGAAAATGACTTGATGAACACTAGTTTTGGTCAATATGGCGAAATGAATAATGCTTGGACATCGGATGATGCCAAAGGTTTCATCAAGATTTTAGGAAACGCCCAAAACATATTTTCATCTGTAAACGACATAAGCTATGATTAATGTTGGAATAATAGGAGGTTCAGGATACACGGCGGGAGAGCTAATCAGAATTTTGATGTTTCACCCAAATACCAAGCTTGATTTCGTTTACAGCAGCACCAATGCTGGTAAACCACTATCTGTGGCGCACCACGATTTACTCGGCGATATTGAAATGAACTTTACAGATACGGTAAATCCAAATGTAAATGTAGTTTTCTTATGTTTGGGACATGGAAAATCAATCTCGTTTTTAGAAAACAATAAATTTGCGAGTCATACTAAAATCATCGATTTAGGAAATGACTTTAGATTGACCAAAGATAATTTATTTGAAGGTAAGTCTTTTGTCTACGGTTTACCTGAACTAAATAAAACCAGCATAAAAAACGCGCAATACATTGCAAATCCCGGTTGTTTTGCAACGGCTATTCAATTAGCTTTGTTACCGCTTGCAGCAAATGAGCTATTGAATAACGACGTACATATTAACGCAACTACTGGAAGCACTGGCGCAGGAGTCTCCCCTTCTGAAACGACACATTTCAGTTGGAGGTCAAATAATATGTCCCATTATAAAGCTTTCGAACACCAACATTTAGGAGAAATTAACCAAAGTGTCATTCAATTGCAATCTAATTATACAAATGAATTAATTTTTGTGCCCAATAGAGGAGATTTTGCCAGAGGAATTTTTGCAACATTGTACACAACTGTTGAAGATAGTTTGGAAGATTTGGTTGCCAAATACCAGGCTTATTATAAAGACCAACCTTTCGTAACTGTGACCACTACGAGCATCAATATGAAACAAGTAGTGCAAACAAATAAATGCATCATTAGCTTAATGAAAAAAGGAAATCGGTTGTTGATAACTTCAGTTATTGACAATCTAGTTAAAGGAGCCTCAGGTCAAGCGATTCAAAACATGAATTTAATGTTTGGACTGGATGAAACAACAGGATTACATTTGAAACCGAGCGGATTTTAGAAAAAAATTAGAATTTAGAATAAAGAACATAGAGAATAGAATAACGACCTAATAAAACCCTACTATAATAACTATTATATAATTACATCTTTACTCTATGTTCTGTTTTCTTCTCTCTTTAAAAAACAAAAAAAATGAACTTATTTGACGTTTACCCATTATACCCAATTACACCTGTAAAAGCATTAGATTGTATCATTACAGACGATAAAGGAATTGAATATTTAGACCTTTACTCTGGGCACGGGGTAATTTCTATTGGTCATACACAACCCGACTACGTTGCAAAAATTAAGGACCAATTAGACAACATTAGTTTTTATTCGAATGCAATTCAAAATCCACTTCAAGTAGAACTGGCTGATAAACTAGGGAAACTTTCGGGCTATACGGACTACAGCTTGTTTTTGTGCAGTTCTGGGGCTGAGGCCAATGAAAATGCTCTAAAAATGGCTTCTTTTCATACCAATAAATCCAGAGTAATCTCATTTCATAATGCTTTTCATGGTCGTACTTCTGCCGCGGTAGCAACAACTGATAATAAAAAGATTATAGCGCCTATTAATGCGCAGCAAATGGTTACGTTTTTGCCATTGAACGCAATTGATTTGGTTGAAGCCGAATTAAGAAAAGGAGATGTTGCTTGTGTAATAATTGAGCCAATACAAGGTGTAGGCGGTTTAGACCAAGGAACTACCGAATTTTTTCAAGCCTTAGAAAAAGTATGCAAAGCAAATCAAGTCGTTTTAATTTTAGATGAAGTTCAATCTGGTTTTGGAAGAAGCGGGAAGTTTTTTGCGCATCAATATCATGACATCAAACCAGATATTATTTGCATGGCAAAAGGTATGGGTAATGGTTTTCCTATTGGAGGTATTTTAATAGCACCTTCTTTTGAAGCGAGTTATGGTTTATTAGGAACTACTTTTGGTGGAAGCCATCTGGCCTGTGCCGCAAGTATTGCCGTTTTAGACATAATTCAAAGCCAAAATTTAATGGGAAATGCTAAAAAAGTAGAAGCTTATTTCATGGAAGCTATTAAAATCATTCCTGAAATTATAAAGGTAAAAGGAAGAGGATTGATGCTCGGGATTGAATTTGATTTTGATGTGAGTGCCTTGAGAAAAAAAATGATTGTTGAAAAACACATCTTTACCGGTGGATCTAGCAACAAAAACTTACTGAGAATCCTTCCTCCATTGACCATTACAACTGATGCTATTGACACTTTTATTAATGCTCTACAAGAGTCCTTAGTAGAACTCAAATAATTGTTTTAAACATAAGTCATAGAAGTTCCCCAATAGCTTAGATGACTTATGTAGCTAGATTTTTATTTGAAAATATTAAACTAAAAACGATGAATACAATATTATCCATAGAGAAACGAAATGCCGTCTTAAACCAAATGGCTGTTCTTCTCGGCCAAGAAAGAGCCAATCTTATAATGATTAATCAACAGGATTTAAATAATTATTCTGGTGATGATTTGGCTATGGAGAAACGTTTATTAGTTGATGATGTAAAGATTGACGGAATGATCTTGTCGCTGCAACAACTGGCAAGTCAAGAAGATCCAATTGGTCAAGTACGCTTTAATTTCAAGCACGACAATGGATTGAGAATAAGCAATAAGACCGCTGCTTTTGGAACTATCCTAATCATATATGAGTCCCGTCCCGACGTTACCGTTGAGGCTGGGGGAATCGCTTTCAAATCGGGAAATAAAATTCTGCTGAAAGGAGGTAAAGAATCACTGCTTTCAAATAAAAAGATTGTCAGTCTTTGGCATCAAGCCCTAACAGATAGTAATATAGACACTTCTTGGGTAGAATATTTGAATTATGACAGAACGGAAACTCAAGCTTTCCTGGAAAAACCGACGCAGAAAGTAGATTTAATCGTCCCCCGTGGTGGCGAAAACCTAATCAATTTCGTAAAAAAACATGCTAGCTGTCCAGTAATAGTAAGCGGAAGAGGAAACAATTTTGTATACGTAAATAAGGAAGCCAATTTAGAGAAAGCTATGGCTATCATAATTAACGGAAAAACCTCAAATATATCAGTTTGTAACGCTTTAGATAAAGTATTAATTGACACCAATATTCCCAATTGGGAAATTTTCGCAAAGCAATTGGTCACTGAGTTGCAACTGTTTCATGTTACCGTTTTGGGTGACGCTTCAGTTTCAAAAGCAACGCAGATTCCTTGTATCGAAAACGATTTGATTTGGTACGAGGAATTTCTAGATTATAAGATTGTTATTGGAGCAACCAATTCAGATCAAGAAGCAATCGAGAAAATAAACAAGTATTGTGGTGGTCATTCTGCCTCCATAATTACAAAAAATGAGGCTGCAGCCCAGAAATTCATGGAAAATGTAGATACTGCGGCAGTATATCACAATGCCTCCACGCGCTTTACTGATGGCGGACAGTTTGGTTTAGGTGGAGAATTAGCAATAAGTACCGATAAATTGCACCAAAGAGGACCAATTGGGTTGCAACATCTCGTTACTAATAAATGGTATATTTACGGTGACGGACAGATTCGTTAGAAATTGAAAGATTGAAGCATTAAAAGATTAGAGTAACGAAGTTTTTAAATTATTGAATCTTTCAATTTTTAAATTAAAAAGTAATGGCTAAAAAAAGAATATTATTAAAAATAGGTACCAATACACTAACTAAGGAAACGAATCATATTTCCAGAGGGAAAATTGAGGATATTGGAATGCAAATTGCGGCTTTAAACGATGAGTACGAGTTTGTAATTGTGAGTTCTGGCGCCATCGCCGCAGCAAAACAATTTGTTAAACTGGAAAGCAAAGGCAAAGAAATAATGGTCAAACAGGCACTGGCTTCTATTGGACAACCTCATTTAATGCGGATATTTCACGAAAATTTTAGCGATTTAGGGTTATTAACTTCACAATGTTTATTATCCTATTCTGATTTCGAAAAAGAACAGTCTAAGGTGAATATTGTAAATACCATAAATGTCCTATTAGAAAACAACTACATTCCGATTATTAATGAAAATGACACGGTAGCAACGGATGAAATTCAGTTTGGTGATAACGATAAGTTAGCTGCTTTAGCAGCTGTTTTATTGAAAGTCGATATTTTGATAATTGCAACGAATACCAACGGAATCTATACAAAATCATCCATTAACAATGAGATTCCGGAAACCATTTCATTGGTAACCGATTTGCAGTTAATGCAACAAGAAGTAGGCGATTCTAAATCATCCCAAGGAACTGGCGGAATGCAATCGAAAATTGAGGCAGCGGCGATTGCTAAAGCTGCCAATATCGAGACTTGGATTGTCAATGGATTAAAGGACGATTTCATTTTGAATGCAATAAAGAATACCATTCCCTTTACAAAGATTGTATAAATGTTAATTTGTCTAATCGTTTATTCGACTAAACAAACAACCGATTAAAATATAAAACAATGAACTACATATCTGTACAAAATATCGATTCCCTTTCTGAATGGGTAAAAGCAGCTTTAAAAATTAAAAATAAGCCACTTAAAAACAAAAAGCTAGGAAAAAACAAAACCTTAGGGATGCTGTTTTTCAATCCAAGTTTGAGAACACGATTGAGCACTCAAAAAGCGGCTTTAAACTTAGGCATGAATGTCATGGTAATGAATTTTACCAATGAAGGATGGACTTTGGAATTTGAAAACGGAGCCGTTATGAATCAAGGCGCTTCTGAACACATCAAAGAAGCCGCCGCAGTAGTATCACAATATTGTGACATTATCGCCGTAAGGGCTTTTGCCGGATTGGTCGATAAGGAAAAAGACAATGCCGAAACTGTTTTAGCAGGATTCCTAAAATACGCAACGGTGCCAATTGTAAATATGGAAGGTTGTACGGGACATCCTTTACAAGCTCTTGCCGATGCCATTACAATGGAAGAAAACAAAACAAAGCACAAACCCAAAGTAGTTTTATCTTGGGCACCACATCCTAAAGCTTTACCTCAAGCTGTAGCTAATTCCTTTGTGGAAATGATGCAGTTACAAGACGCTAATTTCGTAATTACACATCCCGAAGGCTACGAATTGAATCCTGAAATTACAAAGAATTCAACAATCGAATACGACCAAAATAAGGCTTTTGAGAATGCCGATTTCATTTATACAAAAAACTGGAGTAGCTATAATGATTACGGAAAAATTACCAGTTACGATCCAAATTGGACCGTTACCGCCGAGAAAATGGCACTCACCAATAATGCAAAATTCATGCATTGCTTGCCCGTAAGGCGCAACGTTGTTGTCACTGACGAAGTGTTGGACGGCAAAAATTCGCTTGTCATCGACCAGGCAAATAACAGAACCTACGCAGCCCAATTGGTTTTGCAAAAAATATTGAAGAGTGGAGAGTAAAAAAATTGTTACGATAGTTAAAATTGGAGGAAACATCATTGATGATGCGTCGGAATTAAAACAGTTTCTCTCTGATTTTACAAAAATAGAAGGCTATAAAATCCTCGTTCACGGCGGCGGAAAGTCGGCTACTAAAGTGGCCAAAAGCATTGGTCTTGTTCCTCAAATGATTGATGGCCGTCGTATCACCGATGCCCCTATGCTCGAAGTAGTTGTGATGATTTATGCAGGCCAAATCAATAAAGATATCGTAGCACAATTGCAAGCCAATGATTGCAATGCGATTGGTTTTTCTGGAGCAGATGGGAATTTAATCCAATCTGAAAAAAGAAATCATCCAACCATTAATTATGGCTTTGTGGGAGATGTGCAAAAAGTAAATACAGCCTTGCTGCAAACTTTAATTTCAAGCGGCATTGTTCCTGTATTTTGCGCTATCACACATGATAAAAAAGGACAATTGCTAAATACCAATGCAGATACGATTGCAAGCGAATTAGCCATTGCCTTATCAGCGATTTTTGAAGTAACCTTAAACTATTGCTTCGAAAAACCAGGCGTGTTATATGATGCTGAGGATGATTCTTCGGTGATAGAAAAAATGAACGAAGAGCTTTATACCATGTTAAAAGCCGATAAAGCCATTCACTCTGGTATGATTCCTAAACTAGACAACTGTTTCAACAGCTTGTCCAAAGGAGTTCAAAAAATACGAATAGGTCATCACAGTATGTTGCAAAATGATGATGCTATTTGCACGAAAATAGAATTATAAAATGTAAAACACAATTTTCACAGATTTGCACAAAATAATTTGTGTAATCCCTGTAATCCGTGTTAAAAAATAAGAATAAATGAAAAACCTCAAAATCCTTACACAAGAAGCCATTTCGCTTTTAGAAGCACTAATCGAAACTCCTTCCTTTTCAACTGAAGAGGAGAAAACAGCTCTTTTAATCGAAAATTGGTTTAATCAAAACGAAATTCCATTCAAAAGAGAAAATAATAACGTTTGGGCATTCAATATGTATTTTGACAAAGACAAACCTACACTACTTTTAAATTCCCACCACGATACCGTAAGACCCAATCAAGCCTACACTAACGATCCGCATAAGGCAATTGTGAGAGACGGAAAGTTGTTCGGATTGGGGAGTAATGATGCTGGAGGTTGTTTGGTTTCCTTGTTAGCTACTTTTGTTCATTTTTATTCCAATGAAACTTTACCTTATAATATCGTAATCGTTGCCTCTGCCGAGGAAGAAAACAGCGGTAAAAACGGATTAAATAGTGTACTGAAACATTTACCGGAATTGGATTGTGCGATTGTAGGCGAACCCACTTTAATGCAATTGGCAATAGCTGAAAAAGGATTGTTAGTGCTTGACGTGAAAGTAAAAGGAACACCGAGTCACGCTGCGCATCAAAATGAGGATAATGCGATATACAAAACAATTCCTGTGATGGAATGGTTTAAAAACTATAAATTCAATAAGATATCAGAGCAATTAGGTCCCGTAAAAATGACTGTTACCCAAATCAATGCAGGAAAACAACACAATGTAGTGCCGTCTGAATGTGATTTGGTCATTGATATCCGCGTTAATGATTGCTATTCCAACCCTGAAATTTTAGAAGTGGTAAAAGAACATGTAGACGCTGAAGTCACTCCGCGCTCCATGCACTTGAATGCATCTTCTATCCCTGAAGCGCATGGGTTAGTTCAAGCCGGAATTGCATTAGGTAGAACAACCTATGGCTCTCCTACCCTTTCGGATCAGTCTGTTTTGAGCTGTAAATCTTTAAAATTAGGCCCCGGAGATACCCTAAGGTCGCACTCTGCAGATGAATTTATTTATGTAAACGAAATCGAAGAAGGAATCCAATTGTATATAAAAATACTAGATGATTTTTTAAAACAGTAAAGTAATTGGGGTAATTTCCCGCTATCCGCTGCATTCTTTTATTTTTTAATAAAAAAACAAAAGGACTTTTAATACTACCGCGGCTACAAGACTATGGAAACAAGAGAGTTTTATCTAAGACCAGAAAACGTAATACAGTTATGAAAGAAAATGATAATTATACAAGAGAGCTATTGACCTTTGATTTGATTAAAGCAAACCTTTATGGTATGTTTTCAATTATTCCAATTTTAATCATTTATCTCATTCCCTATTATTTTATCTGGCAAGACAGTATTAACAAAAAGAATTTAAAAGATTTGTTGATTTATTATAAAGACAATGGGTACTTGAATCCCTTTTTGGTTGGTTTTATTGTACTAATCGCTTTAACTATTGGTATTATTTTGCATGAATTAATACATGGAATAACTTGGGCAAAATACACTAAAGATGGATTTAAATCGATTCGTTTTGGAGTACTTTGGAAATTCTTGACTCCCTATTGCCATTGCAAAGAGCCATTATTAGTCAAACATTATATAATTGGAGGGATCATGCCAGCTATTGTCTTGGGGCTTTTTCCTGCTTTATTATCCTTTATCACTGGCAATGTATTTTTGTTAATTTTTGGAATATTTTTCACAATGGCCGGCTTTGGTGATTTTATGATTATTTTCATGCTTCTAAAAGAAAACAAAAATAGTCTTGTATTGGATCATCCTTCAGAAGTTGGCTGTTATATCTACAGAGAACATGAAGTTTAAATATCTTAATTTCAAACTATTCGATCACATCTAAAATATAAATTATAAGCAGGTATAGCTCGCGAGCTGTCCCTACGAAACAAAAAAACGATACTATGAAACTTTGGGAAAAAGGAATACCTACTGATAAACAAATCGAACAATTCACGGTTGGAAACGACAGAGAATTGGATTTAGTATTGGCTAAATATGATGCTTTGGGTTCAATAGCACATGCAAAAATGCTTGGAAAGATTGGACTTCTAACAAATGTTGAAACCGATTCACTAGTAGTCGCTTTGGAAGAGATCATCGTTGATGTCGAAAAGGGAAACTTCATAATCGAAGACAGTTTTGAAGACGTCCATTCCAAAATCGAAAACCTACTGACCGTAAAACTTGGTGATGCAGGTAAAAAAAATCCACACAGCGCGATCGCGTAACGATCAAGTATTGGTAGATGTACACTTATACCTAAAAGACGAGATCAAGGCGCTTAAAGAGCAAGTAAAGGCACTTTTTGACTTGATGATAGAATCGGCTGAGAAACACCAAAACGTATTGTTACCAGGTTACACTCATTTACAAATTGCGATGCCTTCGTCTTTCGGAATGTGGTTTTCAGCTTACGCCGAAACCTTGATTGACGATATTACCATGTTGAATGCCGCTTTAAAAATTGTAGATCAAAATCCATTAGGTTCAGCTGCAGGCTACGGAAGTTCATTTCCTATCAATAGAACATTCACTACAAAGGAATTGGGTTTCGAAACCTTAAAATATAATTCGGTTGCCGCTCAAATGAGCCGTGGAAAATCGGAGAAAACAGTAGCTTTTGCAATGAGTAGTGTCGCTGCCACCCTAGCCAAGTTTTCCATGGATGTGTGTTTGTACATGAGTCAGAATTTTGACTTTATCGGTCTACCAGCGCATCTTACAACGGGTTCCAGCATTATGCCACACAAGAAAAATCCAGATGTTTTTGAATTGATTCGTGGGAAATGCAACAAGATCCAAGCCTTACCTTACGAAATTACTTTAATCACAAATAATCTTCCAAGCGGCTACCACAGAGATTTACAATTACTAAAAGAAGGATTGTTTCCAGCCATTCAAAATCTCCAGGCCTGTCTGGATATTGCGATTTTTTCTATCAAAGACATCCAAGTAAAAGACAATATTCTATCAGATCCAAAATACAACTATTTATTTACTGTTGATACTTTAAACGAAATGGTAGTTGCAGGAATCCCTTTTAGAGATGCATATAAAGCGGTTGCTGAACAATTAGAAAACGGCACCTTCGAATCACCAAAAGAAACCAAACACACCCACGAAGGAAGTATTAACAATCTTTGTTTGGACGAAATTAAAGAAAAGATGAACAAAGCTTTTTAAACAATAAGTCTTATTAAATTACATTGCGCAATGTTAATAGCATTGCGTTTTTTTTCTGACTTAAATCCGCAAAACAAATTAGATACTGAATATTTAAAAAATGATGAGAAATTTTGCAGTCATGAGGATAAATAGTTTGTCTAATATTAAAGAGAAACTTGTTTCTAGAAATTCGATTTAAAATCACAAAATTATTTATTATTCACTTCATATATTTCAAGTAAATTTGCAACCCATTTGCAATAGAAAAGCTTTAAACAATGTTACATTTCTTATAGACAAATTGATGTATCCACCTATATTTCTATATTTTTTTTAAAAACTATTTGTTTATTATTAACTTATCGAACTTACAATCTAGGTGAATTCTGAAAGGTAATTCTTTGAGAAATTGCCTTTAAGATTTAGTTCTTCTCATCAAGAAATTTTCAATCAAAAATATTTGTTTTACTTGAAAATGCAACAAACGATAGTAAAGCTGGTAAACGGTTAATAACCAGAGGCAAAAAAAGATCAATATACAATACAAGGATAATAAAAAATATTCTGTTTCCTGTTTTTCTCCACCAATTTATGTTTATGGATAAGCTCGATCAAAGAAAGATTTTTTGAAAAGATAATCAATTTTATTATTGATAACCTTTAGCTTGTAGATTAAAAAGTTCGGCATATCTACCATCGGCTTTTAATAACTCTTGGTGCGTACCAGATTCTAAAAGCGTTCCATTTTCTAAGACTAAAATTCGATCTGCAAGACGGGCGGTAGAAAAACGATGTGAAATCAAAACTGCAGATTTTCCTTTAGTAAGTTCTGCAAAACGTTGAAAAACTTCATATTCTGCTCTTGCATCTAACGCAGCTGTTGGCTCATCCAAAATTAAAACTTGCGCATCTTTCATATATGCTCTGGCTAAAGCAACTTTTTGCCATTCTCCGCCAGAAAGCTCAACTCCATCATTAAATCTTCTGCCCAACCATTGTTGGTAAGCATCTGGAAATTTTAGAGCTAATTTATCAGCTAAGCTTTCCGTTGCTGCTTTTTTGACAAGCGCCTCATTATCTAACTCTTTGATATTCCCCACCGCAATGTTTTGGTAAAATGTCATTTGATAGCGGATATAATCCTGAAAAATAATTCCGAGATTATATCTTAAGCCTTCTAATTCATATTCTTTTAAATCTTTGCCATCCAATAAAATTCTTCCTTCAGTTGGATCGTATAATCTGGCTAACAATTTTACCAATGTTGTTTTTCCTGCTCCGTTTTCTCCAACCAAAGCTAGTTTTTCTCCCGGTTTAAGGGTAAAGCTTAAATTTCTATTTGCCCATCTATTGGTATTGCGATATTGGAAGCCTACATTCTCGAACACAAAACCTGTTTTTATAGGGTTTGGAAAAGTTAAAGCATTTTGATTTTGGGTTATATTGGGTTTAAGCTCAAAAAAATCGATAAAATCGTTAAGATAGATGGCACCTTGCGAAACGACGGTAAATCGCGAAAGCATAGTTTCCATCAAACCACTTAACTGCCTAAATGAGCCTGCTAAAAAAGTAAGACTACCTACAGAAGATTTCCCTGTAATAGTTTCATAAATGATAAATGCATAAGCGGCATAATAGCCCAACGTGCCTAACACAGAAAAAAAAGTTCCCCAAAGTGATCGGCGTACAGCCAATTTGCTATTGTCGCTATAAAATTTATCAGAAAGTGTTTTAAAACGCTCAGTGATAAAATCCGATAACCCAAAGATCTTCACTTCCTTTGCAGTTTCGTCACTAGCTCCCAAATAACGCAGGTAATCCAGTTCTCTTCTCTCTGGAGTTTGACTTCTTGAAAGTGCGTAATTCTTACTGTTGAAATAAGATTCGCCTAAAAATGAGGGAATAATAGCCATGACTAAAAGTAAAATCAACCAGGGGTTAAAAGCAATTAATGCGGTAAGTAAAAAAGCCATAGAGATAAAATCCTGTACTTGACTCATTACCTGAGAAAGCAAAATTGTGCGTCCAACTGTTTGTTGTCTGGCCCGCTCTAACTTATCGTAAAAAACAGAATCTTCAAACTGATCTAAATCAAGCGTTGCAGCATGTTTCATGATTCGTATAGAAGTATAATTAGAAAACAAATCGCCCAATAAACTATCTGTAAGATTAATCATCCTATTTAATCCATCTGTTAGCAATGCCAATGCAAATTCTAAGGCAACCAATTGCCATAATTCTTGCAAATTACCAGCTGGCGAATTAGTGTTTAAAGCAACAACTTGATCAATAATTAATTTACCAACATACAGCAGAGCGACAGGCATTGCCGAGCGCAAAATTCTTAATGAAAAACTGATGAGTGTTTTACTTGGGCTACTTCGCCACACCAACTTAAAGAAATTGGGTAGGTTTTTTAACGCAGAAAGACGTTCTTTAAAAGAAATATCTTGAGTTGAGTTTGTGTTTCTGTTTTTTGCCATTTAGCGCTTTGATATAAGGCAAATTTAAGCTTATTGCTGTAGAGAGTTGTTTTTATTTGCAATACTTGAAATAATAAATTTAGTTGTTCAAAATAATGAAGTAATAACTCAAGACTTAGATATCGGGTCGGATGCTTCCTTGTTAATTATTATATTTTTGAAAAATAGAAAAATAATAGAGCCATATAAAAAACTGAAAGGCAACGCCATAATAACTAATAAATTACTAATCCCATTAAGTAGCTCACTGGTCCCAATGGCTGTAAGTCCGAGTGCAGTTGCTGTGATAATAAATCCCCATCCCAATTTATGCCTTTTAGAAGGATTTTCATTTCCATTATCACTGAACATACCTAATACAAATATGGCAGAATCTACAGAGTTGATAATAGAAATAAGCACCAATAATCCCGCAATAAAAAAGGTGATAAAATGAAAAGGGAAATGCTCTAAAAAAATGAATAATGAACTGAAAACATTATTAAATTGTGTTTTATCGCCTGTATTAATTATATCAAAAGCCGAATTTGCAAATATGGAAAACCAAATAACCGTAGCTATTGTGGGAATGAAAATCGTAGTGATTAAAAACTCTTTTATAGTTCTTCCTTTAGATATTCTTGCGATAAAAATTCCAGTGAACGGAACCCAAGCTAACCAAAAAGCCCAATAAAAAACGGTCCATTCTTGTGTGAAAGTTTCGGAGGTCTTATAATTTCCGAGAGACAAACTCATTTCAAAAAAATGAACGATATAATTGTAAAAAGCAGTAACAGTTTGAAACATAAAAGTATTAAAATTCAAAAATAAAGCGATAAACAACATTAGTACAATTGAAAATGTAAAATCAAAGTCAGCTAAGAATTTAATTACTTTATTTATTCCTGTTAGTGCTGAATATGTAGCAACAACTCCAATAAGAATGACCATTAATAATAAAAAATTATTCCCGTAATCAACTTTTAAAGCATAATTTATACCTTTTACGACTTGGGCAGTTCCTAGTCCCAAAGAAGCTATAACTCCCGTGATTGTAATCAATACGATGAAAAGTGTAGCAACATATTTTACTATTTTACTTTTAGAGTAAGGCACAATGGCATCTAACAAATTAGGTATTTTTTTTATATAAAGATTATAAGCCACAATCAAACCAAATAAACTGTACATTGCCCATGGTGTAAAACCCCAATGAAAAAAAGTGTATTGTAAAGCGGTAACCTTATTATTTGCAGTTTCAACAGGAGGATTGTTCAAATAATAAATAGGCTCTTGAACCGCTCGTAACAATAATCCTGACCCCATACCAGTACTGTACAATAAAGCAACCCAGCTAAAATAAGAATAAGCTGGTTTTTCATTACCTAAACGCTGTTTGCGTAAAGGCAAACATAAAATAACTAAAGCTGCAATAACGGAAATCAAACCAATGTATAGATAATAAGTGCTAAAGACAGCTAATAAATTTTGGTTTACTTGGTTTAGCACCTCCGTTAAAAAAGTAGGTGCAAACAAACCGGTAACAAAAAAAAATACGCCAAACAATCCTCCATAAAACAGTAAGCTATTCGTCCTTACATAACCGTATAATTTTATAATCAAAATAGTTTTATTTTGTGTATGGTTCTAAATTTTTTAACATCGTAGGAATTAATTCAGTCACCGTTGGATGAATGTGAACTGCGTCTCTAAAAATAGTATATGGCTCTTTTGCGTACATTAAATTGGTGATTCCGTTTATGACTTCATCACCACCAACTCCTAAAACACAAGCTCCTAAAAACTGATTTGTTTTAGTATCAATTATAGCCTCCATAAATCCTTTTGTTTCTCCTTTTTCTTTAGCTCGAGCTATTTTACTCATTGGCATCTGAGCAATTAAGACATCAAAACCTTTCTTCGCCGCTTCGGACTTTGTCATTCCTACTCTACCTAAAGGCGGATCAATAAATAATCCATAAGTAGTAATCCTGTCACTAATTTTTCTTTCTTTACTTCCTGTGATGTAATCCTCTACAATCTGGAAATCATTGTAAGAAGTATGCGTAAACCTTCCTTTACCGTTGCAATCACCTGTCGCAAAAATACCATCTATATTGGTTTTACAATAGTCATCCACGGCAATATATCCCTTTTCATCAAAATTAATTGAGGTGTTTTCTAACTGTAACGTATCTGTATTGGGTACTCGCCCTACAGCGAGTAGCAGATGAGAACCTTTAATCTCTTTCTCAACTCCATTTATTTTTATCGAAATCCCATTGCTGTCCTGCGACACATTTATTTCCTTAGCATTAAATGTAAGATCTACAGCTTCAGATTGCATAATTTCGGCAATAGTATCGCTTACGTTATTGTCTTCCCTACTAATCAATCGGTCTCCGCGTTCGATGATAGTTACTTTACTTCCAAAACGCCTAAACATTTGACCAAATTCCAAGCCAATATAACTTCCGCCAATAATCATTAAATGCTCAGGAATCTGGGATAGCTCTAAAATATCGATGTTAGTTAAATAATCTACATGCTTATACTCTTCTGGAATTACAGCTCTTGCTCCTACATTTATAAAGATTTGTGTTGCGGTAATACTTTCATCGTTAACCGCAATTTCATAATTGGATAAAAAATGCGCTTCACCTCTAAAAAGAGTGATGTTGTCATTGTCGGCAATACTTTTTTCAATGCCTTCACGGGAACCATTTATTAAAGTATCTTTTCTTTCTTTTATTTTTTCAAGATTCGCTTTCGCACCAGTTGGAATTTCAATTCCCATTTCTGCTCCGTGAGAAGCATCCCAGATTCTGCGAGCACTAGCAACATACGCTTTTGTAGGAGTGCAACCCGTATTAACGCAAGTTCCGCCCAACAAGCTTTTTTCTATAAGTGCTACTGTCCCTTTTTTAGATAGACTGAATGCCAAAGGTATACCTGCTTGTCCACTACCGATAATTATAAAATCAAATTTTTTCATAACTGTATTTTAAATTAGAAATTCATTTTTTTAATTCTGATATTTTTCAAAAATGCTACATGACCCATTATTTCCTTAGCCGCGTTTTCGCTAATGTCATCCCTCATTTTGTGACTTAATAAAAAGCTTCTTTATTACAGTGACAATGTCTATGAAGCCTTGTGTCGATACAATAATCCAAATTGATAGCTCTTAAAAGGAAAATAATGATTTCCTGCCACAACCAGCGTATTGTTACTTTAAGCAACTACTCCTTTATTAAAAATTGCGGTAATAAAATAAGCTTTTAGTTATTTCACAAATCACAATTCGTTAAATTGCAAAAGCACCTATAAGTAAGGAAAATTGGACTATTTTTCAAACATATCCTTTTGAATTAGCCACTTTAGCAGCTCTCAGAATCATTTAATTAATCCTGAACTTAAAGTCATATCCTCTTAGTGCTACAGGTAATTTATTAAAACTAGAGTAAGCACTATAAGCACTGATGGTCCATTCTTAGAGTTGACTCCTTTGCGATTGATCAATTGCTATTTCTCACCCACAATCAATTGGTAAACGATGGACTTTCCATGCGCTTAAACAGAACTATCCCTATTAAGTAAAGAGTTACAAAGCTTCTCCAAATTTCCTCTTGTTTTCAAAAAACGTTCAATAATAAGGTGTAATGTTACCTTTTAACTTGATAAATTGTAAGTTAGTGAAATAAAATTCCTTAATAAGCTCATGCTACAAGATATTTTTTATTTGAGTATTTTCGACTGCCATAATACTTAAATTGTGCAATGATTAACAAAACTTCTTCTTACTAGTTATACTATTCACCAATTATAGTATTATAAACAGGAAAAATGGAGGCAGATTACTAATTTGTAGCCTACCAAATAGTAATTAACCCATTAAACTTAATTGTAAATACTACGCAAATTCATGACTCTAGCAGAACATCCAAAACTTAAAAAATAACTATAAAAATAATTTACAATTAAATAATAAAGGAATTTATTGGAGTTATAATCTACAAAGTCAACGCTTTGTTAATTTACGATCGAATCCTACAAAGCAAGCAAATCAAAGATAGTATTTTTTCAGAATCTGATGAAAAAGAATAAACCGAAAATCAGCAAATTTATGAGAAGATCCAAGTTTATAAATCTGCAAATTACTTTCTCCAGTCTTTCAATTTTACTTTATATTTCGTGAAATTCTAAAAAATTAAATATTGCGAACCCAACAAATAATAATTTGCAAGTTCGCAATACTTTTTTGTTTTTCTTTCAGCTATACTCGACACCCTATTGCAAGTGTTTAACGAAAAGTAACAAAGACTAATTTACCAATTAAAACAAGAGTTTTTATAATAAATCTCGTTCCAGTACCAGTCTTAAAAATTAAAAACCGCAAACCTAAAAATAATAGCTCGCAGATTTGTCGCAGCTTTTTTAGTTATTTGAACTAAACTTTAGTTTTCAAAACACTAGCGTCTATATCACTGTGAGTGGCACTGTAAATTGCTTTCCCATCCTTAATCAGGATTAATTGAGGAGATTGATGTTGTACCCCAAAACGATTCATTATTTCGTTAGAAACATCTCGATAGGTTATTAAATCTAAAAAATAAGCTGTAACTTTATCTGAGAAGTCAAATTCATTTTCGAATTGTTTCAAGGCCATCCTGCTCACACTACAACGTGTGCTGTGTTTAAAAATGGCTACAGGCTTTTCGTTTGAAAGGCTAATGATGTCATCCAACTGTCCCAAATCAGTTAAGTTGTTCCAGTCCATTTTGCTTGTAGTGTTATCTTGGTTCTCTGAACCACTAAAAATATTTTTAAAAAAACTCATTTTTTGTCTTTAATTAAGTCATTTTGACTAGTTTATATGATAATAATCATGTTTTATACGCCATTTTGTCCTTAGTATTGTATTGGAATACAACTTGATTACCGAGTAGCAAAGTTACCTAAATAACTCCATAAACTATAACGTCATGAATATAAATAAATTTACAATAAAATCACAGGAAGCCATACAGCTGTCACAACAATTGGCTCAGAGTTTTGGTCAACAGCAGATTGAAAACGAACACATTTTCAAAGCCATCTTTGATGTAGATGAAAATGTGGCGCCTTTTATTTTAAAGAAATTAAATGTTAATGTGCCTTTGTTTCTTCAGGTTTTGGACAGCACCATTCAAAGCTTCCCTAAGGTTACTGGTGGCGAAATTATGCTTTCCAGAACAGCAAATTCTGCCTTGAATGAAGCGGAAATTATTGCCAAGAAAATGAATGATGAATTCGTTTCTATTGAGCATTTGATATTGGCCATTTTTGCTTCCAAAAGTAAAGTAGCACAAATATTAAAAGATCAGGGAGTTACTGAAAAAGGGCTAAAAGCCGCAATTAATGAGTTGAGAAAAGGAGAAAGAGTCACCTCCGCCTCTGCCGAAGAAACGTACAATTCATTAAATAAATATGCGAAAAACTTAAACGAACTGGCAAAAGCCGGAAAACTAGACCCCGTTATTGGTCGTGATGAGGAAATTCGACGTGTATTGCAAATATTAACCCGTAGAACAAAAAATAACCCCATGCTCGTAGGCGAACCTGGAGTAGGGAAAACTGCCATCGCAGAAGGTTTAGCACATAGAATTGTGGATGGAGATGTGCCTGATAACCTAAAAAATAAAATTGTATTTTCTCTAGATATGGGAGCCCTAATTGCCGGAGCAAAGTTCAAAGGAGAGTTCGAAGAGCGTCTAAAAGCCGTGGTAAAAGAAGTGACTTCTGCAGAAGGAGATATTGTGCTATTCATTGACGAAATCCATACTTTAGTTGGCGCTGGTGGTGGTGAGGGTGCCATGGATGCAGCGAATATCCTGAAACCGGCATTGGCTCGCGGGGAGTTAAGAGCCATTGGTGCAACAACCTTGGATGAATATCAAAAATATTTTGAAAAAGACAAAGCACTAGAAAGACGTTTCCAAAAAATTATAATCGAAGAACCTGATACCGAAAGTGCCATTTCCATTTTACGTGGTATCAAGGATAAATACGAGACCCATCATAAAGTGCAGATAAAAGACGAAGCTATTATTGCTGCTGTCGAACTGTCCCAGCGCTATATTACCAATCGTTTCCTTCCGGACAAAGCAATCGATTTGATGGACGAAGCAGCTTCTAAAATCCGCATGGAAATCAATTCAAAACCAGAAGAACTCGATGTCTTGGACAGAAAGGTTATGCAACTGGAGATTGAGATTGAAGCAATAAAAAGAGAAAAGGACGAAAGCAAGCTCAAAATTTTGGGAATGGACATAGCCAATCTTAAAGAGGACCGAAACAAAATATTTGCCAAATGGAAATCGGAAAAAGACGTAGTTGATAACATTCAGGCGATTAAAACCGAAATTGAAGATTTCAAGTATGAAGCGGAACGTGCAGAACGAGAAGGAGATTACGGAAAAGTAGCAGAAATTCGTTACGGAAAAATAAAAGAAGCCCAAGAACGCCTAGACGTTTTACACGAAGAATTAGTAGAAAAACAATCTGGTGGGACGTCTTTGATTAAAGAGGAGGTTACACGTGAAGACATTGCCGAAGTGGTAGCCAAATGGACTGGAATACCGGTTATGAAAATGCTGCAGGGTGAACGCGAAAAACTATTACATCTGGAGCAAGAACTACACCGTCGCGTAGTTGGCCAAGAAGAAGCTATTGAGGCAGTCAGTGACGCGGTGCGCAGAAGTCGCGCAGGACTGCAGGACATGAGAAAACCGGTAGGAACATTCCTTTTCTTAGGAACCACGGGAGTTGGAAAAACCGAATTAGCGAAAGCTCTAGCTGAATACCTATTTGACGACGAAAACGCAATGACCCGCATCGACATGAGTGAATACCAAGAACGCCATAGCGTAAGTAGACTTGTGGGAGCGCCTCCAGGATATGTGGGCTATGAAGAAGGCGGACAATTGACCGAAGCCGTCCGCAGAAAACCTTATTCCGTGATATTATTAGATGAAATTGAAAAAGCACATCCTGACACTTTTAATATCCTATTACAGGTACTTGATGAGGGAAGGTTGACAGACAACAAAGGACGTCTAGCCGACTTCAAAAACACGATTATCATCATGACTTCTAATATGGGCAGCCAGATTATTCAGGAAAAATTTGAAAACCTAAAAGGAAGTATGGAAGCGGCTACAGAAGCTGCAAAAGTGGAAGTACTTGGTTTACTTAAACAAACGGTGCGTCCAGAATTCATAAACCGTATCGACGAAATCGTGATGTTCACTCCGCTAAGCACCGAAAACATCACTAAAATTGTAGGTCTGCAGCTGAAAAATGTAACTAAAATGTTGGCTCTACAAGGCATCACTATGGACGCAACTCCAGATGCAATTGCCTATTTGGCTGAAAAAGGCTTTGATCCGCAATTTGGTGCTAGACCAGTAAAACGGGTGATACAAAGAGACGTGCTTAACAAGCTATCGAAAGAAATTCTGGCCGGCAATATCGCCACAGAGAGTGTCATTCTATTGGATTCATTTGATGGAGAATTGGTGTTCAGGAATCAATCTGAATTAGTAGAATAATTATTTATCGCTTTTTTTGTACTACTAAAACATCAGGCTTTCGTTTGGTTTTTTTTTTCGCTGCCTTTTAAGGAGTAAAACATATTGCCTTTTCCTGTAATTTCTTTTAACTATATCCACTTTATTTTACCCCGAACTCTCCGCAAAAGGATACTCCCGATCGTCTTGACAAAAAAACACGATCCGTTGTAATAATTACTAAACACAATTTTTAGGTTACAAAAAAGGAAGCAGTAAACGGTATAGGTAATGCCCCAATAACCTTGCTCAAACAGAAATTACGATTAACTTAACTCCTAACTCATGCTAAAGTCCATGATAGCTCGTATCCATTAGAACACAAACTCTTTCAAGAGAATAAATTTAAGATAAAGATAAAACTAGCTATTCAATATTATCACCAAGAAAGCAGGACTAAAGTTTTTTAGCAAATTTGGCTCCTGAAAGGATCTTGGAATAGTATCAAAATAAAAAAGCCCTGAGTTATCAGGGCTTAATTTTTATAATAAATAATTCCGAATTACTTAGGCATTACAACACTATTTATTACATGGATTACACCATTACTCGCCATTACATCTGTAGCAACGATTTCGCTATAATTATCATTTCGTGTCTTTCAACCAGATTTTACCATCTTTTTGGATAACAGTCAATACCTGACCATTTAATGCTTTTAATTCGACAGTTCCATTACCTTCTTTTAAAGCTGCTACAACGTCAGTGGCGAGCTAAATCTTTCCAGATATTACGTGGTATGTTAAGATATTAGCTAATGATTTTTGGTTTTTTTACTTCTAAAAGAGAATTTAAAGTTTTAGAATCAATTTTAGCAAAAGCATCATTTGTTGGAGCAAAAACGGTGAATGGTCCATCAGCTTGTAAAGCCTCAACTAAGTCGGCAGCTTTTATAAGCGGGCTACTAAAGTTGAAAAATCTTCATTCCCAACTGCAACATCTACTATTGTTTCTTGAGCAGTAGCTTGTTTCGAAAGGAATAAAGTCATTGTAACGGTTAAAATAAGAACTAATTTTTTCATAATTTATTTTTTTAATTGTTTTAATATTCCTTCAAATATATAATAAAAATTTCATTTTGTCTAACCTAATTGCGTTTTTATTAAACAATAGTTACCTCTGCTATATTTTAGGTGTTTAATTTTAATTATTTTCGATAGAAGATTATCATTTGTTTATCTTTTAATTTTTCCATATTACTACCAAACGATACAGCACACTATTCTATGTTTCTTTTGTCCTGAATTCCTGCCTAAAATACATACTTCTCAATTACCACTGCAAAGCACCAATTATTGTAATAGCTACTTCACTATTTTTTTATTCCGAAAGAGGGGCCAAAAGACACAAACAACTGCCTAGCTAATCTCACGAAAGCACAATGACAGCTTTCCTATTGAACCTAAGCCTAGGTAGTACACTATCAATTGCTCGTGTCTATTGAAGTACCCTACCTTTCAAGTAAATAATCATCAGACAAATAAAACAAACTATATTGATTTGCTTGAAATTTAGTATATATTTGAGAATAAATAAAGCACTGATTTTATTGGAAAGACCCCCCTCTTCAATTGAGGAACTTTGTGAAGCATTTGAATAATTTACTCTCATAATTAATAACCGTTAGTTTAGCATAAAGCTATTATGAAAATAAAACAAGCCATTTCTATATAAGTTCCTAACTATCAAAATGAATTATAATCATCTTTAAAAACCATCAAGATTTAAACAATCTAACAAAATTTCAACTATGAGAACCAATCTAAAAACCACCTTCACCGTTCTTTTATGTAGTATATACTGCCTTGTATTTGCGCAACAAACAAAGAAAGCGCTTACCATTGAGGATATCATGAAACTAAAAACAATCAGCGAAGTGCAAATTAGTCCCGACGGAAAATGGGTGGCTTATACTGTTTCGGAAGTCGACATGAAAAAGGATAAATCTCAAACACGTATTTATAGCATCCCGATGAACGGCGGTGAACCCATTGCTATAACTGGTATAGACTATTCTGCAAGCCAACCCAGATGGAGTGCTGACAACAAGTATCTTTCTTTTTTAGCCAGTAAAAAAGAAGATGAGAAAACACAAGTTTGGATTTCAAACCGAATGGGCGGAGACGCGCAAGTACTTACCAAAATTCCACAAGGATTATCAAGTCATGAATGGTCACCTGTTGGTAATAAGCTCCTTTTGGTCATTACCGATCCAAAGCCAGAAGAGCTGACCGCGGATAAAGAAGATGATAAAAAAGCAAAACCTTTTGTGATCGATCGGCGTCAATTCAAACAAGATTACGTAGGCTATCTTGACCGCCATAGAAAACACTTATATACCCTTATTCCTGGAGACAGTATACCTACTCAACTTACTTGGGGCGATTTCGATGATAGCGATCCTGTGTGGAGTCCAGATGGAAAAAAGATTGCTTTTGTTAGCAACCGTACAGAAGATCCTGATGGTAATTCAAATACAGATATTTGGGTGGTTGATACCAACAACCCCGATAAGGATAAAAAATTAACTCAGGTAACGAATAATCCGAATAGTGATAATTCTCCCGCCTGGAGTCCCGATGGAAACCATATTGCCCATATTGCGATAACAGATGGCACCATTCTTTGGTACGCTACTCAGCATTTAGCGCTTGCGCCAGCACTAGGCGGAAAAACCGAAGTATTATCCGAAACCATAGATCGGAATATCTCAAAACCGAAGTTTTCTAAAGACGGAAAATCAATTTACTTTTTATTAGAAGAAAGCGGAACCAGTATTTTAGCTTCTTTGAATACTGACGGTCAAAATCTAGAACGGATTATCAAGGGAGATGTTGCTATTAGCAATTATGATTTACACGAGGGCATTTTTACCGTTTTAATGGGGAAGGCAAATAGAACAGACAATCTCTATACGTTCCAAAAAAATCAAATATCAGAACTTACTCATATCAATGATGATGTGCTTAATGAGATTAAAAAGCCAACGATAGAGAAAATAAATTATAAAAGCCTTGATGGTACTGATGTACAAGGTTTTGTCGTTAAACCTATTGACTTTGACCCCGCTAAGAAATATCCAACTGTTCTATGGATTCATGGAGGTCCAACTAGTCAATATGACTTTTCTTTTAACACTACTGTCCAACTTTATGCGGCCAACGGTTATGTAGTTTTACTAATAAACCCAAGGGGTTCGACAGGTTATGGACAGGATTTCTGCAAGGCTATTTTTGCAGATTGGGGAAATCTAGATTATCAGGATGTAATGGCAGGAGTAGATTATGCAATTGTACAAGGGTACAGCAACTCAGATAAACTTGCGGTAGGTGGCTGGTCCTATGGCGGAATTTTAACGAACTACGTCATTACTAAAACAAGTAGGTTTAAAGCCGCATTATCTGGCGCTAGCGAAGCGTTATTTCGGGCTAATTACGGTCATGACCACTATCAACTTACTTGGGAGCAGGAATTGGGATTACCTTGGGAAAATGCACAAGCTTGGGAACGTATTTCTCCTTTTAATGACGTTGCCAAAATTACAACTCCTACGCTTTGGATGGGCGGTAGCGATGATTGGAACGTACCAATCCTTAACTCGGAACAAATGTATTTGGGTATGAAAAGATTGGGAAGGGAAACTCAATTAGTTGTATATCCTGATGAGTATCATGGCCTCAAAAGACCTTCGTTTCTAAAAGACCGAATGGAACGGTATTTAGATTGGTTAAAAAAATATGTGAAATAAATAATTATCAATAATAAAAGTCTCATTTCCGCAATAGCATTATTCAATAACGAGTAGCATATTAAACCTGAGCCAAAACAGTACTTGATTATCAATTAGATGATTATTTAACGCCGTTAGGCGCAAACTTATCTAATTTTCTGGCACTAGTCTGCTGTGTAATGCTTAAAATCAAAAGAAAAATACTAGGGATTAAAACATGTATAACTGTAGCAAAATTGTCTTTATGTGACTTTATAAAATAGAGTAGCAAATTGTCAATCATTGCGGAGCAAAATACAAATCGAAATTAAATAAAGATGAAAAAAAGAATTTTTGATGCGATTTTTATAGTAATTTCAACTATAATGTTGGTAATGTTATCGAAATACGGTCTTTTAGAGAAATATATGGCTTTTTCATTCATTCCTATTTTAATTGCCTACCAACTAGGACAATATTCCGAGAGGAAATTTAAATAATGAATAATTATCAGAACAAGGACTTTAGTTTTTTAACGAAACTAGATTAAATCCTAAAATACGAACAAAGCCGCTGGCATGTTCTTAGCATATTCAAACAAAAACAAGTTTGATAAAAACCAAATAATAAAATTATGGAAAAACAAGAATTTAAATCTTTTATTGTAGAGGAAAAAGAAGGGAAGTTTATAGGAACAGTTAAAACAAGAAACATTGAGGATCTGCCACAAGCTGATTTGTTAATTAAAGTTTCCTATTCCTCTTTAAATTATAAAGATGCTCTTTCCGCTACTGGAAACAAAGGAGTTACAAAAACTTATCCCCACACACCAGGAATTGATGCAGTAGGTGTAGTTGTGAAATCTGAAAATTCCTCTTTCAGTGTTAATGACAAAGTAATTGTTACCAGTTATGATTTAGGTATGAATACCGATGGGGGTTTTAGCGAATATATTCGAGTTCCTTCTGAATGGGCTGTTAAATTACCTGAAAGCCTTACGATGAAAGAGGCGATGATATATGGTACCGCGGGATTAACGGCTGGAATTTCAGTGTTACGCCTGACCGAATTAGTAAAACCCGAAGATGGAAAAATTATTGTTTCCGGAGCTACGGGAGGAGTTGGGTCATTAAGTGTTGCTATTCTAGCCAAATTAGGTTATTTCGTAGTTGCGATTACGGGTAAAGAGTCCGAACGAGATTACTTGACTAATTTAGGTGCTAAAGAAATTATTCTCCGTAGCGATTTCGAAAATTTAAATAAACGACCAGTCTTAAAACCACTATTTGCTGGTGGTATAGATACCGTTGGAGGTGTAATTTTAGAAAACATAATCAAATCCACAGCACCAATGGGAGCGGTAACTTGTTGTGGTAATGTTGCATCACCAAAGATAGACCTGACCGTATTCCCCTTTATTTTAAGAGGCATTAGCCTAATAGGTATTGACTCGCAAAATTACCCACTAAAATACCGAGAATTGGTTTGGAAAAGACTTGCTCAAGACTGGAAACCTTCACAGTTATCAGATACCTGTGTTGACATAACCCTTAATGAATTAGAGAGTAAAATCGACTTAATCCTTCAAGGGAAATTGAAAGGACGTACCGTTTTAAAATTAAATGAGTAAAGCAAGTTACAGAAGAAGAACCTGCGATAACAAGTATATTTAACTCTTTCTAAACTCGATGGTCTTATCGTATTTTCGTTTAGCCCAAAATGCTCTGTTTTTATCTCAGTAATAGTTCCAAAAGCTACATCGTTAATACCTTTATAAACAGATCAATAAGTATGCAATTTGATATAAAAACATGAAAATAAAAAATAGCATCGAAGAAGATATAACTGAAATATTTCGTCTATATAAAATGGCGACAGACTTTCAGAAAACTAGGTTTACTGGGCATTGGCCTGAATTTGAACGGAATTTAGTTGAAAGCGAAATTGCAGAGAGTAGACAATGGAAAATAGTAATCGACAATAAAATTGCTTGTGTTTGGGCTACAACATTCAACGACCCACAAATTTGGGAAGAAAAAAATAATGACCCATCAATATACATTCACAGAATTGCGACAAATCCCGACTTTAGAGGACTCAACCTCGTTGGACAAATAGTAGAATGGGCAAAAAAATATGCACTCGATAATAATAAAAAATTTATTCGGATGGACACTGTTGGGGACAATCCACAACTTATTAGTTACTATTCAAAATGTGGTTTTGATTTTTTGGGATTATTAAAACTTCAGAATACTGACGGATTACCCGCGCATTATAAAAATGCGACTGTAAGTTTGTTTCAAATTAAATTAAACGAAGGTTGACGAATAAAAAAACAAATAGATTGAAAATGTTTGAAACAGAAAGATTAATTCTTAAGCCCTCAACCATAGCCGATGCTGAGTTTATTAGAACCCTATATAACAGCCCTAAGTGGATAGAATTTATTGGTGACCGTAAAATAAGTACTGTCAAGGACGCCGAAAATTATATTCAAATCAAGTTAACGCCACAAATGCAAAGTTTGGGTTTTGGTAACTACACGATAATTAGAAAGTCAGATGGTGAAAAGATTGGTTCTTGTGGCCTTTACGATAGACAGGGAGTAGAAGGAATTGATATTGGTTTTGCTTTGCTCCCAAATTTCGAAAAAAAAGGATATGCCTTTGAAAGTGTTAACTACTTAAAAGAAATCGGTTTCAATAATTTTAAACTAAAACAGATCAGCGGAATAACTTCTAAAAAAAACAAAGCATCGCAAGATTTGTTGATGAAAATTGGGCTCACATTTGAGAAAAACATAATCCTTCCAAATGAGACCGAAGAGATACTTTTATATACATTGATTAAAGTTAAGTAAACTAATCAAAACTTACGAAGAAAAATGATTGAAAACCTAACTATCAGAGAATACAAATTAAACGACAAAAACGAAGTATTAGCAATATTAAAACGCAACGTTCCAAAGTATTTCGCCGAAAGCGAAATTGAGGACCTCGACGACTACCTTAAACATAAAATCGAAAAATACTTCGTTGCTGCAATTGGTGACGTGATAATTGGTGCAGGTGGAATTAACTTTGATGACAACAGTAAAACCGCAAAAATTAGTTGGGATTTTATAGACACAAAATTTAAAGGAAGAGGAATTGGACAATCGCTGTTAAAATATAGAATTGACTTTATACAATCAAATTATGTTAGCGCAACTATCAAGGTTAGAACTTCTCAATTAGCCTACAAATTCTATGAGAAAAACGGATTTACCCTGAAGGAAATTGAAAAAGATTATTGGGCAACGGGATTTGATTTATACAGCATGACCTACGAATAAAAAGTTTCCCCTTTTAATTTTGCAACAGCAGTTTTAATAGAGCACAAGGGTAACTTTATTTTCAATAACTTGTAGTATATATTATATACCTTAGCAAGTGATAAGAAAACCCTCATTCAAACAACTATTTATAATGCAAACGATATTAGGGGCAAATGGAGTAATTGGCGAAGCGCTAGCGAAAGAATTACGAAAAAATTATACCCAAAAAATAAAATTGGTGGGACGGAATCCACAAAAAACTCATGCAGATGACTTACTTTTTAAATCAGATTTACTCGATGCGAAAAGTGTAGGTAAAGCGCTGGAAAACACAGAAATTACATACTTAACGGTGGGGCTTCCTTATGATTCTAAAATATGGCTAAGGGATTGGGTAAGGATAATGGAAAACGTGATTGCAGGCTGTAAGCAAAACGCTTGTAAATTAGTTTATTTTGACAATACTTATGCCTATGCGCAAGACAGCACGATCCAGACAGAAGAAACAGCTTTACTATCAAAAGGGAAAAAAGGAAGAGGAAAGAAACTGGCTGCCGAACTTTTATTAAAAGCTATCGCCAATAAAGAAATTGAAGCAGTAATTTGTAGAGCTCCCGAGTTTTACGGACCTGGAAAAACAAAAGGACTCACTAATGCATTAGTCTTTGATAATTTAAGAAAAGCCAAGAAGCCCAAAGTATTCTTAAAAGACAATGTCGTGCGCACACTTATCTTTACTCCTGATGCCAGTAAGGCTATGGCATTAATTGGTAATACTACAAGTGCATATGGCCAAACGTGGCATCTGCCATGTGACGACAATAGATTAACCTACAAGGAATTCATCGCCGAAATCGGCAACCAATTAGGACGGCCTATAAAATATGACATTTTAAGTTGCTGCGTCTTAAAAATAACATCCTTGTTCAACAAGAACCTGAAAGAAACGCAAGAATTGCTGCCCCGTTATGCTATCGATAACATCTTTGAATCCTCAAAGTTCAAAAATAAATTTCCCGATTTTAATGTAACCAGCTATCAAGAAGGAGTCAGAATTATCTTAGAGGATTATAAAATAACGTAAACTAAAAAAGTGTCGCAATATGATTACAAGAACCCTTTGGCACTGCACTAACAGCTATTTATTGACACCGCTTTACCTCTGCCCTACTATATACAAAACCATTCAAGACAATTAAAAAAAACAAATTATGAACTATTTTTTTGGAATTATTATTTTGACAATTTTAGCAAGCCGCCAGATGATTTTTGATTTTAATAAAAAGTCTGATATAAAAGCTTGGAAAATTATTGATGATGGGGTCATGGGAGGAATGTCATCGGGTTCTTTTAAATTAAGTCCTGATGGACACGGCGTATTTGAAGGTACAGTCTCTTTGGAAAATAATGGTGGATTCTCCATGGTACGTTACCCTTTTGACAAGATGAAAGTAAACAAAGACAACAAAATTATAATTAAACTTAAAGGCGACGGCAAAAACTATGAGGTACGGATAAAAGACAACTCTAGTAATTATTATTCCTACATCCGCTCTATTACAACCTCTGGGGAGTGGCAAGAAATAGAAATACCGTTGAACGATATGTATCCGTCTTATAGGGGAAGAAAACTCGATTTGCCTAATTTTTCTAAAAATCAGATTGAAGAAATAGTTTTTCTAATAGGAAATAAAAAGCCCGAAAATTTTAAGCTGCTACTAGACAAAATAGAGCTAAATTAACGTTCTGTTAGTTCTTTCTTAGGAAGCGAACAAAGTTGTTATTAATTATGTCACAGCTTGTACATTTAAAAGCAGCGTTAGCCCTAAAAATAAAACATATAATTATGCAGAATAAAAGACTTTTTATTATTGTGCTCATTGTAATAATTCTATTGACAATACCACTAAAGGCAATGCAACTAACTGATGAGGTTAATTGGACTCTTGCAGACTTCATTGTCGCAGCCGCTCTCTTACTTGGTACAGGATTGCTGTGTGAGTTCACATTAAAAAAAGTAAACCAACCCAGGTACCGAATCGCAATCTGTCTAGCGCTTCTACTCCTACTACTTATGATTTGGGCAGAACTTGCAGTTGGCATTTTCGGAACACCTCTAAGCGGACATTAAGTCGACAAAAAAACAACAATTATTAACAATCCTTTCTATACGCCGCCAATGACAACACGAATCATTCGTAGCGGGCGTAAAAAAATCCCTAGTCAACCTCACAACTTCTAATAAGAAAATGAATCCAATTTTAGAGGGTAGCAAAAAAATGGCATCCATCAGGATGCCAATATAAAGTTTACAGTTTGCTAAAAATCGATGGATCAAAATCAGATTTGACGATCACATTTTTTGGACTTAAATCCTCATTAATTCTATTGAAAGAAAGCAGTACGTCGCCCGCTTTTTGATAATTGTTCCAAGGCTTAAGAAACTTTGGTTCTGTATCATTATAACTTTTATAATAGGCCCATTGTTTGATCAAGTGGTCTTCTTTATCAACATAAACCCAGTATTTATTTTCTGGAGTTACACCTACTGAATTAAAAGTAAGTTGCAATATATCCGCCGCTTTATCACCAGCTAATTTTCCTGTATTAACATAAGTAAGATTTACCCCGGGATCTTGTAACTTCCATGGCATTACCAACCAATACGAATCATTAATCCACCAATTCTTAGCTTTAACAAGTAGTTCATTGGTTTTTTTCACATCTTCAACCAATATCCCATTTTCATATGCTTTCCCTTTTAGGGTATTGATATTTAGTAAAATAGTTTGGTTTGCGTCTTGACTTTCTACTCGAACATCACCGGTCCATTTGTCCCAAAACAGTTTTCTACCCACGAATTCCCATTGGATAAAATGGCTGTTATCGTAATTTTCAATGCCTCCCATAGCGTCAAGCATTTCTTTCACGATCGCATTTGCCTTTTCGGCATCAGACTGCGCTAATAAAGGATTATTATTAAAAATTATTAAAAGGAGAACAAGAACTAGTTTAGATATGCCATTCATAATTATTAATTTTATTGCTTATTAAAAGACAAATATAGTTACTTTTCATTTCCTTTTTAATTATAACTTATTTTAAAAACCCCTTTTTTAACAGTTATTTTTTCAAGCATCTTCTTTTTACTAAAATTTCAAAGTTGAAACTAATACTGAAGCCTCCCTACTTTATAATTGACTCTCAGCATAGAAACAAATACATTATTAAAACTATAAATCGATGGATTAGTTGATTTTTTTAATCATTAATACATCTGAAATACAATTAATTAAAAAGTAAATATTATTTTGGCAAATTGCTGCTATTTTACACCATCATTAAAAAAAGTCTTCGAAAACAGAGATAATACTGAAACTAAAATACCTTTAAAGTCCCCTATTATCTTTATAAAGTAAACAATAATAAACAGCCACTAACTTTACCTTCCTATATAATTAGGGCAACCAAAACACTTTTTATCCAGATTAAATTGATACGTCAATGATAATTCATAGATGCCACCTGTTCTTCCAATTTTGGACGTGTTTACATCATAGGAAAGTCCTAATCTCAAATGATCATATTGCAGGCCAGTAAAAAAATTGACTGATGTAAGCAATTGACTGTTTATTCCGTTCTTTGATGGATTAGTCACTGCAGCTGCACCAAAAAACATTTTTTCAAATAGAATAGATGCCCCAATATCAAGACGGTTATAACGCCCTTGTTGCATATAATTAGAGGTTACAAACATTTTTGTCGCATAAGGAAAGAATACAACATCAATATAGTCCGCTAGAAGAAATTCATAGCCGGTACTTAAAGAGAAAAAAGTGTTCAAAGGCAGGTTTCCATTTGTAGCAAATGAAATATTTGGCTTGTTAAGGTGTTTCATAGACAATCCAATCCACATCTTTTCTATATTAAAAACCATACCTGCACTAAAGTCAAAAAAAACAATTTTATCGTTTCCTAACACAGGGTCAATAGAACTTGCATTTATGTTACCCGTTCTGATATTGATTTGATCTTTCAGTAGTAAATTTTTGAATGCAAATGATTTAAGTCCAAAACCAACTTCTATAGCAGGTCTAAAATCCCAGTCATCACTTATTTTTACTTTATACGCGTAGTTCGCGTTGACTTGTGCAAAATTATAATTGGTCGCATTTTCTCTTTGATTTAAAACACTTATACCAAAACCACTATTCGCACTTTCATTCCAAGTATTAACAAAAGCATAATCGGTATCAATTTTTAAATCTAAATCAGGCCATTGCTCTCTATGAATAATACCAGCGTAGGTTGTCTCCATAAAGCCTGAAAAACCAGGATTCAAGGTTTCAGGAACTAAAAAATATTGAGTAAAAACGGGGTCTTGCGCTCTTAGTTTTGAGTAAAAGCAACACAATATAATTATAATAAACAGTTTAATTCTCATTAGTCAATTCTTTGCTTTTATTTAATTAAGGTGAAGACACCCTCCTCTAATATGGTGTGTTTGTAAAACGTTTTGGCAGTAAGCTTAAAATGGTAATTACCATTTTCGGCCTCTAGATTTTTTATTTTTCCATTCCACCCCCTTATGTTCTCTCCTGTTTCGCTGTATACTAAACTTCCCCATGTGTCATATACGTATAAAGTCATCTCTATAAACCCTAAGAACTCTGGGGCAAACGAATCGTTTATGCCATCATCATTAGGAGTAAAAGCATTTGGCATCATCAAGCTATATCCTTTCTCTATAATTAATTTAGAAGTATAAATATATTGGCATCCAAAAGGATAAGTAACGGTTTGCTTTATAGTATAACTACCTTCTCTGGTATAAATATGATTTGGACTCTCTTCGTTTGAAAAATTACCGTCGCCAAAATCCCAAGAATTTTTTATAAAATCTCCCGTCGCCAGATTTTCAAATAGGATCGGGTCGTAAATAGAATACAGGCCATAAACATCGTTGCCATAAGAACTTGTTGAAAAGTTACCTTCACCTAGAACTGGTATTTTAACATTGTACGGAAATTCAGCCGTACAACCAAAGCTATCAGTAACACTAAATATAATTAAGCCATTATTTACTGTATTCATAATTTCATTATTGACGCCACTAACAATCCCGTCAGACCAGCTTAAATCATAAGGAGGAACACCTCCTTTTACATGACCAATAAATGTTTGATGAACATATTTAGTAGCACAGTCAAAATCCGTCACAACTTGAATAGTTGGTGTAAGCTGATCAAATCTTGTTATTTTCCATGTTTCTGATTTTTTACATCCATTGGCATCCGTCACAGTAACGGTATAATTATCAGGAGGAAGATTCTTTAAATCTTCGCTGGTAGCTCCGTTAGACCAAGAAAATAGTAATGGAGGAGTGCCACCTGTCGCTACAAGATTAATAGCACCTATATTAGCATCAACGCAATCTAAAGGGTTTGAAACATCAGCTCTTAATTCTAACGGTAAAACGTCTTTAATAATGAACGTTTCTTTTATTTCACAAAATTTGGCATCCGTAACTGTCACCGTATAAGTCCCTGGCCCAATATTGTTTCTTTCAACGCCCGCTTTAAAGTCGTCATCCCAAACTACAGTAACAGCTGCTTTACCGCCTATAAGATTAAGTCTAATACTTGCATCTTTTTCTCCATAGCAGGAGATTTCCTTAATCTGTGGATTAATAGTAAAAACAGGAGCATTATCAATTACAATATTAAATTGTCGGGAACAACCTAAAGAATCAGTAATAGTAATTGTATACGTGCCTGCAGATAAATCATTTTGTTTTAGTCCAGTCCCAAAATTGCTCCATTTAACAATGTAAGGACTACCAGTTGCAAAAGGAATTCCTCCAGTTATACTGGTTATGGTAATTGAGGCGTTAGCATCATCATAGCAAGCTATTTCAGTGTTTGTATAATCTAAGTGTATTTCATTGTTTTGAAGTAGAATAACTTCCAGATTATCGGTACAACCAGAATTATCTGTAACCACTAATTTGTAATTGCCTGCAGCTAGGTTTTTTACATTTTTATTATAGCTAATAAAGCCGTTTGGTCCAGTCCATGTATAGTTGTAATTAAAAATACCGGGGGACGTTTCTGCGACTTTGCCGCCAATTGTATTTGTATTAATTGCTCCGGTATAGGATCCATAACATAGGATATTAACTTGACTTTCCAGACTAAGCTGTAATAATGGAGGTTCTAGAATGGTATAGGTTTCAGTAAGGATGTCACAGTTGTTAGCTTCCGTAATCGTAACTTTGTAAACTCCAGGGGCTAAGTTACTGAGGTCTTCAGCAGATGAATACGAAGCGCCATCTTTTGTCCAAACATAAGTATAAGGAAGCGTACCTCCTGAAGTTGTCAAATTAATCCGACCATCATTAAGTCCGAAGCAAGAGATATCATTTTTGAATCCAGAAAAACTAAACTTGCCGGGTTCAGCAACACTATAGCTCCTATTAAAAGGACAATTATTACCATTATCAGTAACTGTCAAATTATATGTGCCGGGTTCTAAACCAAAAATATCTTCATCAGAACTACTAAATCCATTGGGACCAGTCCATGAAAAAACATATGGCTTCCCTGTTGCAAAAGGAATACCACCCGTAACACTTAAACTAATAGAACCATCACCCAACCCAAAACAGTTACTTTTTAAGATAACAGGAATTACAGAAATTAAAGGGTTAACGATGATCGTAACTAGAAAATCAGGTCCTGGACAGCTTGTAGAAATTGGCGATACGCTGTAGGTTACCGTCGCAGGATTTAAAGTGTTATTTATTAATGTTTGACTAATACTTGTCCTTGGTGATGATTGTGCAGTAGCTCCACTCACTGAACCTGATGGAGTAACCGTTGGGGTTGACCAAACATAGGTCGTTCCAGATGGGACATTGTCTACGCCATTAGTAAAAGGCCGAACTAGAAATGTATCTCCACTACAAATGGTAAGCAGCTTTGGTTTTATGATGGGGGAAAGAATCATGTCGACCGAAAAATTCGCTGTCTTCGTAGTTGTACCACAACTATTGGTTACAGTAAAAATTGCTTGGTAATTACCACTTTTAGAATAATTTATTGGTCCGGGATTAAGTACGGTAGATGTCGAAGGTGTGCCTCCTACAAAGCTCCAGAGGTAGCTGATTTCAGAACTTGGAGAACAAGTTTCCACCACCGACCCTACGGGGTTAATTGTTGCCGAATTACAATAATCAGAAATAGGTTTTAAAGTAGTCACTGGTGGCTTTTTTACTTCAATCTGCTTGGTAATATATTGGTATATACCACATGAATTAATCGTTCTTAATCGAAGGTAGTATGTTCCAGGCGTCACAAAATTAATGACAGGATCTTTAGAATATGGTCCTGTACCACTAGTAAAATACCATTGTTCCGGTCTTTTACCGCAAAAACCTTCATAATAATTTATAACTTCCCAATTGTAACTTTCAGCCCCACAACTCAATCTAGTGTCGGTGGTATTGGTGATTTGTAAATTGCTTGAAGCGCAAGCATTACTAAAACTAAAGTTGGGTTGCAATATAGGCTCAACACATATTGTTCTGGTAAAAGAAGCTCCAATACCACAAGGCGTTTTAGCATTTAATGTAATCGTATAGGTCCCCGGTAATGAATAAACATGACTCGGATTAACCGCTCTTGAAACAGGGCTTACATCTCCGAAATCCCAAGTATAGACATTAAAAGTACTGCAATCATTGGTAAATCCAGCGATGGTTGTATTGTTAAAGTAAACGGATGTATTTGCACATGCAATACTGTTAACGCTAAAACTTACCGTAGGTACATCCAGAATAATAATAGGTCCTGCAGTAAGGTAAGTACTCCCGCAAGACGTGGTTATAGTTAAACCAACAGTGTTACCATTAGGACAATTAAATCGTGTAAAAGTATGTGGAATAGGAAAATTTTGAGAAGCCGGAGGATTTGTTGCATTATAATAAGACGAACTTTCTAACTGTGCTTGAGTGTAATTTACAGCCGTACCATCACCATAGTTAACCTGATATCTTGTGTCTGACGGATTAAGAGCCCACGACCCTATTGCAAATTCCATGGGTGCCAATGGTGTGCAAAAATTAGTCGTGTTTCCGGGTGCAATAAGGGCTCCAATGGGATTATTAGAGTTCTTAACTACATATGTTATCGAATTGTTACAATCATTACCGCCTATACCAGTAACAACCATATTAAAAGACCCTAACTTCATGTAGCTATGTGCTCTTGGAAAAATCACGTTAGTTTCTACGCTACCGTCTCCCCATTCCACATTATAGGAACTGACGCAGGCTGATGAAGCAGTACCTTTACCAACATTTATACTGTATATAAGGTCCGTATTATTATCACCACACTTTTCAAAAGGAGCGCTAGAACCTTCGGGAGCATTAAGATTTATAAATTTTAAATCTGGTTTTTGCTTTACTGAAATGCTTTTTGAGATAGAATTGCTTAGACCGCTAGCACCTGTAACAGTAAGTTTTACAATAAAATTTTGAAAACCGCAACCAAGAGCAGTAAAACTATGATCTGGATTACTATTAATAGACGTGTTTCCATCACCAAAATCCCATTTATAAGTAAAAGGGTAATCGCCGCTTATGTCTGGTGTAAAGGTTATTCGAGTTCCAGAACAAGCACCATCGTTATTAAAACTAAAATTAATAGTGAGAGGCAAAACAAAATTTTTGTAATTTGTATTGCTTATTCCCGAGGTATAAATAATTGTATCTGCATTATTAAAGCCAAAAACTGAAGAGCCAAATAGTAATAAAAAAGATATAGTCAGAGAAAAAATTTTCATGGTGTAATAAAATTCTTAATTTTTTCATAAAAGTATATTATTTTTTCAATTAGACCTCATTTCCTCTCCAAAATTTTATTCTTATTATGAGAAAAATCAAGTAGATAGTTTTAAAAACAAAAATCCATTTAAGTCTTATTAACCACTATAATTACTACTAAAAGTTCACTACAAAGAAGTTTCGGGCTTTGAGTAGTTAAAAAAGTTTACCTAATCTTCATTACAGCAACGGAAAAGTGCTCTGCCTTTTCTACAAAATATAAAAGCCCAAAATCAAGCGAATTTGAAAATGGATTCATTAAAATCAATTTTTAATTAAATTCCTCATCTGATTTGTGATCCCCACTAAGTTGTAGCTAATGCAGATAAAATAGAGAGTGAAAAAAATTAAAATTGACCCTGTAATCTCTTAGTAGTCTTTGTAAAACGCCTTTTTTTTTCAAATTTATTTTTTTTACGTTACAAGATCGCCTGAATAAGTTGATTCCTAATTTTCATCACGATATTCTATTTAGCCATTTTCTACTTGTATTGCAAAATAAGCATATAGGATTCTTCTTAAATTTTTATAAATTTGGAACAGCTATAACAGACGCTAAAAACAAATTTAAATAAACAGTCCCATAATGAAATCTTTCAGTAAACAATTGTCCTTCCGTTGGTCAGATCTTGACCCTAATTTTCATGTTCGTCACAGCGCTTATTACGACTTTGGTGCGCAGCACCGTATCGAGATTTTGGAGAGCCTAGGCTTGACCATAAAAGCATTACAAATGAATTATTTAGGCCCTATATTATTTAGAGAAGAATGTGTTTTTCGAAAAGAAATTAAACTTTCAGACGCTATCTTCATGCACACCAAAGTTTCCAAACTAAAAGCTGACGGGTCGCGTTGGTCTATTGTGCACGAATTTTTAAACGAAGCTAAAGTATTGCATGCGACAATAACCGTTGATGGGGCCTGGATGGATACGCAGCTGCGCAAGCTTTGCGATCCAGTTCCTACCATTGCTCTGCAAGCTTTCGCTAGTATACCTAAAAGTGATGATTTTATCCAATTATAATATTTCTAACTGTCACAAGAAAGAATCTAAGTGATTAAAAAAATAAGTGATTTTAGAATAACGACTCATTAAAAAGTTTTATTTTAGACAAAAAAAATGAAGATTCTAAAATCACTTTTTCTATTAGGCCTTTTGTTAGCAATTAGTAGTTTCGTAACAAAGGAGGAAACACTTAAGAAAACAAAAGAACAATCTAGAGAATTCTACCAACTCAAAACTTATGTTTTAAGTACGAAGCAGCAAGTTCAGTCCACTGATAAATTTTTAATAGAAGCCTACCTACCAGCACTAAAAAAACTAGGAATTAAAAGTATTGGGGTTTTCAAACCAAAACTAAATACTGCTGATACATTAACCAAGATTATAGTTGTAATACCTTTTAAATCAATAAATCAGTTTCTCGAGCTTGATGATAAATTATCCAAAGACAAAAACTATTTACAAGCTGGATCCGAATACTTAAATGCCAATTATAAACAACCGCCGTATCTACGTATCGAGTCCGTTCTTTTGAAGGCATTTATTGAACATCCTTTTTTAACTCTCCCTGTGCTTGATAGTCCAAGAGAGAATAGAGTGTATGAATTGAGAAGTTACGAATCAGCGACAGAGGCAATTCATATAAATAAAGTAGATATGTTTAATGCTGGTAGCGAAGTTAAACTCTTTAACCGCCTTGGTTTTAATGCAGTCTTTTATGGCCAAGTAATTTCGGGTGCGCAGATGCCAAACTTAATGTACATGACCACTTTTTCAAATCAGGAAAGTCGAGATGAGCATTGGAAAGCTTTTTCAGCGTCAGCAGAATGGAAAGAGCTGATAGCGATGGAAAAATACAAAAACAATATTTCCCATATGGATATCAGCTTTTTATACCCAACAGACTACTCAGATTATTAACAAATACAAATTGAGAAATGAGTAAAAAACTAGTACAAATATAAACGTTGTGCTTTTTTTTTAAGTTGCTACATCGAACAAAAACTGTCGATATACCTGTAAATTCACATACGATATTTGTAAATAAAATTCTTTACTACTTAGAATTAAAATCGTAAATTTGGGTAAAAGCGTGCACACAGTAAAGCATTTAAGATGCGGTTTTTAAAATCGTTTTGGTCAAGCTGTAAACCGGAAATACATCGCAACCATATTAACTCTAAAAAACAGAATTATGGAAATTACGACTCAATTTGTACAAAATCAAGCAAATGGAACGGCAGATGGTTTAGTGTACGAAAAATTAGAAAATTTAGCAAAACACTATAATTGGCTTATTCGAGCAAAAGTTGTTTTTAAAGAAGAAAAAAGCTCCGACGGCAAGCGAAAAGTGTGTGATATTATGTTGAATTGTCCTGGGCCCCAAATATTTGCTTCCTCTAATGAAGAATCCTTTGAAATGTCAGTTGCTGAAACCATTCGGGACTTAGAGGTACAACTGAAAAAACGCAAAAGCGAAATAAAACCTTTTTAGACTGTTTTCTGTCTTTTTTAATTCTTTAATAAACTGTTATAAATGCAAAACTAGAGTGATTTCTATTGGGGCGATTATAACAATAAACACATCTGGACTGGCAATAAGAAAATTAGGCGCTATATAAAGCGCTTGATTTTCATACATAAACAAAAATTAATCTAAAAATCGGATTTGAATGCCCGATAAACTAAAGAACATTGGCAAATAAAACAGCACAGCACATATTAAGTACATCCGCAAACCTCTTGGGTTTTTGCCTGTTTATTATTACCTCCCTCCACATTGGAGACAAATCAAAGAATAGCTTCATCGACGAGTTTACTTCTATCATTGCGCTTTTACTTACTATTTCTTCTGTGTTGTCCTTTTTTTCAATACGAACGCAAAATCCTAATCAAGAAAACCGACTTGAAAACATGGCCGACAAGTTCTTTATCGCATCTTTATTTGGTATTTTTGCCATTATCGTTTTTATAATTATTACCTATTGGAACAAATAAATTCTTTAATAGTAATACTACTTATCAATAATTCAAATTCATTAATATTAAAATACTACTACGCTTTTTAACAGAATCAAAATGAGAATAATTCACTATATAATTATGGCTTCAATAATTTCTATATTTAGCTCTTGCAAAGGTCAAACCGAAGAGGCCAAAATCACTGAAGAAATCCATCCATTTACAAACGAGCTGATTCATGAATCTAGCCCCTATTTACTGCAACATGCCTACAATCCAGTAAATTGGTATCCGTGGGGTGATAAAGCTTTACAAAAAGCCAAAGACGAGAACAAATTAGTTCTTATCAGCATTGGATATGCCGCTTGCCACTGGTGTCATGTTATGGAACACGAAAGTTTTGAAGATGTAGCCGTGGCAAAATACATGAATGATCATTTTGTTTGCATTAAAGTAGACAGAGAAGAACGTCCTGATGTCGATCAAGTTTACATGACAGCCGCGCAATTGCTAACTGGACGTGGCGGTTGGCCATTGAATGCCTTAGCTACAGCAGATGGAAAACCCTTTTTTGCTGGAACCTATTTTCCTAAAAAAAACTGGATGGAAATGCTTCAGCATTTTGTCGATATTCAAAATAAAGATCCAAAATCTCTAGTCGAACAAGCTCTAAAAGTAACAGAAGGAATAAAAAGTGTAGAAAACATCTCCTTTGTACAAGATGAGTCTATTGCTACGATTGCGGATTTGAATTCGATATTTAATAAGTGGGTGTCAAACTTAGATTTTAAAAAAGGTGGGAATAGCAGGGTTCCTAAATTCCCCATGCCCTCCAACTGGGAGTATTTATTGCAATACCATGCCCTATCCAAAGACCCAAAAGCATTAAAAGCGGTAACAGCTACCTTGGACAATATGGCATTTGGCGGAATTTATGAGCAACTGGGCGGTGGTTTTTCCCGTTACTCCACAGATGCGAACTGGCTTGTTCCTCATTTTGAAAAAATGCTTTACGATAATGCGCAATTAGTTAGTTTATACAGCCACGCGTATCAATTGACTAAGAACCCTTTATATAAAGCCGTCGTTTATGAAACTCTAGCTTTTATAGAGCAAGAATTGACTTCACCTAATGGTGGTTTTTATTCGTCTTTGGATGCCGACAGTGATGGTGAAGAAGGAAAATATTATGTCTGGACTACTGAAGAACTCAATTCCGTTTTAGCTGAAGATGCAGCATTATTTTCAGCATATTACAACTGCACAAAAACTGGAAATTGGGAAGATCAAAAAAACATCTTACATAGAAAATTATTGGATTCAGAAATAGCAAAAAAATTCAATATTTCGGTTGAAAAATTGCAAACAACAATTAAAGCTTGTAAAGCTAAATTAACGAAAGTCCGCTCTAACAGGATCAAACCAAGACTGGATGACAAAATTCTGACCGCTTGGAACGCATTAATGCTTAAAGGCTATATTGATGCTTATCGCGCATTCGATGACACTGCCTTTTTAAACAAAGCATTAAAAAGCGCTAATTTCTTAAGCAAGAATATGATTGGAAAATCGAATGAAGTGATGCGAAATTACAAAAACGAAAAAGCGTCGATTAATGGGCTTCTAGATGATTACGCTTTTACAATTTCGGCTTTTACCTCTCTTTACCAAGCTACATTTGATGAAAAATGGCTGTACAAAGCAAAGGATTTAAATGATTACGCGATAACTCATTTTTTTGATACAAAATCGGGCATGTTCTTTTATACTCACAACAACCATTCTAATTTGATAGCTCGAAAAATGGAGGTCGCAGATAATGTCATCCCTTCTTCTAATTCTGAAATGGCAAAAAATTTATTCTTTTTAGGTTTGTATTATGACAATCCGGATTACACCCAAAAATCAAAACAAATGTTAACTAATATACAAGAAGATATGCACCGTGAAATTTCTTTTTATTCCAATTGGGGAATTGTAGAGCTTCAGTTTGTAAAGGAACCTTATGAAATCGCCATTGTAGGCCATGATTTTGCTAAGACTAGAAAAGCATTCGACAAAAATTATTTCCCAAATGCCATTTTCTTAGGCGGAAAAACGGAAGGTACTTTAGCATTACTTGAAGGAAAATTAATTCCGCAAGAAACTACTATTTTTGTATGTCAGGATAAAGTATGTAATCGCCCCACAACCGACGTTAAAGAAGCCATAAAACAACTAAAATAAAAGTGTAAAATGACAAGTAAAATTCAATTGTAAACTATTTGTTTTTTGAATTTTAAATCAGGAACTACTAAAATTGCGATACACAAAAAACAGTTTTTTTTTATGACAGCCTATTTTATACTTATCTTTAAGTATATGTTTTGTTATGGAAACATTCAATCATATTCTAAAACTATTAGCAGGCATCGGCTTATTTCTTTTTGCCATGTTTTTACTGGAGGAGTCTATAAAAAATCTTTCAGGTAGAAGCTTCAAGCTTTTTCTGTAACGCATTACTAAAAACAAAATTGGCGCCGCTACAGGAGGTGCAATAGTAACTGGAGTTCTTCAGAGCAGTTCCATGGTTTCATTTATGGTCTTGGCCTTTGTAGGTGCCAGAGTATTTACTATGAGAAATGCCATGGCTATAATCTTAGGGGCAAACCTAGGTACTACCCCCGATAGCTGGCTAGTTGCGACACTGGGTTTTAACGTAGATATAGAAATTATTGCTTATCCAGCAGTATGCCTTGGAGGACTTCTCCTTATCCTACTCGGTAATCGAAAAGCTGTTAAGTACTATTCTTTTTTTCTTTTTGGATTTGGCTTATTATTTATTGGACTTTCCTTTATGAAAACGGCTATGGAAGCTCCAGTCAAAATTTTTGATTTTTCCCAATATGCTTCAATGCCATTGGCGGTTTTTCTACTCATAGGGTTTCTAATTACTTTGATTGTTCAATCAAGTTCTGTTACCATGGCAATAACCCTGAGCGCCCTTCAAGTTGGTGCGGTAAACCTTCCCATAGCCGCAGCTATTGTACTGGGATCACAAACCGGTACGACGATCAAAATAATATTGGCTGCTGTAGGAGGAAATGCGGATAAAAAACGCATTGTACTTGGTAACGTACTCTTTAACGTATTTGTAACTGTCTTTGCCTTTTTGCTACTGAAACCTATTTTGTTTTTTATAACCGATATTATAAATATCAAAAAACACCCTTATTTGTTTAGTCGCTTTTTCTACTGTGATTAACTCAATGTCCATTTCTATTTTCTTGCCGTTGCTGGATTCGTTTACTAGTTTTTTAGAGCACTTATTCAAGGACTTCGATGTTTCAACCACCGCTTTCATAGGACACGCTTCCTTTACAGAACCTGTAACAGCCTTAGATTTATTTAGAAGGGAAGCAAAATACTTCATTCATAATTCGATGATTTTTAATCTGGACTTGTTTAAAATTAACATTCAGATATTTCGGGACAACCCTTATTTTAAGAGCATCAATCACAAGAATAGATTTTATTTAAAAACCAAAGAAGAAAAATATAATTTCCTAAAACAGTTGCAGGGAGAACTACAAGCTTTTTATTTGGTATTTAAGACCCAAACTAAGGGCAGAACAGCATTCTGAAATTAACCAATTAATCTCTGCAGTGCGGAGTTCCATGCATTCCGTGAAAAGCGTAAAGGACATTGACAGTAATATTTTAAATCTTAGACATTCCTCAAAAGAAATTAAATACAACTTTTTCCTCCATAATAAAAAAGAAACCGAAATATTGTATTTACAACTAAATGCGTTTTTGATCGCGGATAAAAATGCAACTTTCGAAAACCTACAAGCCGTATTTGACTCCATACAAAACAACTATACTTCTGCACTTAATGACTTCTATGCTGAAGCACAAAACGCTACCATTGAAGAGATCGACATCACAACAGTCATCAATTTTAACAGAGAACTATTCACTTCCAATAAAGTGATGCTGATGTCGGTGAAAGACTTTTTGCTGCAAGAAAAACTAGCTGGATACTTCAACGAAATTCCAGTGTATAGAACTTAATAATATAGTATTGTACTTTTGCCTGAATTAGCCGCTTAAGGCGTTTGAAAGTCGATTATGCACCAAGATTTAAACTCAATAGTATCGAAAAGATAAACTCCCTATTTTATAAAATATTTCCGATTTAAATTTTCATCTTTGTAACTAACTCAGTTTAAAATTTGATTTTTTCCTTAAAAAACAACATTTGAAAAAGGTATTAGAAAAGGCTTTAAAAATTTTCCAGTGGGCTATCGGAATAATCATTGTGTTATTTCTGTTAACAGTGCTACTAATTCAAATTCCTTCTTTTCAAAATCTGGTCAAAGAAAAAGCAGTTAGTTACCTTGAAGATAAGATCCAAACGAAAGTGACTGTCAAAACACTTGAAATTAAATTCCCTAAAAAATTAATTCTCAAAGGGGTTTATTTTGAAGACAAAAAAAGGGATACCCTTTTTGCAGGAAAAAAATTATCAGTAGAGATCAACTTATTGCAGTTACTGAACAATACTGTGGAAATAAACTCCGTGGACCTTCAGGGAGTCGTTTTGAAGCTACGTAAGAATTCTGCTGGCAGCTTCAACTTTGACTACATCCTTAAAGCCTTTTCTTCACCAGTCGATACTACTAAAACACCGATAATCATTTCTCTTGATAGAATAAATCTCGACCAAACTACTCTCGAGTTTACAGATGATTTTGCAAAAAATGATTTTTATCTTAAAATAGACCATTTAGATACTAGAATAAGAACTTTTGATTTACAACAAATGGACTATGAAGTACCTAAAGTGACGATCAAAGGACTTAAGCTTAAATTAAAACAAGGTATTGCAAGAAACACAGCCGAACCAGATAACACTCCCGCTACAATCTATAATTTTCAATTGGGTGAAATTGATCTTTCCAAAGCCAATATTGATTTTCAGGACGAAAAAACAAAATTGACCACTTCCCTATCGCTAAAAAAATTAGACATAAAATTTGACAAAACAGATCTTTACAACCGATTTATTTTAATTGACAATATTGCTTTGTCTCGTGGAAATGGAAAACTAGAATTTGGAAAATTGCAGAAGATTAAAAACGGATTGATTCCAAGTGAGCCTAATAACTGGGAAATAAAGATCCGGGAATCCAACATAAAAAGAGTCGCTTTTGCTTACGATGATCAAAACGAAAATAGAATACAAAACGGCATCGATTACAATCATCTACAACTATCATCGGCACGATTTAATGCAGAAGATTTGCGCTATAGTCCAGTTGGTCTTTCTGTAAAAATCAATTCACTACAATTGAAAGAGCAAAGCGGATTAGACATTCAATCTTTAAAAACCGAATTTTTCTTTGGCAAAAACAATGCGTTTCTGAAAAATTTATATCTAAAAACACCTCAAACGGTAATCAAAGACGAACTGCTTTTTGGTTATACCTCTATTGAAACCCTAAGCAAAGATTATGGGCAATTGAGCATCAATGCTTCTTTTAAAGAGAGTGAAATAGGGTTTAAGGACATTTTACTTTTTGTTCCACAATTATCGAATAAAAAGCCCTTTACCAGTAATCCAAATGCAATCCTTAAGCTAAACAGCAAAATATACGGTACGTTAAATAACTTAACAATTCCGAAATTTGAAGTCAGTGGAATTAGCCAGACAAAAATTGCCTCCAGCGGAACTATAAAAGGCTTGCCAGATATCAATAAGGCCTATTTTGATTTGAATATCAAAAATTTTGAATCCACTGCGAATGCTATATCCATATTTGTGCCTAAAGAAACCATTCCCAACTCAATCCAACTACCCACCTCGTTTAAAGTAAAAGGAAACTTTAAAGGAACGATACATAATTTCTCCACTGATTTGGTGATGAGCAGCAGTTTAGGTCAAGCCAAAATCAATGCGCAATTTGATCAAAGCAGGAAAAACAACGAAAAATATGATGCTCAAGCGGAACTGGAAAATTTTGATTTGGGGAAATTGATTAAAAATAAGGCTATTGGTAAAATTAGCTTAAAAGCCACCGTCAAAGGAACTGGCTTAGATCTAAAAACAGCAAACAGTTCGATAAACGGAACCATTTTTAAAATCAATTACAACAAATATACCTATCAAAATCTAGAGCTTGCGGGAACAATCAAAAAAGGTCTCTTTACTGCGGTCGCTAAGAGTACAGATCCAAATTTAACTTTTGATTTAATTAGCAGCGGAAGCTTCAAAGATAAGTACCCCGCCGGAAAAGTAAAATTAAATATTGATATAGCCGACTTAGATAAATTGAATTTGCACGCCGGACCATTGAAAATGAGAGCTGTGGTTGATGCTGATATTCAATCTGCGAATTTGGACTATCTAAACGGTAAATTCAACATCACTAATCTGACTATTGCTGATGCAAAAGAACAATTCGTAATGGATTCCATAAATTTAATTGCTACTTCAGATGCTGATAAAAATACGCTATTATTGAAATCACAGGTTTTGAATGCAGAATTAAACGGAAAATACAAGCTCACAGAAATAGTAACGGCATTATCCAATACGTTATCAAATTATTACGAGACGAAATTGTCTTCTAAAAAAAGCGCTACTCAAAAACAGCAATTGCAATTCAAAATAAAAATAACGGATAACCCTATTTTATTAAAATTAATTCCAGAAGTAAAAAGTATTGAACCCATTTCTATTGCTGGAAGCTACAATTCCGTTAACGATTCTATCAGCTTTCATGCTGCAATTCCAAAAATAGTCTATGGTGATAATACCGTTAGTAATGCTGTACTAAATGTGGATACACAGAACAATGCTTTAGTGTATAATGTATCGGTTGACGACATCCAGAATAAATTGATTCAATTGCCTTTTACAACTATTTCCGGAAAAGTGCAAGACAATACCGCCGACTACAACTTGCTTGTCAAAGACATAAAGGATAAAGAACGCTACCAAATCGCAGGAACACTTAAAGGATTAAAAGGGAATAATGAGATCAGCATTGACTCAAAAATGCTATTGCTTAATTATGAATCCTGGAAAATAGCTTCCGATAATTTAGTGCGTTTTGGGAATAAAGGAATCTATGTCGATAATTTTAAATTAAGCAAGCAAAACAGTACGATCTCAGTCCAATCAGAATCAAAAAGTCCGAATGCTCCAATAGCCATCGACTTCAAAAACTTCAAAATTGAGACTATTACTAGTCTATTTGAAAAAAGTGATTTACAGTTAAGCGGAAATATTAACGGAACAGTCTTAGTTAAAAATGCAAACCAGTCCCCCATTTTTACTTCTGATATAACTATTGATACTTTTACCTTCAAAAAAGATACCATTGGTACTGTAAATATCCAAGTGGATAATACAGTAGCCGACACCTACACTACCAAGATTGCAATTACAGATCAGGACAATCAGCTGAATTTAGACGGAACCTATAAAGCAGAAGATGGAACTCTAGACATGAATCTTGCTATTGCAAAACTGCATCTTAAAAGTATTCAGGGATTCACCATGGATGAGTTAAAGGAAAGTACCGGTTTTTTTAGCGGTACTTTTAAAATATCAGGAAATACAGATCAGCCAAAAGTTTCTGGTGACTTAAAGTTTAATGAGGTTGGGTTTAAAGTGACTCGTCTTAACTCCATCTTTAAGTCAATCAACGATAAAATTTATTTTACAAATGATGCTATAACCTTTGATCGTTTTGTTATCAATGATGAAAAGGACAACGATTTAGTCATTAACGGAAACATAGATAGTCATAATTTTAATAATTTCGGTTTTGACTTGGCACTTGATGCCGTTAACTTTAAAGCGATCAATTCTGAGGTAGAGGATAATGATTTGTATTATGGACAAATGTATTTGGACAACCATTTGAAAATTGGCGGAGATCTCAATAATCCTACAGTCAATGGTAGTATTAAGGTAAATAAAGATACTAAATTTACGATCGTCCTGCCACAATCTGACCCTTCCATAGCTGATCGCGAAGGAATTGTAGAATTTATTGACCAAGATAACCCTTCGATTGTAGAAACGGTAACTGTAGACGAATCGTTGAGCATGACAGAGATAAGCGGGATCAATGCCTCTGTCAATATTGAAGTGGACAAAGAAGCGGTGTTATCAATTGTCATTGACAAAGCCAATGGAGACTTTTTAAAATTGAAAGGAGAAGCACAACTAACAGGCGGTATTGACCCCTCCGGCAAAACCTCACTAACAGGAAGATACGAGTTAAAAGAAGGTAGTTATGAAATGAATTTCAATATGATTAAACGAAAGTTTGACATTAAAACTGGAAGTTATATTTTATGGACAGGAGAGCCAACGACTGCTGACATCAATATTACAGCCGTTTATAAAAATGAGGCGTCACCACTTGATTTGGTTGATGACCAACTGGGCAATGTTACGGCTTCGTTAAGGAACACCTACAAACAAAAAATTCCATTTGAAACTGAATTGAAAATGGAGGGAGAACTGATGAAACCAAGCATTTCTTTTGACATTATTTTACCTGATGGAAATAATAGTGTTTCGACGGAAATCATCAATACCACCCAAGCAAAGTTGGCGCAATTACGTCAGCAACCAGATGAGTTAAACAAACAAGTTTTTGTCCTGTTGTTGCTGAATCGTTTTATAGGAGAAAATCCTTTTGCCAGTGAGTCAGCTGGCAGTTCCGTTTCTTCGATTGCCAGAGAAAGCGCCAGTAAAATTCTTTCACAACAGTTAAATAATTTGGCTGGTGATTTAATTAGCGGTGTAGAACTCAATTTTGATTTGCAATCTTCTCAAGATTACACCACGGGGCAATTAGAAAACAAAACAGACTTAACTGTGGGCATCTCTAAAAAATTATTGAATGATCGCCTAAAGGTAACGGTGGGAAGTAGCTTTGGATTGGAAGGACCACAACAAAAAAATCAAGAGGCAAGTAGCATAGCTGGTGATGTATCTGTGGAATACCAACTTTCAAAAGACGGAAGATATAAAATACGAGCCTATCGATTAAATAAATACCAAGTGGCACTGCAGGGACAAGTCATTGAAACCGGAATTGCATTTGTAATCACATTGGACTATAATAAATTCAAAGAATTATTTCAAAGCAACAAAACAGCAAAAGAAAAAGACAAATTGAAATAATGATTCTCCCTAACAAAAAAACCAATGAAGAATTATCCAATACTCTATTTACTTTTTATGCTTTTATTTGTGGCATCCTGCAGCGGTATAAGAAACCTGCCTGAAGGAGAACTACTATATATTGGTTCGAAAGTAAAGATAGAAGGGAACGAAGTACCAAAAAAAGAACGCAAAGCTTTAAAAACAGCATTCGAAAAAATGGTCAGACCCAAACCAAATTCATCCTTCTTAGGCTTCCGACCAAAATTAGTTATTTATAATCTGGCTGGTACTCCAAAGAAAGAAAAAGGATTTCGACATTGGTTAAAGACCAAAGTGGGAGAAGCACCTGTTTATTACAGTAAGGTTGATTTAGAATACAACAAGAGTGTTTTGCAAAACTTCTCAGAAAACCATGGATATTTCAATACTAAAACTACTGCTGACTCCACTCGAAGTGGAAAAAAAGCTAATACTAGCTATACTTTAACTCCTTTTCAGCAATACAAAATCAGGGAAGTAAAATTTCCTAGTGATTCTACAGTGCTCTCTACTGCGGTTGCCAAAACAAAGATCAATAGTTTACTCCAAAAAGACCAAGGATACGGCCTCGATGCGATAAAGGAAGAAAGAATTCGAATTGATGCTAGACTTAAAGAAGAAGGATTCTATTATTTTAATGCCGATTACCTAAAAGTGCAGGTTGACAGTACGGTCGCAAACCATCAAGTTGATCTGATCGTAAGGCTAATAAGTGAGACTCCAAAAATAGCTAAAACGCAATATCAAATAAATGATATCATTGTATATCCTAATTACTCTATTGGTTCTGACAGTCTAATCACAAATCCTGAAGCCCGCAGCACATACAATGATTTTACGGTCCTCGATTCTGAAAATTTATTTAAACCCAGAATTTTTGACCGAAGCTTGTATTTCAAAAAGGGAGACTTTTACAACCGTACTAATCACAATCTATCATTAAATAGATTAGTTAATTTAGGGACTTTCAAGTTTGTGAAAAACGAATTTAAAGTGGCTGATAGCACCGGAAATTATCTGGATGCCTATTACTATCTTACTCCTTTACCAAAGAAATCAATCCGGGTTGAAGTTTTGGCCAAAAGCAATTCCGCCAACTATACTGGTACAGAACTCAATCTAAATTGGAGTAATCGCAACCTTTTTAAGGGTGCCGAATTGCTTACTATATCTGCCTTTGGGGGTGCCGAAGTACAGGTATCTGGGCTTAATAATGGTTTTAATGTCTATCGTGTGGGTACAGAGGCGAATTTAATCTGGCCTAGAATGATTTCCCCTTTTAATTATGAATCCTCTAGCGGTTTTGTTCCTAAAACAAAGGCAACCTTAGGGTATGAATTCCAAAACAGGACAAAACTATATTCCTTGCAAACATTCAAAGGTTCTTTTGGCTATTTGTGGAAGGAAAACCTGCATAAGGAACACCAACTGAATATTACTGAAATTACGTATGCCAGTCCGCAAAACGTGACCTCTTTATACCAGCAGCAAATTCTTGCTAATCCATCACTTGAAAAAGTGATAGAGAAGCAATTGATTTTTGGGCCCTCCTACTCCTACAGCTTCACCAATACGATGGAAAAAAATAGAAAAAATACCTTCTATTATAAAGGAAGTATTGACCTTTCGGGTAATCTATACGGTCTGGCGACTGGGGCAAATAATAGTCAATCAGATCCCGTAAAAGTATTTGGCGTTCCGTTTAGTCAATTTGTAAAAGTAGAGCATGAATTTAGGCATTACTTAAAATTGGGTGAGGAGTCCATGCTAGCGAGCAGAATAATTGCTGGTGCCGGATTTGCTTACGGAAACTCAACTGAAATGCCATTTATCAAGCAGTTTTTTACCGGAGGAACAAATAGTATCAGAGCATTTCGTGCTCGTTCCATAGGTCCGGGAAGTTATGACGGTACAACGGCCGCAACTGCCTTTTTACCGGATCAATCTGGAGATTTGAAAATAGAATTTAGTACGGAATATAGGGCTAGCATTTATGACCTAGTCAAAGGGGCTTTGTTTCTGGACGCTGGAAATATATGGCTACTAAAAGAAAACCCCAATAAACCAGGTGCTAAATTCTCCAGGAATTTCATGAGCGAAATTGCAGTGGGCATTGGTGCCGGACTGCGCTTTGACTTTTCATTTTTAGTACTCAGGACAGATCTAGCTTTTCCTATTAGAAAGCCGTACTTGCCAGATGGACAACGATGGGTGCTTGATAAAGTGAGTTGGGGCAGCAGCTCTTGGCGAAATGAAAACTTAGTGTTTAATTTGGCCATTGGATATCCGTTTTAGGATACTTTTTATCGCACTTTGAAATATATAATAAGGACCAAAATTAAATTAAGAAAACTGTGATTTGACCTCTTTAAGTTTAATCTCAATAAAATCTGGTTCAGTTTTTTTGCTGCAACTTATTACAGATTACAACCATTTTTTTATATAAATTTGTAGAAGCCGTATGGAACTTTATTACTAGTATAGGAGGTTTGAGCCGAGGCAGATTATTAAGAAAAGACAGAATAAATACAATACTGCTGAATATTAGGGAATTGTTACAATACAATACAAAATTGCTAAAAATTTTTAATACAAGTCTGTTATTAGGCGATATAATTACATTATTCGATTATATTTGCATAAATAAATTTACCTAAAAAGTTATGGAAGAATGTATTTCGGTTTTTGATATGCTCAAAATAGGTGTTGGTCCCTCTAGTTCTCATACTCTCGGCCCTTGGCGCGCTGGGGAACGATTTCTAGAAGAATTGAGAAGTGAAAACATTATTGACTCTGTCAACAGAATAAAGACAGATTTATACGGTTCCCTTTCCCTAACCGGAAAAGGTCATGCTACTGATTTGGCTGTGATGTTAGGATTAAGCGGTCAAGACCCAGAGTACATTCCAGTAGAAAATATAGATGGAATCATAAAATCCATCCAAGATAAATCCGAAATAAATTTAGGTAATGAATTTACAATACCCTTTGACATTTCAAAAGATATCCTTTTCAATAAGGAATTTCTCCCTTTCCATTCAAATGGTATGACCCTGACAGCCTACTCAAATAATGATGAGTTATATACCGCCACCTACTACTCCATCGGAGGTGGATTTGTGGTCAAAGAAGAGCGCCTAAATGCCAAAAAGAAAATAGAAATAAAACGGACATTTCCGTTCCCTACAGATAAAGCTGTCGATCTTTTGAAGTACTGCACAGCTGAAAACAAAAAAATATCTGAAATCGTTTATGAGAACGAGAAATCCATGCGCACTGAGGAAGTCATTGATCATGGATTAATGCGTGTATGGAACACTATGCTAGAGTGCATGTTCATAGGCTGTCACACAGAAGGTATACTTCCCGGTGGCTTAAATGTAAGACGTAGGGCGTTTGATATGCACCAAAATTTAATAGGATTGTCTAACTATAGTGACCCACAGACTTGGTTAGAAGAAATAAGATTGACCGAAGTAAAATTTCGCCAAATCCTGAAATGGGTGAGTTGTTTCGCCCTGTCAGTAAACGAGGTCAATGCCGCTCTAGGTCGGATAGTTACGGCCCCAACAAATGGTAGCGCTGGAGTAATTCCATCTGTTTTAATGTATTATTTGGTCATTGAAAACCACAATGCGGGTCCAAAAGAAATCAAGCAGTTCCTATTAGTTGCTGGAGAAATAGGAAGCATCTTCAAAAAAGGCTCTACCATTTCTGCAGCCATGGGTGGCTGTCAGGCCGAAATAGGCGTTTCGTCATCAATGGCAGCAGCGGCACTTTGTGAATTAATGGGAGGAACACCTGCGCAGGTGTTAATGGCAGCCGAAATCGCCATGGAGCATCACCTAGGTTTAACCTGCGACCCTATTGGGGGATTGGTGCAAATACCTTGTATAGAAAGAAATACGATGGGTGCCATCAAGGCTATAAATGCTGCAGAATTAGCGCTAGAAACCGACCCTAAAAACGCAAAAGTTCCTTTGGACAAGGTGGTCGACACCATGTGGCAAACCGCAAAGGACATGAATAACAAATATAAGGAAACCTCAGAGGGTGGCCTTGCAGTAGCAGTAAACATATCTGACTGTTAAAATCAATTTATTTTTCAAGCCACACTCTTGTAATCAATTATTTTTGCGTGGTTTTGGTTATATAAACACATTATTCCCTCAATTTCGAACTGGAATTGAGGAGCTTTCTATAGGTAGTATCCTCTTCCTTCTTTTTTCCGATTTTACAGTTAAGTTCTTTAGTGATATATCATTTGAGGAAATTAGACCAAAGAGTATGGCCTTGTTTCTTTTGGCAACTCTATGCAAGATGATTGCTGATTCTTCTTCACGTATCATCTATTCCCGATTAAATTCATAATCTACGACTTCCTAGCAGGTAAAACTATAATAGGCGCATTCGCATCGCAACTCATTAGAAATTTAGTCATAAAAAACAAGAAAAATTTGCGATATCATAGCTTTGCCAATGATGTGTAATTTGAGGTATGTTTTTGTATATTAGACGTCGGTACTCAATCGCAAGTTGCCGCGAACTTAATCGACAAAGTATCGGGCGATCTTAGCATACACTAAAACTGAGCCCGTATTAAAAAAGACAACAAACAAATTAATTAAAACATTTTAATATGAAAGGATTAATGATGGATTATAGGCTCACAACAAATACTATCCTTGAGTACGGAAACAGCGTGTATTATCACAAGAAAATAATAAGCCATTTACCAGACGGAACGCGACACGAGTATCGTTTTGGAGACATGTATAAACGCTGTAAAAAGTTAGCCAATGCCTTAACACAGAAATTAGGAATCAAAAATGGAGATATGGTGGGCACTTTTGCATGGAATCATGGTCCTCATGTAGAGTTATACTACGGCATATCCGGTATAGGAGCTATTTGTCACACCATAAATATTAGATTGTCTAGCAATCAAATAGAGTATATCATCAATAATTCTGAAGATAAAGTGATTTTTGTTGATGCGACACTAGTCCCTCTTTTAGAAAAAATTGCCCCGCTACTCGAAACTGTAGAACATTACGTTTTAATAAATGCAGCTTCAGATTTTACAACTACTTTGCCAAACGCATTGCATTATGAAGATTTACTAAAGGATCAATCAGAAGATTTTGAGTGGCCTACAATAAATGAAAATGATGCCTGTGGTCTGTGTTATACTAGTGGAACAACAGGCTTGCCAAAAGGAGTTTTGTATTCTCATCGGTCAACCTATTTGCATGCAATGACGATTATGTCTCCTAATGCGGGAAATTTCAATAATAGAGATACTGTTTTATTAATTGTACCACAGTTTCATGTGATGGCCTGGGGTTTTCCCTATTTATGCCTTTTGTCTGGATCAAACATGGTTCTCCCCTCTTCTAATTTACAGCCTGAGGCACTCATTAAAATTCTTGCAGAAGAAAAAGTGAATAAAGCTAATGGCGTTCCTACCATTTGGTTAGGCGTTTATCATGCTATGAAAAAGAATCCACCCAAAGAAAAATTAGCGCTCGAAGAATATCTTGTGGGTGGTTCTGCACTACCAAAAAGTCTTATTGAAGGTTTTGAAAAAGATTTCAGAATACGAGGAGTTCAGGCTTGGGGAATGACAGAAACCTCTCCTCTAGGAACGGTAAGCAGACTACAGCCGCAGCACGATCATTTATCAGAAAACGAAAAAATGAATATTCGTGCGAAGCAAGGTACTGCATTTCCAGGTGTTGAATTGAGGATCGTAACAGATGACGGGACTTTGGCCCCAGCAGACGGCACAACCATGGGAGAACTACAGATAAAGGGAGCATGGACTGTAAGCTCGTATTTCAAAACTAATAATCAGGAAAGCTTTACACAAGATGGCTGGTTCAAAACAGGTGATGTCAGCACAATTGACGAGGATGGATACATGGAAATAAAGGATAGAACCAAGGACCTGATAAAAAGTGGAGGTGAATGGATCTCTAGTGTAGCATTAGAATCTGCATTAATGGCGCATCCTAAAGTTCAAGAAGCAGCTGTAATTGCAATACCAAGCGAAAAATGGGTAGAAAAACCATTAGCTTCTATAGTTCTAATCAACAATGACGATAAAGTTTCAGATGAAGAATTAATGGAGTTTTTATCAAGAGACTTTGTGAAATATCAGATTCCTAAAGACTATGTTTATATAAATGAAGTGCCCAAAACTAGTGTTGGTAAATTTGACAAAAAAGAGATCAGAAGACTTTTTGGCGAAGGAAAACTTACTTAAAAAAATATCTGGGGTTTGGATTAAGCTAAAATGCACTACTAAGGATGGTTGTAAATAACGTATTATTAAATCTTTATATAAAAATTCTATATTCCCGATAACAATCGCGATTCTTTTGGGGTAGTTGCAAATCGGAGCACAAACCTAAAAACTAATCCTATTAAAGTCTTACCAACCCTCATTAAAACCATTGGTGAGTGCTAGCTGGTATTTCTCCACTTCAAATTTATACAAGTCCGGAGCTTTATGAGCACCACCTTTTCTGCTCTCATCTAATTTTTCTAAAATATCATAGCGCAAAATCTTTCTATAGAAATTACCTCGATTCAGTTTTTTACCCAGAATAACTTCATACAGTTTCTGAAGTTCAGGCATTGTAAATTTTTCAGGCAATAAGTTATAACCAATTGGTTTGTGATTTAATTGTCGGCGAAGAGTTTCTAAACCTTTGTCGAAAATCTCTCTGTGATCCATCATAAATTCAGGCAGTTCATCAATTGATAACCACTCGCAAGCATCAGAAATATTATCCATGACTAAATTTACATCATGGAAATCAACTAAGGCATTAAAGCCAACGGAAAGAAATCGCTGTTTATTCCAAAGTCCGTCCGGAAAATCTTCAAAAACTCCAGAAGAACGATTCATATTACTAAAAACTTTGAATTGCTGCAAATAAATATTCTCAGCTCCTGTCCGTTGATATAAAATTCTATTGGCAGCCTCTTTAAGATTCTCCTCCTTTAAAACATAACCACCAGGAAGTGCCCAAACATTTTTATCTTTTAGTCTGGTAACAAGCACTTTCAAGCTTGCGTCATGAAATCCGAAAACTACACAGTCAATTGACAAATTAGGAATATACTTTTCCCAGGACGCAGCTGACTTTTCTTCTATTATTCTTTTAAACTCCATGATTGTTAATTGGCAGTAAAAATACGAAAATGATTATAGCTTTAGCTTTTATCCAATAATAAATAGAAAATTAATCTTTTTTATTCGTGAATATTAAATAAAAGAATTAACATTGCTTCACAATGAAGCAATGAAGCTGAACTATTAATTATACTAATCACATGAAAAACAAAACGATTGCAAAAACTGCAAAAACATCTCTGCTTTCAGTACTGCTATTTTCTAGTATTTCTTGGGCAAGCAATCCGCAACCAAAGCAACCCACCACAAATCCTATTATAACCGTAAATGGTCTAACTTTTTCTGATTTGAACAGAAACGGTAAATTGGATAAATACGAAGATTATCGTCTTTCTACTCAAGACCGAATTCAAGATTTAATCAATCAGATGACTGACGAAGAAAAAGCTAGTATGCTTATCGGAATCGGAATGCCTGGTTTTGACTGGGCTAAAATGCAGTTTGCTACTGGAAAAGATACTGCAAAAGTACCTGGTTCTGCCGGCGGTACCGCTGCGATTTACCGTTTAGGAATCCCGTCTATAATTGTTTCTGATGGTCCTGCAGGTTTACATATTAAACCAATTAGAGAAGAGGATTCGAACACTTATTATGCTACAGCATTTCCAGTAGGAACGGCATTAGCCTCGACTTGGAACGAAGCACTTATCAACTCTGTTGGTAAAGCGATGGGGAATGAAGTAAGAGAATATGGTGTCGATGTTTTATTAGGACCAGGGATGAATATTCACAGAAATCCACTGTGTGGAAGAAACTTTGAGTATTACTCTGAAGACCCACTATTGACAGGAAAAATTGCAGCTGCGATGGTAAACGGTATACAATCTAATGGTGTAGGAACATCGATAAAACACTTTGCAGCAAACAACCAGGAACGAAACCGAATGGGTGTTAATGCACATGTCAGCGAAAGAGCTTTACGCGAAATATACTTAAGAGGATTTGAAATCACAGTAAAAGAAGCGCATCCCTGGACAGTGATGTCTTCTTATAATTTTTTAAATGGTATTTATACTTCAGCACGTAAAGACCTTTTAACAACTGTACTTCGTGACGAATGGGGTTTTAAAGGATTAGTAATGACAGACTGGTTTGGAGGTTACAACGGATTTGGAGCTATCAGGGACAAAGACGCTGTTAATGACGTTGTCAATCAACTTAAAGCTGGTAATGACTTGTTGATGCCCGGTTTACCTGCTCAAAAAAATGCCATTATTACAAACATAAAAAACGGCAAATTATCTAAGCAAGATATCAACATCAATTTAACAAGAGTATTAGAGTTGGTTATGAGATCTCCTGCCATGAGTAATTATGAATATTCAAACAAACCGAACTTAAAAGAAAACGCCCAGGTTACAAGAGATGCTGCAGCTGAAGGTGTTGTTTTATTAAAAAATAAAGCTAATGTGTTGCCGTTTACTTCAAAATCAGCTCCATTAGCCGTTTTTGGTATAACATCTTATGATTTTATTTCTGGTGGTACTGGAAGTGGTGATGTAAATGAAGCTTATTCTATTTCATTAATTGAAGGCTTAACCAACTCTGGTTTTTCTATTGATGCAGAATTAGAAGGCTTGTACAAGCCATTTATGATAGCTCAAAAAGAAATTGAGACTAAAAGACGTGAAAAAGAAGGTTTATTGGCTACTCCAAGAAGACTTCAGGAATTAGAACTAAATTCAGAAATTGTTCAACAAAAGGCCAAAAGTTCTGAATTAGCATTAATCACAATAGGTAGAAATGCTGGTGAAGGTGATGATCGTAAAGTTGTTGAAGATTTTAACTTGGCACAAGATGAAATCAACTTAATCAATACCGTTTCGGCGGCCTTTAATGCTCAAGGCAAAAAGGTAGTTGTTGTTTTAAACATCGGTGGTGTAATAGAAACTGCAAGTTGGAAAAATAAAGTAGATGCTATCCTACTTCCATGGCAACCAGGTCAAGAAGGCGGAAACTCTGTTGCAGACGTTTTTTCTGGAAAAGTAACTCCATCAGGAAAATTAACGATGACTTTTCCTGTAAAATATGAAGATGCTGCTGCAACTAAAAACTGGATAGGTACACCTGCCGAAAACCCTACTGATGTAACTTATGAAGAAGGAGTTTATGTTGGATACCGTTATTTCAACACATTCAATGTGAAACCATCTTATGAATTTGGTTTCGGATTGTCGTATACTACTTTTGATATTTCAGAAATAAAATTAAGTTCAAAGATATTTACAGATAAAATGGAGGTTACTGTAACTATTAAAAATACAGGTAAAGTAGCTGGTAAAGAAGTAGTGCAATTGTACCTTTCGGCACCTTCAAAAAACATTGACAAACCTAGTTCAGAGTTGAAAGCTTTTGGTAAAACTAATTTATTACAAGCCGGAGAAAGTCAAATAATCAGATTATCATTGAATCCTAAAGATTTAGGATCATTTATCGCAAGTAAAAATGCGTGGATTGCAGAAGCTGGTGAATATAAAGTGGCTATTGGAACTTCATCATTAGATATGAAACAAACAGCAAGTTTCTCTTTGGTCAACGAATTATTAGTTGAAAAAACAAATTCTTCATTTGCTGCTGACACCCAATTTTCAGATTTAAAACACTAATTCGTATCATCCAGTATTTCTTTTTGATCCAGCTTCTCTAAAGTAGTACATACTTATAAGCCTGACAGCACGTTGGGCTTTTAAATCTAAAAATTATGTACGCTTTTATTCGCAGGAAATAGTTTCAACTTCTAAAGGAGACTTTTTCTTATCAGATAGCAAATATGACTTTTGCATTCGAAATATAATGATAAACATTTGACAAAATAACGGCTGAAACATATGAATACTAAAGCTTCAAAACCTCATTACCCTATTTTGGATGGATTGCGCGGTGTAGCTGCGCTTCTGGTTGTTGCTTTTCATATTTTTGAAGCACATGCGACAAGTCATCTCGACCAAATTATAAATCATGGCTATCTTGCTGTAGATTTTTCCTTTTTACTTTCTGGTTTTGTTGTTAGCTACGCTTATGATGATCGATGGGATAAAATGTCAATCGGAAATTTTTTCAAACGTAGATTGATTAGACTGCAACCGATGGTAATTATGGGAATGATTATCGGAGCAGTATTGTTTTATTTTCAAGATTCAACAGCACTCTGGCCTACTATAAATGAAGTCCCTGTTTGGAAAATGCTGTTGGTAATGGTTATTGGGTTTACGCTCATTCCAGTTCCTACATCTTTAGATATTCGTGGTTGGGCAGAAATGCATCCTCCCAATGGACCGGATTGGTCATTATTTTATGAATATATTGCCAATATTCTCTATGCACTTTTTGTTAGAAAATTTTCAAAAACAGCTCTTAGTATACTTGTATTTCTTGCTGGATGTGCTTTATTTCACCTAGCAGTTACCAGTCCAAATGGAGATATTATTGGAGGTTGGTCGTTAACTCCGGAGCAAATGCATATTGGCTTTGCTAGAATGATGTATCCATTTTTTGCTGGGGTATTGCTTTTCCGTACGGGGAAATTAATCCAAATAAAAAATGCTTTTTTTTGCTGCAGCTTACTAGTCATTATTGCATTGGCTATGCCAAGAGTAGGAGGAAGTGAGCATTTATGGATGAATGGTGTTTATGATTCAGCAGTTGTTATTTTGTTTTTCCCTCTTGTTATTTTCTTGGCAGCAAGCGGAGAGATTAAAAGCAAGTTTGCTGGACGAGTATGTTCCTTTTTTGGTAATATATCTTACCCTATCTACATTACTCATTCTCCAATAATATACATATATACAGCATGGGTAGTAGATAATAAAATGAAGTTTAGTCAAGCATATCCTGTGAGTATATTAGTTTTCTTGTCATGTGTTGCGCTTACTTAGGTCTGCTTAAAATTATATGACCTACCTGCAAGACGATGGTTAAATAAAAAAGTACTCCAAAAACAGAACAATTAGTAGATTTTAAATTGCCATTGTCTCTATCAATAATTAAAAATTTAAGTTAATATTGCAGTTTTAGAGCATTTACAAAAAGACAACTTCTTTTTTTTAATAAAATGTACGTGTATACACAATAACTATTTTCAAAATAAACCTGTTTGATTATGTCAAAAAAACAAAACCTCAATGGTACAATGCGCATCGTTCACCGTTATTTAGGATTTTTCCTTTCTGGAATTATGTCCGTTTATGCCTTAAGCGGCTTCGTTTTAATTTTTAGAGATACTGACTTTTTGAAACAGGAAAAACAAGTTCTTAAAACAATTAAACCAGATGCTAGCCTAGAGGAATTAGCTAAGATGTTAGACATTCGAAAGTTTAAAGCTGACCGTGAAGAAGGAAACATTGTTTATTTTAAAGATGGAACCTACAACAAAAAAACCGGTGTAGCAGATTATAAAACACAAGAGCTTCCTATAGCAATTGAAAAAATGACTCATCTCCACAAAGCAAAATCAGGAGATCCATTGTTCTTTCTAAACATCTTTTTTGCAATGTCTCTTCTGTTTTTTGTGCTGTCCTCTTTTTGGATGTTCATGCCAAAAACATCGATATTCAAAAAAGGACTATACTTTACGGCAGCTGGTATTGTACTAACCTTAATCTTGCTGTTTGTATAACGATAAACAGATTTATAGAAGGTTTCAAATAGCTAGTCAAACCTCTGTTTGAAACAAGTAAATAATTGAGTCCTAAAGAAAAACTGTACAGCACAATTTTCAACTCTAATCCAGCATAAAAATTAAATAAAATAGAGTCAATTTATTCGAACCCTTTATTTGTTTCTAAAGAATTAGTTTCACTACTTTTACGGCTAATAATACGACACCTCAAGTTGTGCCAAAAACTGCAATCCTATGTCATCCGCAAAAAAAGACTACAAAAGAGTTACTACCAAGTCATTAATTGAAATGAAAAATAATGGAGAAAAAATCTCCATGCTTACTGCCTATGATTTTACCATGGCAAAAATTGTCGATTCTGCTGGTATTGATGTTATCCTAGTTGGAGATTCAGCTTCAAATGTTATGGCAGGGCACGAAACAACTTTACCAATAACTTTGGACCAAATGATCTATCATGCCTCCTCTGTTGTTCGAGCAATAGAAAGAGCATTAGTTGTAGTCGATTTACCTTTTGGAAGTTACCAATCAGACCCCAAAGAAGCATTGCGCTCCTCCATTAGAATTATGAAGGAAAGTGGTGGACATGCCGTAAAACTTGAAGGTGGAAAAGAAATTAAGGAGTCTATCAAAAAAATATTAAATGCAGGTATTCCTGTCATGGGACATTTAGGTTTAACGCCACAATCCATTTATAAATTCGGAACTTACACTGTACGCGCCAAAGAAGATGAAGAAGCAGATAAATTGATGGAGGACGCAAAATTATTGGAAAAACTGGGTTGTTTCGCCTTAGTCTTAGAAAAAATACCTGCACACTTAGCTGAAAAAGTAGCTAAAAATATTTCGATTCCCGTTATAGGTATTGGTGCCGGTGGTGGTGTTGATGGACAGGTTCTGGTAATTCATGATATGCTGGGAATGAATAATGAATTTAGCCCCAGATTTTTACGTCGATATATGGATTTATACGAAGGTATGACAACTGCTATAAGTCAATATGTAGCAGATGTAAAGTCTAGAGATTTTCCTAATGAAAAAGAGCAGTATTAAAGATGTTTTAATCACCAAGATTGAATATTTACAACTAAAATAAACGCCGTTATGCCCAAAGCCGCTTTTTCATTAATTGTTATCCCCTGCTTTAATGAAGAAAAAAGTATCTCACTTAAAGACTATTTTCAGTTTCTGGATAACTTCCATAGCACCATGATTTGCTTTGTTAATGATGGCTCTACAGATAATACTCTTGGGGTACTTAGCTCAATAAGAGAAAAACATCCCTCACAAGTTCATATTGTTTCCATGATGAAAAACTCGGGAAAAGCAGAAGCTGTCAGAACTGGAATAAATTACTGTAATCAAAATTTTAACCACCGTTTTATTGGGTATTTGGACGCAGATTTAGCAACAACGCTTGAGGAATTTATGGACCTTACTCATTATTTAAAAGATGAAATCGTTTTCTCTTTTGGTTCACGAATCAGAAAAATTGGTTCTGTAATTGAACGCGAAAACAGCCGGTTTTTAATCGGTCGCATTATCGCTACTTTCATCTCGCGGCTATTAGACCTTAAAGTATATGATACTCAATGCGGATGCAAGGTTTTTACAAAAGAAGTTTCGGAAGATTTATTTAAGAAAGAATTCATTTCTAGATGGCTTTTCGACGTTGAAATATTCTTTAGAATTATCGTTCTTTTCGGAAGAGAAAAAGCGATTCGGAAAATGTACGAAGTCCCTTTAAAGTCTTGGATTGAAAAGGGAGATTCTAAAGTAAAGCCAACTTACTTTTTTAAACTGTGGATTGATTTGTACCAAATCAGTAAAAAATACAAAAACAACACAAAACAATATGTTTAATTTTAAACAACTGGAAAATGATTGCGGATAAATTTAAAAGCAATTCTTATATTCTGTATATATCCGTAATTCTTATTGCTCTCTTTAGATTATTACTGACTGCAACAATTCCTTTACTAGACAAAACGGAAGCGAGATATGCCGAAATTGCGAGAATAATGCAAGAAACAAATCAATGGGTTGTCCCCCAAATTGATTATGGCATTCCTTTTTGGGCAAAACCACCTTTGTCAACATGGTTATCAGCCGGTAGTTTTGTCGTTTTTGGTGTTAATGAGTTTGCGTCTAGATTTCCGTCTTTTATTCTTAGTATCCTATTATTGATTATAGCAGGTAAAATGGCTAAGAAGAGCGGTGTTTCTTTCTATTTACCTGGATTCATTTTATTGACAATGCCTGAATTTTTGATACATACAGGGGTAGTTTCTACAGATACGGCTTTAGAATTTTGCGTAGCTATAATGATGATCTCGTTTTGGAAAACGATGACAAGTGAGAAGAAAACCTACTGGAACTATCTGTTTTTTGTTGCTTTGGGATTAGGATTATTAGCAAAAGGACCGCTTATCATGGTACTTACTTTTCCTCCATTATTTTTATGGTGTTGTTTAGATACCCAAAGATTTCGTCAATTATTTTCTAAGTTTTCAATCATAAGCGGTATAATAATCACCGCTATAATTGGACTTCCTTGGTATTATTTTGCAGAACAGCAGTCACCCGGTTTTCTAGATTATTTTATAGTAGGAGAGCACTACAAACGCTTTGTGGAACCAGGCTGGAAGGGAGATTTATATGGTAGTGGTCACTCACAACCAAAAGGAATGATTTGGGCTCTACTGTTTGTTTTTGGACTTCCTTGGGTACAAGTCGTGTTTTACAAATTATGGAAAACAAGAAAAACAATTTTAAAAAACGACTGGGTCTCTTTTTTAGTTTTATGGTTGTTTTGGACTCCCCTATTTTTTACGCTTTCTAAAAACATATTACATACTTATACCTTGCCCGTAATCATGCCTGTAATGTTTTTAATGGTATATTGGTGGGAAGATTTTACCCGAAAAAAAGTACTCATTCGTATTGCCTTAATTTTCCCTGTAATTGCTTTTATCGGGTATACGGTACTTGCAACTGGAGTTTTTGATAAAAAGATGAATACCGATAAGTACATCTTGGAACAGATTTTAGAAAAACCCGAAAACAAAGATATTCCATTATACTATTGGAAAGAAAAAAATTACTCAGGCCAATTTTATAGTAATGGAAAAGCACAACTAATAACTAACGAAAATCAATTTGATTCTATATTTAAAATCAATAAAAAAATAATTTTGGTTAGTTTGAAGAAAAAAGAAAATGAAATTCCGAAAAAATATAGAGAACAGATGGTTTTGGCCGAAAGCAATTATAAAACGTCTATTTTCATATCAAAGTAAAAGAGTAGCATCAAGTAATGAAAGAGATATCTAATAAGACCAACCTTCAAGTATTACACGAAGATAACCATATTATAGTGGTCAACAAGCGTGTGGGCGATATAGTGCAAGGAGACAAAACTGGAGACAAGCCCTTGTCTGAGGTCGTAAAAGAATACATCAAAGACAAATACAACAAGCCGGGAGAAGTTTTCCTTGGCGTCGTACACCGGTTGGATAGGCCTACTACAGGAATTGTTGTTTTTGCGAGAACCAGTAAAGCTCTGACGCGATTGAATGAGTTATTTAAAAACAGGGAAACCCAAAAAACCTACTGGGCAGTCGTAAAAAACAAACCAGCCAAGCCTGAGGATAAATTGACTCATTTCATCAAAAGGAATGAAAAAAACAACACTTCAAAAGCACATTTAAAAGAAGTCCCAGACAGTAAATTAGCAAGTTTAGACTACGCTATTTTCAAGGAACTGAACAATTATTTCGCACTAGAAATCAATTTACATACTGGAAGGCACCATCAGATCCGCGCACAATTTTCAGCTATTGGCTCACCTATTAAAGGGGATTTAAAGTATGGATTTGACAGAAGCAACCCTAATGGAGGGATACATTTGCACGCTAGAACGTTAGTATTTATTCACCCCGTCACTAAAGAAACTTTATCCATTACTGCTCCAGTACCAAATGAAGTTATTTGGAATACTTTAAAATAATTTTAAGTCAGAATCCCTATTGCATCTATCATAGTTTAACCGATTGCCAAACTTTGTAAAGTAACTAAAACTAAAAAACATGAAAAAAATACTAGTACTCTTCTGTTTATTATTTATTCTTCCCGTTTTAGCCCAAGATCATTTCTCTGGTATTACGACCTCTAAACGTGTTGGAATTATCAATATTGGTATGAACCCCTCAGAATTAGCAAATTTGAGTAGCAAGTTTGAAGTACAAGCACTTGCAGCCAGTATTAATATTTCTAATAATAAAGTGGGCTTCACAGATATTATCAACGGAGATAATTTAGAAAACAAGATCTTCAAAGGAGATGGACCTGTTAATTTTAAGGTAGATGCTGAATTTTATGGTCCTGGAATCGCGGCAAAACTGTTAGGTTGGGGATTCGCAATAAGTTCAAAAGGCCATGTTAAAGCAAATATTATTGACGTAGATCCAAGTCTTGGCGATGCTTTTTCTAATAGCCTATTGAACTCAATTAGCAATTCCAGTATTATTTCCAATAATTACAACCAACGAGTAAATACGACTTCTTGGGGTGAAATAGGGTTTTCAGTAGCCCATCAGCTTTTTCAAAATAAAAACAGTTCTCTAAATGGAGGACTAACTTTAAAGCTTCTATTCCCCGGTTCTTATGCAAATATTGGTGCTGGTAATTTTAATGGAACCGTTTCAACAAGCATCCTTGGAAATGCAGAACTAACCAATGCTAATGCCAATTTGAATATTGCCTATACTGGTAATTTTGCGAATAGTTTCGCAAATACAGGGGATTACACCCAATCTGTTTTTGGGAATTTAAATGGAATGGCAGCAGATATTGGTTTTGATTACCAATTGAAGAGTTCTGGAAGCGGCTATAAATTAAAAATAGGAGCTGCCCTAAAAAACATGGGAAGTATGACA
>CALJVL010000018.1 GCA_937773775.1 uncultured Flavobacterium sp.
GGGATAATGTCATTTTTTCTTTTATTGGTTACAAGAATTCGGTCATTAACTATAACGAACAAAAATCACTAACTGTTTCTTTGGAAGAAGATTCTAATCAGCTTAATGAAGTTATTGTGCAAGTGGGTTATGGAACTGTGAAGAAGAAAGATGCTACAGGTTCTGTTTCTCAAATTTCTTCGGAGGAATTTAATAAAGGGCAAAACGTAACTCCAGAAAGCTTAATTAGTGGTCGTATTGCTGGTGTTAATGTAACTGGAGGAGGAGCTCCTGGAGCTAAAGCAGATATTCGTATCCGTGGAGGGTCTTCACTAAGTGCTTCAAATGAGCCTTTAATCGTTTTAGATGGTTTGCCTTTGAGTAATACTACTCCAAGTGGAGCTACAAGTATTTTGTCAACGATTGATCCAAATGATATTGAGTCTTTTACAATTCTAAAAGATGCATCTGCAGCAGCAATCTATGGTTCTAGAGCGGCAAATGGTGTAATTGTAATTACTACTAAAAAAGGTACAAAAGGACGTGTAAAAGTAAGTTTTAGCTCTCAAGTGGGTGTTAATACAGTCGCAAATACGGTTGATGTTTTAAGTACAGATCAATTTCGTGCTTTAGTAGAAGAAAAAGGATCGGAAGCACAACAAGCTTTGTTAGGCAATGCTAATACAAATTGGCAAGATGAAATTTTTCATACTGCTTTGACAACTAACAATAACATATCAGTTAGTGGTGCTTTGTTTGATAAATTACCAGTACGATTATCTGTTGGTAATGTTGAGAATCCGGGGATTCTTAAGAACACTTCGTTTGAAAGAACAACTACTTCATTGTCATTAAATCCAGTTTTATTTGATAAGCATTTAAAAATTGATATTAATGGAAATTTATCGTTTGGTAAAAATAGATTTCAAGATGAAGGAGCGATTATAGGCAGTGCCATTGGCTTTGATCCTACGCAATCAGTTTACGATGCAAATTCTCGTTACGGCGGATACTTTGAATGGTTAGAGGCTAATGGAAATTTACCTCTTTTACCAGCAAGAAACCCTTTCGCAAGATTAAATCAAGATGAAAGAAGGTCTACTTCTACGAGAAAATGGGGGAATGTTAGATTGGATTATAAACTTCATTTCTTTGAAGATTTGAGAGCTGTTGTTGAGGCAGGAATTGACAGATTTGATAGTAGTGGTTCTACGGAAGTGAGTACTCAAAGTGTTTTAGGCTTTCAGCCAAAGCCATTTAGCGGTACAGAGTATGTTAATCTAGGGAATTACTCTACTTATACTGATGCGCTTCAAAATAAAAACTTAAATGCTTATTTTAATTATACTAAAGACTTAGGTAAATTAAAAATTGATGCAACAGCGGGTTATAACTACCAATTGTTTCAAAGAGAAAAATACCAATCAGGAGAAATTAGACAACCAAATCCGAATGAAGATGTTGCTACAGACCCAGATATTAACTTGCAATCTTATTTTGGACGTTTAAATTTAGGGTTTGATAGCCGCTATTTATTAACTGTTAATTACCGTAGAGACGGAACTTCACGTTTTTCTAAAGAAAATAGATGGGGTAATTTTTCAGGAGGTGCTTTTGCATGGAACGTATCTGAAGAATCATTTTTAAAAGATAATTCGACACTCTCTAATTTGAAATTAAGAGTTGGATACGGTACTACCGGGCAACAAGATATTTCGGCACAATATGATTATTTAAGAAGAGTAACGCTTGGTACAATTAATTCACAGTATATTTTTGGAAATACCGTTTATTCTACAGCCAGACCAGAAGGATATAACGAGAATATCAAGTGGGAAGAATTAGCTGAGATGAACTTGGGTCTAGATTATGGATTCTTCAACAATAGAATTACGGGCTCAATCAACTACTTTGACAAGGAATCCACTGATTTACTGGCAGATATTGCAGTTCCTGATGGCGCAAATCTTAGAAATCAAGGTTTCTTTAACGTTGGAAGTGTAAGAACAAAAGGGGTGGAGTTTAGTATCGAGGCAGATATCATTAAAAATGATAATTTGAATTGGAACGTTGCTTTCAATACTACTTTTATAGATCAAAAAATTGCTGGATTAGGAATTACTGTTCCAGGATTTGAAGGTTACCTTGCAGGTGATAATATTGCAGGAGGTAATGGTAATAAAGTTTTAATTAACTCTGTTGGATATGCTCCAAATTCATTTTTTGTGTATGAGCAATTATACGATGCTGACAAAAGACCAATACAAGGTGCTTATGTAGATAGAAATGCTGATGGAAAAATAGATACCGAAGATCGCTATAGATTTCATAAAGCAGCACCAGATCATACCTTTGGTCTATTCTCTACTTTAAACTATAAAAAGTTTGACTTTACAATGAACTGGAGAGCAAGTTTAGGAAATTATATTTTTGATAATGTGAGTTCTAATTTAGGTTATTCAGATGCTGGGTTAAGAAGACAAACTGACTTGTCTAATATAAGTTCAGATTATAATAATACTGGGTTTAATTTTGAAGATAATGGTACGCAACGTTATTTGTCTAATTATTTTGTAAAAGATGCTTCATTTATAAAATTAGATAATGTAACTGTTGGATATACTTTAGACAAAAGCATATTGAAATCGGCTACCTTGAGGTTTACAGCTGGAGTTCAAAATGTTTTAACATTAACAAAGTATAATGGATTAGATCCAGAAAGATTTAATGGAATTGACAATAATGTTTACCCTAGAGCTAGAACTTTCTTGTTTGGAGTGAATGCCAATTTCTAAAAAGTAAACTGAAAAAAAATTTTTAAAAACAAACAAAATGAAAATATCATTTAAACATATATCTTATTTTCTCCTATTTATTTTAGGGTTGAATATGACGCTTATTTCGTGTACGAGCGACTTAGATGTGACGCCGGGCGACGATGATGAATTTTTATCTGAAACTTTCTTTCAAGATCCAGCATCATACAAACAAGTATTAGCAAAATTATACGCAGGATTGTATGTAGGGGGTAATGATGGAGATGGAGCAGCAGATATTGCCGGACTTGGAGGAGACTTTAGTAGTTACTTACGTTTGCTTTTTGTAACGCAAGAACTTCCAACAGATGAAGCAATCATTGCTTGGGCAGATGGTACTTTGCCAACAATGAATGCTCAAACTTGGTCGCCTGCCAATGAATTTTTGGCGGGAACTTTTTCAAGAGCATTTTATGAAATTAGTATTGCTAACGAGTTTTTGAGACAAACTACAGATGAGAAGTTATCTGCTCGAGGTGTTGATGCAAGTTTGAAAGGGGAAATTGCTACATTTAGAGCTGAGGCTCGTTTCTTAAGAGCCTATTCATATTATAATTTAATGGACTTGTTCGGGAATGTGCCTATTACAACAGAGAATGACCCTGTTGGGTTCTTTTACCCAGAACAAAAAACAAGGGCAGAGGTTTTTGCTTTTGTTGAATCTGAATTGAAAGACTTAGATAATAGCTTGGCTACTTCTAGAACTAATGAATACGGTAGAGTAGATAAAACAGCAGCTAAATTTTTATTGGCTCAGATTTACCTAAACGCTAAAGTGTATATTGGAGAAGATAAGTTTAATGAAGCAGCAACATTGTCTAACGACATTATTACCAGTTCAGGATATACATTTGCTAATGTAGCTTACAAGGATTTGTTTTCGGCTGATAACAATAGAAATGGAGCGCAAAGCGAATTTATTTTTCCAATTGTAAGTGATGGTAATGCCATCAGAGCTACAGGTGGAGGAATGAGTTTCATCATGCATGCCTCAATAGGCGGAAGTATGGATGCTGCATCACGCGGTATGGACGGTGGATGGCAAGGAATCAGAACTCGTAAAGAGTTTGTTAATCTTTTTCCTGACGCAAATGGAATTGCTGACAAAAGAGGTACATTTTACACAGAGGGTCAAGAATTGAATATTGCTAATGTTGGAACTTTTACAGATGGTTATGCTGTAACAAAATATATTAATGTAAACGCGGACGGTTCAGCAGCTCAGAGAAATGATATTCCAGATATTGACTTTCCAATGTTCAGATTGACGGATGTTTATTTAATGTATGCTGAGGCAACTCTTAGAGGAGCTACTAGTGGTAATACAGCAACGGCTTTAGGGTATGTAAATAAAATTAGAGCTAGAGCAAATGCACAGGCAATTACTACTGCAGGATTAACACTTGACTTCATTTTGGATGAAAGAGGAAGAGAATTGTTTTGGGAGTGCCACAGAAGAACCGATTTGATTCGTTTTGGAAAATTTACAGGAGGATCTAAAATTTGGCAATGGAAAGGTGGTTCTATTAATGGAAGCGCAACTGCATCATACAGAGATTTGATGCCTATTCCAGCAAGAAATATTCAAGCTAATCCAACATTAAAACAAAATCCAGGATACTAACTAACCATATAAAATTATAAAAAAATGAAAAACAACTATAAAATTTTAATCGCATTCATTAGTGTACTGCTGGTATCATGTAATGCAGATGATGTAGAAAGTAGACCAGTTATTGAATCAGTTTCTACACCTGAGTTGATGGCTCCAGAAACGGCTAAACAGTATGTTTTAACTGAAGAAAACGGGGCGAAAGAGGTTGATAGATTCGTATGGTCAGCGGCAAAGTATTCTGACAATGTTGTAGTTGAATACACACTTTTAATGGATGTAAAAGATGGTAATTTTACAAATGCTTTAACTCTTGCGACTACAAGTAATAGTACCCAAGTTGCGATTCTTGTAAAAGATTTGAATCAGACCGCTATTGAATTAGGAGCAGAGCCAGGTGTACCAACTTTGTTTGATGTGAAAGTTAAATCAAGTGTTTCAGGTGCAGTTCCTATGATTTCTGAAAATTCAATTACAATTAGTGTGAATGCTTATTCTGGATTAGTTCCTTATGCTTTCATAGATTGGTACTTAGTAGGCGGTGCTGTTGAGGGAGGTTGGGATAATAATGCAGATACTGTTCATCAACCAATGTTTAGAGGTGGGGTGAACTCTAATGTTTATAAATTTACGGGTTATTTTCTTGCAGGTAATTTCAAGCTAATTTCAGTTAAAGGAAGTTGGGCTTCTCAATTAGGTAATGCAGGAAGCGGTGCTATAGAAATTAAGGATAATGCCGGTGAGTTTGCTATTTCTACTGCGGGTTATTATACTTTTACCTTCAATACTACCGCTCTAACATATACTTTAGTTCCTTTCAATGTTGCTAGTGCTTCGCTGTATTCTAGAATTGGTTTCTTAGGTTCTTCTCGAACAGGAACAGACGCAGGGTGGAATGGTGATGATACTTCCATGACAGTATCTCCATTTAATTCTCATACTTGGTCATTATCAGTTTCGTTGTATGATGGTAAAGGAAAATTTAGAGCAAATAATATGTGGGATACTAGTTGGGGAGGAGATACTTCTTTTTCAGGGTTTACGGGTAATGGAGCCACTGCAGGAGATATTCCAGTAGCAAAATCTAAGTATAAGGTTTACTTTAATGATTTAGATGGAAGTTATTTGATGGTACCTAATCAAGAATAATTTTTTAAATTTGAAAGGGCTGTCTTATGGATAGCCCTTTTTTTATAAACAAATGTTATGAAAAAAACTTTACTCTTATTTCTATTATTAACAGCTTCTGTTTTTGCGCAACAACAAACAGTTACCTATAGTATTAATCCAGCTACTTTTGAGGAAGCCACAGCTATTACAATTACTATCAATGGTAGTAGTGTTGATGAGGCTGCTTGGGGAGTGACAGCTAATGCATTATACATGTGGACTTGGTCTTTTGACATCAATGATGCGAACAGTATTGATTGTCCTACTAACGGGGCATGGACTTCTTCTAACGAGGCAAATAAGTTTATATATAATCCAGGTTCAGATACTTACACTAAGAATCTTACGCCAAACAACTTTTATAATAGAAATGGAATAGGTAGAATAGGTTTCCTTATCAAAGCGAAGGATGGAACGGGAGATAAAAAATCGCAAGATAATTTTGTTGAAGTTGGTGCCTATCAAGTTACACTAAATTCACCCGCAGAAAATGGTTCAACCATTATTGCATCCGGTGGAAGTTTGAGTATTTCATCTACCAATACAGCAGGGAATGCGAGTTACGTATTAAAGGCAAACGGGACCACTTTAAATACCAATGCAGCTACTTCTAGCTATACTTATATGCATACGAATATTACTGGGAATCAAAATTACGAACTGCAAGTTACGCAAGGAACAACGGTAATTACTAAAAAGTTTAGTGCTCTAGTAAATCCAAATGTGGTTAGTGAATCCATGAATGCGAGTTTATTAGACGGAATCAATTACAATGCTGGTGACGCTACCAAAGCAACTTTAGTTCTAGATGCACCCTTAAAGGATTTTATATATGTAGCCGGTAGTTTCAATAACTGGCAGCCTACCGGCGCTTTTGCCATGAAAAAGGATCCTGGCTCAGGAAAATTTTGGTTGGAACTAACTGGATTGACATCAGGTACAAATTATACCTATCAATATTGGGTGGTTGATGCCACCCCTATTGCAGGTACACCGTCTTTGGTAAAAACAGCCGATCCCTATTCTACATTGGTTTTGTCGCCAGATGATGATCCTTCTATTCCAGCGTTAAGTTATCCTAATCGTCCTGTTTATCCAGCAGGTCAACAAAGAGATGTGACTGTGTTGCAAACAGGAAAGACTGCATATCCATGGAGTACAGCAACTACTAATTTTGTAAAACCAGAAAAAGAGAAATTGGTAGTTTATGAGCTATTGGTTCGCGATTTTGATGCTGCCAGAACTTATCAAAGTGTAATTGATAGAATGGATTATTTCAAAAATCTAAAGATAAACGCCATCGAGTTATTGCCTGTAATGGAATTTGAGGGCAATGAAAGCTGGGGGTACAACACTTCCTTTCATATGGCTTTGGATAAATTCTATGGCACTTCTGATAAGTTAAAAGAATTTATAGATTTATGCCATCAAAACGGAATTGCCGTAATTCTGGATGTTGCATTAAATCACGCTTTCGGAAGAAACCCTATGGTGCGTATGTGGATGAATGATCCTGATGGTGACGGATGGGGTTCGCCATCAGCTGAAAATCCGTATTTCAATACTGAAGCTATGCACAGTTATAATGTAGGGAGTGACTTTAATCATCAGTTACCAAGAACGCAAAACTATGTAAAAAGAGTAGTGAAACAATGGATAGAAGAGTATAAAATTGATGGGTTTCGTTGGGATTTAACTAAAGGTTTTACCCAAAATTGTCCTTCAAGTGTTGCAGGTGGTCAAGATAATTGTACCAATGCTTATCAACAAGATAGGGTAAAAGTTTTAAAATCATATGCTGATTATTCGTGGAGTTTAGACCCAACACATTATACAATTTTCGAGCATCTAGGAACGAACCAAGAAGAACAGCAATGGGCTAATTACCGTGTTTCTGGAGATGCAGACGGGATTAGTAAAGGAATAATGATGTGGGGTAAAATGACTGATTTTTATAATCAATTATCAATGGGATATGCTTCAAATATTTCTGGAATGACTAGTGAAAGTAGAGGATTTACAGCAAACAGATTAATGGGGTATGCAGAGAGTCATGATGAAGAGCGCTTGATGTATAAAAATTTACAGTCTGGAAATAGTGCAAACACAGCTCATAATGTGAAAACATTAGACGTTGCCTTGTCAAGAATGTCAGCTATTGGAGCCGTTTCTTTATTAGTTCCAGGACCAAAAATGATTTGGCATTTTGGTGAACTTGGCTGGGATACTTCAATATTTAGTTGCAATAATGGAACCGTAAATACTTCTTCGGATGCTTTTGCTGGGGATTGTAAGTTAGATACTAAACCACAACCACAATGGGCAAACAATTGGTTAGCTAAGAGTACTAGAGGTAAGATTTATACGGATTGGGCAAAAATGATTACGTTAAAAACGATTGAACCTGTTTTTATAGGAACAGCAACCATAAACAATAGCGCTTCTTTGTCACAAAATATTAAAATTACTAACTCTGCCTTGGCCACAACGCAACTAAAGGATGTCGTTATCATGGCTAATTTTGATGTCACGGTTCAAAATGTTGCGTCTGGTTTTCCTTACGCAGGAATTTGGTATAACTTGATGGACGATTCTTCTATTAATATTACAGATGTAAACAAAGCAATTTCTATTCCGGCAGGTGGATATAAAGTCTACGGAAATAAGAAATCGGTGTTAGCTGATGCGAATTTTACTTTGGCGTCAAATAATTTTTCTATCGAATCAAGAAGCGAATCCTGTATCAACGAAAATAATGGTGAAATAATAATCAATGCAGTTAAAACCCATCCTTACGTAGCTACAATAAACGGAAAGACTTATGATTTCGTGGATAATATCTTATCAATAAAAAATTTAGCTCCTGGTACTTATAATGGAAAAATCTCAGTAAAGGGGGAGGATTTTGAACAAGATTTTACAGCTGTTGTTTTGCAGGGCAAAACCATTACGGGAAAATCGACTTTTATTTCTAACAAGCTTTCTATAGAAATAGTGGAAGGAACAGTTCCTTATAAAATTTTTGTAAATGGAAATGAGCAATTCGAAACATCTTCGTCGGCTTTCTTGGTAGATGTAAAAAAAGGAGATTTTATACAAGTGAAAACTGCTAAACTTTGTGAAGGAATATATGCTAAAGGAATTGATGATTTAATTGGACTCGTTTCATCCTATCCAAATCCTACGAGTGGTAAATTTGAAATTTCATTAACCACTACTAGAAAAGAGATTATTATTGATTTGTACACATTAGACTCTCAATTAATTTCAAAAAGAACCTATACAGTTTTAAACGAAAAAGCACAGTTAAATATTGAAAATCAAGCTGCGGGAGTTTATATTGCGAAAGTATACTTAGACACTCCTGTATATCTGAAAATCGTAAAAAAATAAAAATGAAAAAATTTATATATATATCTGTAATTAGTTTTTTGATAATTTCTTGTGGTGGAGGGAGCGATTCTGGCACTGTCGCTGAAAATGTGGCGCCTACTGTACCTACTTTAATTACTCCAGTAAACAACAAACTATGTGTTGATAATTCACTTAATTTTGAATGGAGTACATCTGTAGATTCTGATAAGGATCCTATTGTTTACCTAATACAAGTTGCAAAAGACAATCAATTTGCACAAATTGTAAAGACATTAGAAGGTACAGCAAATTCTCAAAATATACTATTAGAGAAAGAAGTGGCTTACTATTGGAGAGTTAAAGCAACGGATAGTAAAGCACTGTCAAGTAATTATTCTGAGGTGTTCAAATTCTACACACAAGGTGAAGCAGTAATAAATCATTTGCCTTTTTCACCAGAATTGGTACAACCTGCTTTAAATGCTTTGTTAAATACAACGACTGCGACATTGAATTGGAATGCAACAGATTTTGATAATGAAGATAGTCTTAGATATGATGTTTATTTTGGGACAAATAATCCCCCAACATCTAAAGTTAGCACAAACCAAACTGAAAAAACAGTAGAAGTCAACTTAGCTGCTTCAACAGTCTATTATTGGAAAGTAGTTGTAAAAGATGACAATGGTGGTGAGATAGTTGGGCAAACTTGGACCTTTAAAACAAATTGAGACTTTTTATTAAGTTGGTTTTGGTAAAAAACAGCTGCAAGTTAAATATTTGCAGCTGTATCTTTTTTATAAAAAAAAGCTGCTTCATTAATGAAGTAGCTTTCAACTACAATTAAAGACTTAAATTTAAGCTTAAATTTTACCGTTTTTAATCTCGTCCACAATTTCTGGATTCAATAATGTTGAAGTATCCCCAAAATTAGAATAATCTTCCTCGGCTATTTTGCGGAGTATTCTACGCATGATTTTTCCGGAGCGCGTTTTCGGCAAACCAGAAACAAACTGTATTTTATCTAATTTGGCAATGGGTCCAATTTGGTTGGAAACTTGCTGGTTGATCTCTTTCTTAAGGTTTTCCCTATCTCGACTTTCTCCGCTTTCTTTAAGAATAACAAAGCCATATAAGGCATTTCCTTTAATGTCGTGAGGAAAACCTACAATTGCTGATTCTGCGACTGCAGGATGTTCATTTATGGCATCTTCGATAGGAGCGGTCCCCAGATTATGACCCGAAACGATTATTACATCGTCTACTCGACCCGTAATTCGATAATAACCTACTTCGTCACGTAAAGCGCCGTCACCAGTGAAATATTTTCCTGGGAAGGCAGAAAAATAAGTTTCTTTGTATCTTTTGTGATCGCCCCAAATGGTTCTAGCTATTCCTGGCCAAGGATATTTAATGCACAAAGCACCTACCACTTGATTACCATCTACTTCATTTCGTTTTTCATCCATTAAAACAGGTTGAATCCCAGGTAAAGGCAAAGTAGCATAGGTTGGTTTTGTAGGAGTGACAAAAGGAATTGGAGAAATCATTATACCTCCCGTTTCTGTTTGCCACCAAGTGTCTACGACTGGACAATGCTTGCCACCTACATGGTCATTATACCAGTGCCAAGCTTCTTCATTTATGGGCTCACCAACAGAACCGATTACCTTTAACGTGTCCAACTGGTATTTTTGAACGTAATCTAAACTCTCTTTAGCTAACGCACGAATGGCTGTAGGAGCAGTGTAAAATTGGGTCACTTTGTGTTTAACGATAATTTCCCAAAAACGGCTAAAATCCGGATAGGATGGAACTCCTTCGAAAATTACGGTGGTAGCTCCATTAAGTAATGGGCCATAAAGAATATACGAATGACCTGTTATCCAGCCAATATCTGCAGTACACCAGAAAACATCATTTTCCTCATAGTTAAATACATTTTTAAAGGTGTACGCCGCATAGACCATATATCCCGCTGTGGTGTGTACCATTCCTTTTGGTTTCCCAGTCGAACCAGATGTATAGAGGATAAATAACGGATCTTCTGCATCCATAATTTCAGCTACGTTATTGTCTACTGCGTCTTCTAAGAGAGGCTGTAACCACTGGTCACGTCCTTCCTTCATATTTATTGCAGTATTCGTTCTCTTTACCACTAATACTTTTTCGACACAAGGAGTGTTTACTAAGGCTTCATCAATGATGTCTTTTAAATCGATGGTTTTGTTTCCGCGGTATCCACCATCTGATGTGATTACCATTTTGCAGTCGCTGTCGTTTATTCTAGTCGCTACGGCCGAGGCTGAAAACCCTGCAAAAACAACAGAATGGATTGCTCCAATTCTAGCACAAGCTAAAGTCGCGATAGCCAGTTCTGGAATCATTGGCAAATAAATACAGACACGATCTCCTTTTTGCACACCTTGGTCCCGCAATACGTTTGCCATTTTTGAAACACGCTGATGCAGTTCAGTATAGGAAATATGTAATGCTGCCTCACTTGGGTCATTTGGCTCAAAAATGATAGCCGTTTTATCTCCCTTTTTTGCAAGATGTCTGTCAATACAGTTTTTGGTAATGTTCAGTTTCGCATCGACAAACCATTTTATTTCGGCTTCAGCCATATTAAAATCGACTACTTTATCCCATTCTTGATACCAAGTAAAGTTTTCAGAAGCGATTTTATCCCAGAATTTTTTGGGTTCACGTACTGATTTCTTGTATTCTTTAAAATATTCTTCTAGATTATTAATTTTATAACGACTCATGTTTTTATGATTTAATATAGTTAGTATTATTTTTTATTATAAATGCCAATTTTATATTTTTCCAAAACGAAAGCGATTTCTTCTACGATGGTTTCATCATCAATAGTTGATGGAATTTGATAGTCTTCACCATCAGCGATACTACGCATTAATTTTCTGAGGGTTTTTCCCGAACGTGTTTTGGGAAGGCGTTCTACGATGACTACGTTTCTTAGAGAAGCAACAGCTCCAATTTGTTGTCGTACTAAGTTTATGATTTCCTGTTCCAATTGAAAATGTTCGATGGAATCGTTTAATTTGGTTACGACCAAAGCCAATGGAGTTTGTCCTTTCAACGCGTCATTGATCCCAATTACGGCGCATTCAGCAACCGATTGGTGGGACGATACAATTTCTTCCATTTCTGAAGTTGAAAGGCGATGTCCTGCCACATTGATTACATCATCTACGCGGCCGGTAATGAATATGTAGTCTTCGTCATCTTTATAACCACCGTCACCAGAGAAGTAATACCCCGGGAACTGCTCCAGATATCCAGATTTGAATCGAGAGTTGTCATGCCATAAATCAAGTAAAGTTCCAGGAGGCAGTGGTAATTTGATAACCACATACCCTTGTTGACCGGGGCCAACTTCAGTTCCTTCCTCATTAAAAATTTTAATGTCATAGCCGCAAACTGCTTTACCTACGGATCCTGGTTTTATAGGTAACTTTTCAATCCCAATCATATTTGCAATCATCGGCCAGCCAGATTCTGTTTGCCACCAATGGTCTACCGCTGGTATAGGTATATGTTCTCCATACCATTCCAAAGTTGCAATATCGCAACGTTCTCCCCGCTAAAAATTGAGTTTTTAAGGAAGTCAAGTCGTATTTTTTTATGAAATCGCCATTAGAATCTTCCTTTTTGATTGCGCGAATGGCGGTAGGAGCCGTGAACATCGCATTTACTTTGTGCTCGTCAATAACTCTCCAGAAAGTACTTGCATCGGGCGTTTTTATAGGTTTGCCTTCAAAAACAATAGTAGCATTTCGGTTGATTAAAGGACCATAGACAATAAAACTATGTCCAACTACCCAACCCACATCTGATGCTGCCCAAAAAACCTCATCTTCTTTTACATTATAAATATGTTGCATCGAAAACTTTAAGGCAACAGCGTAACCACCAGTATCTCTAACTACTCCTTTTGGTTTTCCGGTTGTTCCTGAGGTGTAGAGAATATATAAAGGATGTGTCGCATTCACGGGAATACATGGGGTTTCTTCAGAACCATAGACTAGAGCATCATAGTCGACATCATATTTTTTAAACGGAACTCGTGCACCTAGTTTCCTATTCAAAATAATCACTTTTTTAGGTCTGTGTGATGCTAATTCGATAGCTTCATCTACTAGTGGCTTGTAGGTTATTAAACGGTCAATTTCAATTCCGGAAGAGGCGGTTATAATTAATCGGGGTTTGCAGTCGTCGATCCTGATTGCCAATTCATGCGGGGCAAACCCCCCGAAAACAACCGAATGTGTCGCTCCAATTCTTGCACAAGCTAGCATAGCAAATGCAGCTTGGGGAATCATAGGCATATAGATTACGGCTGTATCTCCTTTTTTTAGTCCCAAGGATTGCATTTCTCCAGCAAGTTTGGCTACTTCAGTTTTAACTTCTAAAAAAGTGTATTTTTTTACTGTTTGGGTAACGGGAGAATCGTAGATTAAGGCGATTTGATCACCATAGCCAGCCTGTATGTGCTTGTCTAGGGCTAAATAGCAAATGTTCAATTCCCCATCTTTATACCAAAGAGGGTAGCCATTTTCATCTTTCGATAAAATTGTTTCTGGCTTGCGATACCAGTTTATAGCTCCTGCTTGTTCAGTCCAAAATTCTTCTGGTTGCTGAATACTTTTGCCGTAAAAATCTTTATAATTCATGATTTGCGATCTTCTAAATTATTGAATTAAATTTTGTACTTGTTCTACTAATTTCTTTAAAGAGAAGGGCTTGACTACGTATAAATTAGCACCTAATGAAAGTCCTTTTTCAATGTCTTTTTCTTTATTCTTTGCCGATAGAAAGATTACTTTACACTGCTGCAAGCGGTCGTCTTTTTTTATTTGTTGCAGTGTGGCAAAACCATCAACTGTAGGCATCATAACATCTAAGATAATTACATCCGGAAGTTGGTTATTCAGAATGTCCAATGCCTCTTGTCCGTCACGAGCAATGAATACTTCAAAATTGTTCTTTTTGAAGGTATATTCAAGTGACATAACAATATTGGGCTCGTCATCTACAATTAAAATTTTCTTCATCTCTATTGTTTTTGGGGGTCTTGTAATTGGGTAAATTAAAAATAAAAGTGGCTCCAGTTTGTGGTGTACTTTCCACCCAGATTTTACCTTTATGATGTTCTATGATTTGTTTACAAATGGCAAGTCCCAGGCCGCTGCCTATCGGTTTCTTTACATTTTGATCACGGGATTGATAAAATTTGTCAAAAATAGGCTCAAAATCCTCGGATTTAATTCCTGCTCCATTATTGTGAATGCTTACTTCTATCACTTCTTTTTTCTCAGTTACCGAAATACTTATTTTTCCAGCAGTTTTTGCACAGAATTTGATGGAATTTGACAATAAATTATGGATTACCTGAATGATCCTTTCCTCGTCATAAAAAGCCTTTATTTCTGTCCTATCAAATTCGATATTAATGTTTTTGTTAATAATTAGCTGTCTTACGGAATCGAGCGTGTTAGCGATAGTCTCGGAAATATTGTTTTTTGAAAGATAAAGTTTTTGCTTTCCAGTTTCGTATTTCTCTAAATCCAGAATTTTGTCAATTAAACGATTTAAACGGTCCGATTCGGAAATGATGCTTTTTAGAAACTGTTTCCTAATTTCTTTTGGAATATCATCATCATCATCATGTAGGATTTCGGTTGCTGCACGAATTGCTGTAATTGGTGTTCTTAATTCATGGGTAACCGTGTCCAGAAATTCATCTTTTTGAATGTCTTTATTTATTAATGCCTGATTCGCATGCTTTAACTGTTCTGATATTTTTTTTAATTCATTCGAAGTATCTGTCAGTTTTTTGTTGATAATTATATTCTCTTTCGACTCCTCTAGAATCCGAAGAACTTCAGGCAGGCTAATCTTATCTTCCTTTGCTACGCTGGATATTAGTATTTTGGCGGAAGCTGTGCCGATATGGCCTGTCAATAAATTTTCGGCAAATTTTATAAAACGGGCGTCTGCTGTGGTAATGTTTTTATCGATGTTGTACTTTAAATTGAATATTCCTAACGCTCTCTTAGTTCTTTCTTCGCCAAGAAACCGTTGCAAGACTTTTTTAATGTCAGATATATATGCGGTTCCTTTCCATACGAATGCATTTTCATGATTGGTAATGTATTTGTCTATACCCACAAACATTTCTGCATAATTTCGTTCTCTGTAATTTCCGCTAAAACTCACTGAAATAGCAAGAAAGAAGATAGTATTGATAAGTAAACTCCAGAAGAAAGCATGAGGTATGGGCTCTAAATAGTCTAAGCCAAAAAGCTGAAATGGTTTCAGTAGTTCAATTCCCCATGGTCCATTTTGTATAAAGGTACTCGTAGATTTTGTCACCCCCGATCGCGTAAGGAACTAATAATGTGTATAGACTGATTAAAAACCCTAGTACAATACCTACCACGGCTCCATTTTTAGATCCTCTTTTCCAGAATAAAGCACCGAAAAAGGCAGGAGCTAATTGAGCGATTAGCACAAAAGAAACTAAGCCAATCGAAACTAAAGAATAATCTAAAACAAAAACACGGTATATCGCGTAAGCCAAAATAATGAGTAAAAAGATACCAACTTTTCTACTGTTTACGATTCGTTTACGATTTTTATCTGGAGATTTATCTTCAAGAGCACCAATAAAACCATATGGGATTAAAAAATTGTTACTTAGCATGGTGGCCAAAGAGATGGAAGAAACTATAATCATAGATATTGCGGCCGAAAAACCTCCAAGAAATACGATAACCGTAAGGATATTATTATTGAAGTGTTGCGGAATCAACAAGGAATAGGTGTCTGAATTTAAGCCTTGTCCTTGAAACATGATATTTCCTCCCCAAGCAATTGGGAAAACAAAAAGATTGAACAGTAACAAATACAAAGGGAAAAGCCAAATGGCTGTTCGAATATGGGTTTCTTTATTATTTTCGACAATGGCAGTGTGAAATTGTCTAGGTAAAAGAAAAATGGCAAATGTGGATAAAACACAAAGAAAGAACCAATTGATTCCATTTGTCAAGTCACCAATTGAATTTTTTTTGTCAAAATCTTGAAGCACTGCGGCTTTAGTATAAATATCATCAAAGCCATCAAAAACAAAATAGGTGACATAAATACCTATTGTTAAAAAGAAAACTAATTTTAAAATAGACTCCATTGCAACGGCCGTAACAATTCCGCGTCTTTTTTCAGAAGCATCTACATATTTTGTCCCGTAGTAGGAAGCAAATAATGCGAGCGCAAGGCAAACATAAGTAGTGGTGTCAGAAAATATATTGGAGCTATATTGAGTTTTGGTAACAATATAGAAGGTGTCTGAGATCGACTTCAGTTGTAGGGATATGTAAGGTAAAATTCCAAAAACACAAATCAGGGTAACCAAAGCTCCCAAAAAACGACTGTTTCCGTATCGTAAAGAAATAAAATCTGCAATACTTGAGATTTTATTTACTCGCGAAATTCGGATAATTTTTTTAAGGATAATCATCCAGGTTGGGATAATTATGATTGGGCCTAAATAGATAGGTAAATAGCTCAAACCTGAATCCGCAGCAACACCGATGCTGCCATAGTAGGTCCATGCAGTGCAATAAACGGCTAAGGACAAGGAGTATATGTAAGGATTGTTTGTCCATCTAGAATGGCGCTTTTTCTCAGCCCAATGTGCTATATAAAATAGAATAGACACATAGATTGCCAAAATCAGTAAAAGGCCTGCGCTACTCATAATATTTTGTTATGATTAGGTACGTAATGGCAATTGAAAACAACCATCCAGAGAAAATGTAAATATACACAATTGGAAACCCAAAAAGAGGTCTTGAGCTATCAAACAACAGCAGAAGCGGAACGTTTAATCCCAATAACATTAGTAGTGAAAGTATAACCAGTTTTTGTTCGTGTCTCTTTTTCATGGTATGAAAATAAACAATCTCTACAAATAATTGTAGAGATTGTATATTAAAAAAAGCAAATTTCTTTATTTGAAATTGATTATTTTTTAATGTGTAGCGTCACCTGCACCAGAAGGAATTCTAATGTGTTCCACAATATCTTGAACATCTTGAGGTGGTGCTGCAGTAAAACTTTTCACTGTAAAAGCAACAACGAAGTTTACAATCATAGCGATCGTTCCAAAACCTTCAGGAGAAATTCCGAACCACCAGCTTTCTTTCAAGCCAGCAACAGCATCTTTTCCACCATCAAAAAGACCGAATTTGAATTTCAACATGTAGAAAAGCATCAATAATAACCCTATTATCATACCTGCAACAGCTCCTTCTTTGTTCATTTTCTTGTCAAAAATACCAAGAATAATAGCTGGAAATAAAGAGGCAGCTGCTAAACCAAAAGCTAATGCTACAACCGCGGCGACAAAGCCAGGAGGATTGATTCCGAAATAACCTGCAATGATTACCGCAACAGCAGCAGCTACACGAGCAGCCCAAAGTTCGTTTTTCTCTGAAATGTTTGGGTTTATCATTTTCTTGATGATATCATGAGATACAGAAGCTGAAATCACTAATAACAAACCTGCAGCAGTAGATAAAGCAGCTGCTAAAGCTCCTGCAGCGACTAGAGCAATAACCCAATTAGGTAAGTTTGCAATTTCAGGATTAGCAAGTACCATGATGTCTTTATCAATAGTCAATTCACTTCCTTTGTTCCCTTTTGCTTCTTGCTCGGCTAAAAATGCAGCGTCTTTAGAGTTGTCATTATAATATTGAATTTTTCCGTCTCCGTTTTTATCTTCAAATTTTAATAAACCAGTAGTTTCCCATTTTGTAAACCAAGCTGGCATAGAAGAATAGTCTTTACCGTTTACAGTCTCAATCAAATTAGTTTTTGCAAAAACAGCAATAGCTGGCGCAGTAGTATATAAAATTGCAATTAAAACCAATGCATATCCAGCTGATTTTCTTGCGTCTTTTACTCTTTTAACGGTAAAGAAACGAACAATTACGTGCGGTAATCCTGCAGTACCTACCATTAAGGCAAGTGTAATTGCAAATACATCAATAATTGATTTTGTACCGTCTGTATAAACTGAAAATCCAAGATCTGTAGAAAGTCCGTTTAGTTTATCGATTAAATAAGTATCTGTACCTAAAACAGTGCCACCCATTCCTAATTGCGGAATTGGGTTTCCTGTCATCTGGATAGAAATAAAAATAGCAGGAACCATGAAAGCAAATATTAAAACGCAATATTGTGCTACTTGGGTATATGTAATCCCTTTCATTCCCCCTAAAGTGGCATAAAATAAAACGATAACCATACCTATAATTACACCAGTATTGATGTCCACTTCTAAAAATTTAGAAAATACTAATCCTACTCCGCGCATTTGTCCTGCTACGTATGTAAAAGAAACAACCAAAGCACAGATAACGGCAACCGTTCTAGCAGTGTTAGAGTAGTATCTTTCTCCAATGAAATCGGGCACTGTAAATTTCCCAAATTTTCGAAGATAGGGTGCCAGTAATAGCGCAAGCAGAACATATCCTCCTGTCCATCCCATTAAATAAACGGCACCATCATAACCGTCAAAGGAAATGATACCGGCCATTGATATGAAAGAGGCTGCACTCATCCAGTCAGCAGCCGTAGCCATTCCATTTGCCAATGGAGAAATTTCTCCACCCGCAACATAAAATTCTTTAGTTGATCCAGCGCGAGACCAGATTGCAATTCCAATATAAAGGGCAAATGTTACCCCAACAATTAAGTAGGTCCAAGTTTGTAAATCCATGATATTTTATTTTTTTATAGTTTTTTTATTCTTCGTCGTAGCCGTATTTTTTGTCTAATTTGTTCATTAATCGAACATAAACAAATATCAATATGACAAATACATAAATTGAACCTTGTTGTGCAAACCAGAAACCGAGTGGAAAACCACCTATTGTAATGGAATCTAATGCTTGTTTGAAAAGGATTCCGGCTCCATAGGAGACCGCGAACCAGATACTTAATAAAATTAAAAGGTATCTCAGGTTTTCCTTCCAATACGCTGACGCTTTTTCTTGTTGATCGCTCATAATAAATTATTAATAAAGGTTAGTAGACTATAGATAAATCATTGCTTGCAAAGTAACCGTGTTGACCGATTTGTTTGTCGCATATTTCAAAGTTTGGTACTCGAGAGTTAGTTTAGAATTATGTCCGCTAAAGAACGCATTAACACCTAATCCTAGTTGAGAAGCATTATCATTTAATGCATCTATTTGTCTTTCGTCAAAAGATACATAAGGCTGGAAACGTGTTTTTGATTTCCCAGGAAGTACGTAACCGGCGTGTAAATGAACCATTGAGCCTGTTTCGTAAGTTGTTCCTAGTCTATAATCTTTTCCATAATCTGTATTTTGATATAAAGCGTAAGCAGTAAAGGCTGCGCCCTGGCTTCCTATTGGCACGTCATAAAAAGCATCAAGTCCAAAAACTGAAACATTTTCTCCACTTAAATTTCCTGCTGCATCGGCAATCACAGCTCCATTAGGATGTGAAAAGAATCCTGCTCCAACATTGAACACTTTTTTTGAACCTAAATAAGAACCTACTTTGTAAGGAAGAAAATTACTTTCAGACTCTAAAATCGCATATTCAAAATAACCAGCATACGTTCTTCCTGCTTCTTTTGAGCCTAACAGTCTTTGCCCAGTATAGGTTGCGGCTCCACCATTTGTTGGTACTGCAGCTGCTTGTAAGTTATTAACTAAGGCATTATTCACGGACACTCGATATTGGAATTTTCCAACAGATCCTTTTGCATAAACTCCAATGTGCCTAGCAAATTGGTCAGATAGTCCAAGCGTAGCCCAAGCTTGTCTTTGGTTGTCTAAGGTCATTAAGTTTAAAGTACTTTGGTTGTTTAAACGGGATATTCCATTCCAATAATGCAATCCACCACCGACAGCATTATTTTTCCCCAAACTGTATTGTGCCCATGCATCATGCAAAAACACTTGAGATCCCTCTCCTGTTCCGGTAGGGCTCATCGTGTTAGAATTTAAGCTGTTAAGTCCTATGTGTGTTAAGATTAAAAAAATCTTTATTGATTTGTGCATACATTAATATACGAGCTCTTCTGACACTGAAGTCTAAATCAGCTTGTTCGTTACCTTTCGCGTCTAATGGACGATCAGAATTGTATTGCCCCCATATTTGTGCCCAGGATAGTACTCTAAGGTATTTTGAGCCATCCTCATTTAAATTGAACTTCATTCCGGACCCGTAATCGGGTGAACCTTGAGCAAAGCCATTTAAAGCTAAGAGCAGTAAGGCTGCAATTAAACAATTTTTTTTCATAATAAATTAAATTTTTGGTTAGTAAAACGGTTGGTTTTAAAGTAGCCAAAGTCTAATTTTTTGTTAAGAAAAAAAATTATCATATATATAAATGTAAATCACTATAGTTAGTCCTTGAATCGTTCCCACTTTATAAGCATGAATTTGTCGCCGAGTTCGGTTATTATCATACCTGCACCAGATAGTAAATCTTTGTTTTTTATGTATTCAATGAGCTCTAGATGATTAAATATCTTATAGGTGGGGTGGTAGTTGGCATGGGATGGTTTTTTGACATTGAAGGATTTTACCCAATTGCTAATGGTGACATGAGAGACTCCGATTATGCGTTCGATTTCGCGGTAACTTAGTCCTTCGAGGTATAATTGAAGTGCCTTGGTGACATAGTATTCGTTGATTTTTTTTCCTATCTTATTGACAGTAAAAAAGTACTTGCATTTTTTGCACAAGTACCGCTGTTTACTGTTGATTACACCGCTTTTTATGATTTGACTTCCTTGGCATTTGGGACAGGCTAAAATCTCCATGTATATAAATTTTGCATAAATATAGTAAATTAGCAATTATATTTAAGCTGATATTCTAAATAAAAATACAAATATTTACGCAGGCCCTATTTATATTGGTTATTTTATGTAAATATGATAAAAAAACATTGTTTTTTTTGGACTCTCATATAACTATAAGTTACCTTAATTGAGTAGCGAATGTTTTTTTTGTATTTTTAGATATTAATATATTAATTATGAAAAATTCAATAGCGGAACGAATTGCGGACTTTCTTCAAAAGCATCCTCCGTTTTGTAATCTTAGCTTGCTCGATTTGGTGGCTATTTCCAAAGAATCTCAAGTGCTTTATTTGGAAAAAAAGGAAGTTCTTTTTAACGTAAATGACGAGCCTCATCCTTTTTTTTATGTTGTCAAGGAAGGAGCGGTAGCGCTATCGGTTGTTTATGATGGGGAACAGCTTCTTATTGATGAATGTGATGAGGGCGATATTTTAGGCTTGCGTCCTTTTTTTGCCAAGGATGCCTACTTGATGACTGCAGAGGCCAGCGAAGAAAGCCTGCTCTATGCCATTCCAATAGGTATTTTTAAGCCGTATATTTTTGAAAATGTAGAGGTTTCTAGTTTTTTGTTGGAAAGTTTCGCTTCTAATACCCGCAACCCACACGATAAGGAAAATAAGGGGAAGCTGATTTCTGAAAGTGTAATCTACAATGAGCGAGAAGATGCGATTCAATATTTTAAGCCCATTTCTTATACTGCAGAACCTATCACGGCCAATAGATCTGATTCTGTCAAGTCAATAGCGGAAACAATGACGCAACATAAGATAGGAAGTGTCATTATTCAGGAAAACCGGCTCCCCATTGGTATTATCACCGATAAAGATCTACGTTCCAAAATAGCCACTGGTTTGTTCAGTATACAAGCAACAGCAGAAGAGATTATGTCGGTACCTGTCGTTACTGTCCCATCAAACGGATCAGTTGCCGAAACCCAGTTGATGATGCTTCAGCACGATGTAGGTCATTTATGTGTAACTTTTGACGGCACTAGGGAATCAGAAATTATAGGGATCATCTCTGAGCATGATGTCGTTGTCGCTCAGGCAAATAATCCGGGAGTATTAGTAAAACAGATCAAACGTGCCGAAAGTGCGGAAGAGCTTAAAGCGGTCAGGCTAAACCTGAGTAAGTTAATTCAAAATGCATTAAGTGAAAATATTCCAATAGCACATCTCTGCCGGATTGTTGGGGAAATTAATAGGGCTATCACAAGTCGGGCCATTGAATTGTCCATAAATAAAATCGGGGAAGAGCCTGCTGTTGCTTTTGCATGGTTGAACATAGGTAGTCAAGGTCGAAAAGAACAGTTATTGCTTACGGACCAGGATAATGCTTTGGTTTTTGCGGATGTAGCGGAAGAAAGGTACAGTGATGTTAAAAAGTATTTTATTGAATTGGCGGATAAGGTTACTAGTATATTAAATATAGTAGGATATGAGTTTTGCCCAGCAGATATGATGGCCAGTAATCCATTATGGTGCAAATCCTTAAAGGAGTGGAACGCACAATATAATACTTGGATTCATAGTCCCGCTGAAAAAGGAATTCTTATGTGTTCCATTTTTTTTGATTATGACTTTGTTTATGGCGATAAAGAGTTGGTTGATTCAATTACAGCTAATATTTTAAAAAACGTAGACAAAAACCAAATTTTCTTTGCTTATTTAGGAAGAGATGCCTTAAAAAACTTTGCTCCACTAGGGTTCTTTAGGCAGTTTTTGGTAGAAAAAGACGGTGAGCATAAAGACACTTTTGATGTTAAAAGTAGGGGGTTGATGCCTTTGATTGATGCGGCTAGATTATTGTCCTTAAATCAAAAAATTACAGGGGTGAACAATACACTTGCAAGGTTTAAGGAATTGGCAGCTTTAGAACCTCAAAATGCGGCAACCTATGAAGCCTGTTCTGAAGCATTTTCTATTTTGCTGAAATTTAGAACACAAGAAGGTTTTGCAAGTGATGGGGGGGGAAGGTATTTAGACTTAAATAAATTGACGAAATTAGATAAAGTAAAGCTTAAAAATGCATTCCATCCGATAAGTGATGTTCAAGAGATTCTTAAAACACGGTTTCAACTTACTTATTTTACTTAGATGATGTTATTTAATTGGTTTAAAAAAGACAAGAAGAGCTACCCCGAATTTTGGCAAAACTATGTGGCTTGTTTTGATGCGAAAGCAGATAAGAAGGTAGTGAAAAGATTTGTGGTCTTTGATACTGAGACAACTGGTTTGGATGTTCGAAGCGATGTTATCTTATCGATTGGTGCCATTGCGATTTATGATAACTCGATAGTTGTGAATGATTCTTTGGAGCTTTTTGTAGAGCAAAATGTATTTAAAACAGAATCGGTGCCCATTCATGGCATATTGAAAGAAGGTAAAGAGGAAAAACTAGGCGAGACTGAGGCGGTAATTCAGTTCCTTGATTTTATTAAAGACTCGACCTTAGTGGGACACCACGTGCATTTTGATGTAAAGATGGTCAATGCATCTTTGAAGCGAATGGGCTTGGGGAAACTAAAAAATCGTAGTATAGATACTGATTTAATGTATCGAAAATTTAAAGGCTTACAAGAAGATCAGCACGTTAGTTTAGACGAATTATGTCAGATTTTTAAAATCCCAAAAAGTGACCGGCATACCGCTGCGGGTGATACATTTATTACGGCTTTGGTTTTTTTGCGACTTAAAAATAAGTAAGGGCGGTAGTGATGTCTGCAAAGGGAAGGTTCTAATCTATGGCTGTTTTTAATAAATCTCAAATACGGTTTCTTTTTACTCGCTGAATTCAAGTTACAAATGCAACTTTTTGGTTAAACATATAATTTGGTGTTTCAAAATTAAATCTTTTTCTCGGACGATTATTTAATTTTTCTTGTATTTCTATAATTCTTTCGACGGTTATTTCTTCAAAAGAGGTCGATTTGGGTATATACTGCCTTATAAGTCCATTTAGATTTTCATTTGCTCCACGTTCCCAAGGACTGTAAGGATTTGCAAAATAGAAGTCAACTTCTAATACTGTAGCGATTTCTTGATGCATTGCAAACTCTTTTCCATTGTCGGATGTTATTGTAAACAAATAGGGCTTCCAGTTCTCTAATAATTCAATTGCCGCTTGTCTAACCAATTCACTTTCTTTAGCTTTTATTTTTTTCATCCTCAGTATTCCAGTGGCTCTATCGTTTATGGTCACAATGGCACCTTTGTGATTCTTACCGATTATAGTATCGATCTCCAAGTCTCCAAAACGTTGCTTTAAATCGACAATTTTAGGTCGATCTTCAATCAATCTTCTGTTACTCAAGACACCTCTGGAGTCTTTTTTACTTCCTCTTTTTCTCTACCTTTTACCAGTTGTTCGTAGACTTAAATACAAATTCCCCTTTTCTTTTTTATCTTTCCAAATATGTTGATAAATAGACTCTGTGGACACACATGACAATCCGTTTTTTGAGCAAACGCCTACTATTTGTTCTGGACTTAACTCTTGATGGAGGTATTCTTTAATCCGCTCTTTAATTTCAAGAGTTAAGTCATTTCTTTTGGTTTTGCTTTTTTGTCGTTTTTCATATTTTCGCTGAGCTAAATCAAAATCATATTTACCACTGCGTAAATCACAATTACGTTGAAGCTCTCGTGTTAAAACGGACTTGTCTTTTTTAATAACTATTGCTATTTCGCTTTTGCTGAAATTCTGCTCTAATAATACACTAATAGTATACCTTTGTTCACTGGTTAAATGGCTCATTATTTACAACTTTGGTCAGGAGTAAATAAAGACAATTTATTCCATTCGAAGGAGAGGACTTTAATGTCCTTTCTTTTGAAAAAATTATCCAATCCCTTTTCCCGAGAGTTGCATTAACTAATTGAATCTAGCTCAGTAAAGTTTCGGGTTTTTTAAATTCAGAACTTTCTTAGCTTAATGTAAGTTGAAGGTGACTTGCCTTTGATTAATTTAAATTGTCTATTAAAGTTTGACATATTATTAAAGCCGCTCGAATAAGCAATGTCGGAGATGTTTTTATTTTTATCTTCAATTAACATTTTGCAAGCGTGACCAATTCTAATTTCGTTTAAAAACTCAAAATATGTTTTATTTGTTATTTTTTTAAAATAACGGCAAAAGGCAGCTTTATTCATATTGATTGATGCGGCGACATTTGCAAGACAGATGGAAGAATCATTGAAATTATTAATGGAATTTTCATATACTTTATCTAAACGCCCTTTAGGGAGGTTTATAGAACTCATATATCCTGGATTAGCAATAAACTCAAAGTCCTCGTCACTTTCTATAATGTTTAACAACTCAAAGAAGTGAGTCATTCTATTGAAGCTAGTGTCTTGAGCTATTTTCTGCATGATTTTTAATATGGCCTCGTTTTTTTTGGTATTTTTAAAAACCATTCCTCTTTGCCAGTCATTAAATAATTTTTTTAATGGTCGAAATTCAGGTATGTAGTCTACAATTTTACTGATCATTTCTATGGAAAAATGAATTACATAAGCTTCTTCTGCGCTTTCTTCAATGGCGTGTTTCTGGCTTACTTTAGGGACTAGCATGTGTGGTAGATTAGCACAAAACAGCATTAGATACCCTTCCTCATAAGAAAGTATTTTGTCTCCTACATAAGCGGTGCCAGAATGTTTCACAATGTAAAGAACTTCATATTCGGCGTGGTGATGCCACAAACTATATACTTGAGGGTATATTTTAGAATTAATAACAAATGATTCTTGATTAGAAAGACTTTTTTTATTTAGTAAAACAGATTTCATAATAAATTCATTTTGGTATTAAAACAAAATTTTTGCAAATTTAATACTACAATGTGCAAATAATTTTCTTTTCTAAACCTTTAATTACTAATAAATTTGAGAAATATTTAGTGCGAATACGATTTCGAATTTATTAATACCCATTTTTTTAACTTAAACAGAATAAATATAACAATAAAAATCAGGTTAACTAAATATAATTAAGTTCTGAACATATGATTGTAGAGATTCTGGCAAAAACATTACGAACATATTCTTGTTAAGAAATGTTGGTTCCGAAGATAGTTAACCTGTCATACAGAAATAGTGAATATGAAGTGATATTTCCTATGGGAGTATAAATAAAAAGTGTTGTAATTGTATTTTGAGGAACTGTAAAAGCAGGTTTTTTATAAAAAACCTAATTTGTATAAATAGATGCTTCTAAATTTTAGTTTTCTAACCCATTGTAACAATTTCTTATGCGTTCATTAGTTAGTTTTCTAACAGATAAAAAAAGTAATAGTAACCAATAAATGTTTTTATAATGAGTATGTCAATTCAGGCCGTTCTGGCTTTCTTTTCCGTTTTTCTGCCTTGTATGGTGCTTGTTAGGTTCAAATTAAATAATTTAAAATAATTTATGATACTAGAAGAGACTAAAACAAGAGTTTTTAAATTTGGAGATAAATCTGCTGATGGGAATAGCTCGATGCAAAACCTTCTTGGAGGTAAAGGTGCAAACTTGGCAGAAATGAGTTTAATTGGAATAGCGGTTCCTCCTGGGTTTACCATTACAACTGATACTTGTATAGAATACAACAACTTAGGCAGAAACAAGGTTATTACATTATTGAAAGAAGAGGTAGAGGCTTCTGTCGCTGAAGTTGAATGCAGTATGGGAACTAGATTTGGTAGCAATGAAAACCCTTGCTTACTGTCAGTTCGGTCTGGAGCAAGAGTATCAATGCCAGGAATGATGGATACGGTTCTCAATTTAGGAATGAACGATAGTTCTGTTGAAGGTTTGATTGTCAAAACTGGAAACGCAAGATTTGCTTGGGATTCTTATAGACGTTTCGTTCAGATGTTTGGGGGTGTGGTTTTAGGTGTTGGCGCTAAATCAAAACAGGACCAAGACCCTTTCGAAGAAATAATTGAAAAATCAAAAAAAAATAAGGGGGTTGAATTAGACACAGAACTTGCCGTAGAAGATTTAAAAAAGATGGTTTCTGATTTTAAAACTTTATGTCAGGTTCAAACTGGCGAGAAATTTCCCGAAGACCCTTGGGATCAGCTGTGGGCAAGTATTACTGCCGTATTTGACAGTTGGATGAATCCTAGGGCAATTTACTATGGAAGGATGAATCAAATTTCTGATGAATGGGGGACCGCAGTAAATGTGCAGGCCATGGTTTATGGAAATATGGGTGCTAATTCTGGTACTGGTGTGGCATTTAGTAGAGATGCCGCGACGGGTGAAAATGCTTTAAATGGTGAGTATTTGATTAATGCTCAGGGTGAAGATGTCGTCTCTGGTGTGAGGACTCCACAACAAATTACTTTAGTAGGGTCCCGAAAATGGGCAGATGCCAGTGGTATTTCGGAAGAAGACAGAAAGAGGCGCTACCCTTCATTGGAAGAATTAATGCCTTCTGCTTATGACGAATTGAATCAGACGCAGGATATTCTTGAAAAGCATTATAATGACATGCAAGATATGGAGTTTACAATTCAAGAAGGGAAATTTTGGATGTTGCAAACTCGAAATGGAAACCGAACTGCGGCAGCTATGATAAGAATTGCTATAGACTTATTAGCTGCAGGAAGAATAGACGAAAAGAGGGCATTATTAATGCAAGAGCCTTCAAAGTTAGAAGAACTTTTGCACCCTGTTTTTGATGTTTCAGCAATCAAAAACGCTAAAGTACTAACCAAAGGTTTAGCGGCATCGCCGGGCGCAGCGTCTGGTCAGATAGTTTTCTTTGCTGATGAAGCAAATAAATATCCTAATTCAATCCTTGTACGAATAGAAACTTCGCCTGAAGATTTAGAAGGGATGAATGTCGCTAAAGGTATTTTAACGGCTCGTGGAGGTATAACTTCTCATGCAGCAGTAGTGGCTCGAGGAATGGGAAAATGTTGTGTTTCTGGAGCAGGCGCCATAAACATCAATTATAAAAGCAGAATATTGACTATTGATGGAAACGAGTACCTGGAAGGGGAGTGGATTTCTTTAAATGGGTCAACTGGCGAGGTGTATAAAGGTAAGATAAAAACTAAAGATGCAGAGCTAAGTGGAGACTTTGAAACTTTGATGATTCTAGCTAACAAGCATAAAAAACTCGGTATTAGAACAAATGCTGAAACCGAGAGAGAATGTAAAGTAGCTCTGAAATTTGGGGCTGAAGGTATTGGACTTTGTCGCACTGAACACATGTTTCTAGAGGGAGATAGGTTAACGGGCATTCGTGAGATGATCTTGGCTGATGATGAAGCTGGAAGACGAAAAGCATTGGATAAAGTATTGCCTATGCACCGTCAGGATTTTAAAGATGTATTTCGTGCCATGGCGGGTCTACCCGTGACAGTGCGTTTACTGGACCCTCCGTTACATGAATTTATACCCCATGAGGAACAGAATCAAAGGGAAATGGCAGATGAAATGGGTGTTTCTGTTGCTGTTATTAAACAAAAAGTGGAAGATTTAAAGGAGTTTAACCCCATGCTAGGGCATCGAGGCTGTAGATTGGGAATTACGTATCCTGAAATTACTGAAATGCAAGCTAGAGCTATTGCTGAAGCAGTATTGGAATTAAAAGAGGAGGGAATTGATACATTTCCTGAAATCATGATCCCTTTAATTGGCACAGTAAAGGAATTTGTATTACAGAAAGAGCTGGTAAGTAGTGTAATTGATCAAGTTCTGAAAGAAAAAGAAACCAAAATGGAATTTTTAATTGGGACAATGATTGAAATTCCTAGAGCTTGTCTAACGGCTAATGAAATTGGAGAGGTGGCAGACTTCTTTTCTTTTGGAACCAATGACCTTACCCAGATGGGCTTTGGGTACTCTCGGGATGACGCGGGTAAGTTCTTGCCTACATACATTGAAAAAGGTATCTTAAAAACAGACCCCTTTCAAGTATTAGACCAGGAAGGTATTGGACAATTGATCGAAATAGGAACTACAAAAGGACGTTCAGTAAATTCAAATCTAAAAATAGGGATTTGTGGAGAACATGGAGGAGATCCAAGCTCTGTGGAGTTTTGTCATAGAACTGGCATAACCTATGTCAGCTGTTCTCCCTTTAGGGTACCGATTGCGCGTTTAGCTGCTGCGCAAGCCGCACTTAAATCATAGGATATCCTCTGTAGGATTGCTTTAAACTTGATTTATCGCATAGTTTAGATTGGAAAAATAGATTATTTGTGTATCGTGATGTACTGAAGCAGATTCAAAAACGAACTGGTAAATTAACAGGTAATTAATACATTGTAGATTCAATATTATAATGTGCAAATAATCCACTTTTTTATGTTAGTAATGCCAAAGAAAAGGCGAATAGAACTTTGTTGAAAAAGAATAGGGTAAAAACGCTATTGATCATGGCGTCTATTATTTATATTGACTAAGTAGGTATATAGTTTAGCCCCTTAATAGTTCGGAGTGATATTTTAAATTTCAAATAATACCTTTGAGATATGAAATACAAGAAATGGAGTTTAGAAGAAAAGCTAGAAATTCTATCTTTTTCAGAAGAATTGGGAGTCGTTGAAACCTGCCGAAAATACAGTGTTAGTACAAGCACTTGATATAGCTGGAAGAAGAAACACGACAGCCAAGGAGAAGCTGGTTTAAAAGTGACTTATGACAGTCGTAGTAAAGAGCTAAAGCAAGCTGAGCAAGAAAATAGAATACTACGTAAGTTATTAGCTAACAAAGAAATTGAATTAGAAATCGGACGCGAACTTTTAAAAAAAAAGTTTGGGACATCCGATCCAATAAAGATCTAGTTGATGTTTTTTAATTTAAACATAAGATTAGTAAAACTAAAATTATCAATATGGTTGGTATAGTTCAAAGCAGTTATTACCGAATACCAAGTCTTAGTAAAAAAGGGAAAAAGCCTAGTGAATTCACCTACAATGAACCTAAAGGGTTGGTGAATCAAGATACTGTTATCGAATCTATTAAAGCTATTTTAAGTCATGAGTTTATTGACTGTGGGTACCGTTTAATGACCTCTTATTTACAACGGAATGGTTATCAAATTAATCATAAAAAGCGCTATAGGATTATGAGCGGAGAAGGTTTATTAAAATTAGAAAACCGAATAAATTGAAGTGGTTCTGCACGTAAATTTGTGAAATGCAGAAAAGTTAATACCGTTAAACCTTTTGAATGCTTAGAAATGGATATAAAGATGGTATGGATTCCTAATGTAGGTAAAAATGCTTATTTACTATCAATAATAGACGTTCATACACGTAGAATATTAAAAGACTATTTCTCTTTTTCTATAAAACAGGACAAGGTAATAACGTTTCTTTCAGATTTATTTTTAGAATACCAATACCCTAAAAGTGTGGTTATTAGAAGGGATAATGGAAGTCAGTTTATAGCTAGAAGTGTTCGAGAATATCTAGTGCTAATAGGCGTTCAGCAGGAATTTACTCATGTAGCTACACCAGAAGAAAATGCCCATATTGAAGCTTATCATGGCATACTAAAAAAAGAAGTCTTTACAAGAGTGGACTATAGAACTTTTGGAGAAATAGAATTAATACTAAAAAGATATGTCGTTTTCTATAATAATATTAGGCTACATGGACTTTTGGGCCGTAGTACACCAATGCAAAAATGGAATCAGAATAAACATCTAATTTTAATGAATAAATTAACCGTATAATTAATAACCGAAATTTAAAAGAATGCTCTTGTTTTATAGGGGTCAAAACAGCCAACCCCCCTCCCCCTGTCGATATGAACTATCAGATTAGACCGAGCAATAAAATCTCAGGCAAATTCCTTTGACTACAACTTAAAATAAGCCCGCCGTCCCTAGTCTTTTGATTTTCTGAGCATGCTACTTATTCCCCTGCACCAGATACTGATCTACCCAAGCCTCTAAATGACCCACACTACTGGGACGAAGCAGGATCTCTCTCTTGTCATCCAGCAAATACATCGTCGGGGTCGCAAACACGTAATAACTTTTTACAGCCTGACTATCCCATTTTTGATAATCACAGACGCTTACAAAAGGAAATATGCCGGCAAAACTTTTAAATTGCTGCTCATCTACGTCCAAGGACACATAGACCACTTCAATATCTTGCTGCTTCCATTTGGCAAAATTGTTTGCAAGCAGGGGAATCTCTTCGGTACATTTCGGGCACCAGCTCGCACCAAATACCACAAGGGTGTATTTGCTCTTCAGCTCGGAAAGCTTTTTGGGGATTTCGCCCCCTACATAGCCCGGGGCAAGTATTTTTTTATTGAATACAAGATCAGGTGCTATATTTCCTATTTTCATAGCGCGATAGGTTTCCAACTTATTGGCAAGGTCTGTAGCTATGGTGCAGCTTGTTTGGTTCAACACTGCTAGGGCTAAATGCTCGGATGCTTGAAACAAGCTGTGGCGCTCCAATAAATCGAACAGATAATTGCTCACTTCATTGAGTTTCTGCTCGTCTTTTACCAACTTAACCATCATCGCATCAATGGAATGACGCATTTCGATATAGACCGAATCCAAGGGTTTACCACTGTTCTCCAACAGCCAAAAATGACTCTCCATCGCATCTTTGAACAAACCGCTTTTGTAAAGGCGCTGATCAGTATAATCCAAATTACGAAAGGCTGTAATGGTAGCCGCAATCTCTTCGGAACGGTATTGGGCAACTGTTGAAACTGAGCTCACCAATTTACGCGTGGGTAAAAACCAGCTCACATAGCGCTCCTTTGGAAGCTTTGCTAAAAACGCTGCATCCTCCGCTTTGATTCGCTGCTTTTCAGTTTGTATGCTAGTAGCAGGGCGGTCATGCACTGAAAACAATGAATCCAGCATGTAAATCTTCTCCAAATAAACCCATGCACTCAAGGCCTGCTCTCTCCTGGGATGTTCTTGCGCATACTGCCCAAACCACTGGTTTTCCTGACCTTTGGTTACTTTGATCGATTCGGAGTAGCTCAGTGCTTCGCCATTCAGTTCAATATCTTCACCGCTCAGTATCACAAACAATGGTTTTTCGTCAGCAGACATCAAGTACCCTACGCCATAATCGACTTTAGAATAAGTCAATTTAAAGTTCCCTTTCTCATCAATGGTTGATGATGAGATTGGATAGGTTTTGAGACCGTCGAAGCCTTCTAGTTTTATCGGCTGATTTATTAACTGAGTTAAATTACCCGTTATACTTTGGGCATTTAAGAAAGCATTGTAAAACAGAATTAGTAATAAGGTTGAAATTGTTTTTTTCATTATTTTAAATTTAAAAAAGCTTGTAGTTTCAAAATGCAATAATCCTTAGAGCAACGCACAGCATTTCCGTTTGCTCGGTTGTTGGTGTTCATGTTGGCATTGCTGCTGTTGAAGTTGAGGTTGCGCACATTGGTGCCACTAACCGTACTGCTCCAATAGTTGCCGTTGGTCCCGACATTGTTGAGCGAACCATTGCTGTTGTCTTTTTCAAAATTAAAATTCGCCCGCTTCGAGGTATTTTAAACTATGCCACCCGCCGAAAAAGCCGGGATGGCATAGTTAAGTGTCACCCATCGACTCCGCTAAAGCTCCGCTCAGGGTAAAAATAGATTAAATTGCTGCGCTATTCAAAGTGTCAATTCTTAATGCAACGAACAGCGCATCCGTTTCCTCGCGGGAAGGATTCCATGAAGGCAAAGCTGCCGTTAAAGTAGAGGCCGCGCGCACTGGCTGCATTAACAGTACTGCTCCAATAGTAGCCGTTCCCGGCATTGGAGACCGAACCATCAATGGCTTCGCGGTAGCGCGCCACGGGCAAGCTAAGTATTGAATTAAAAGCCCCCATCAATGTCTCTTCAGTCCATCTTTGGAGTTCTGCTTCTAGCTCTGTTTGCGTAGGGATACGGTAGCCAATTGGGCATGGATTGTTCACGCCATTTACGTCTTGCCACAACTTATCGTTTTGAAGGCTGAGCCAATCATTTGGAGCACTTGGTACTAAAATAAAATCACCATGTTTGGGATTGTCAATACTGCTTAGTATAGGTGTTGTAGCGCTTGATCTTAGTTGGTGTCCGTCAGTGCCACGTCCCCATTGGTATAAGTCACCATAAGCAGCTTCATCGTCAAAGCTGGTAGCTACCTGTGTGGCACCCAGATTGCGGTCTAGCCACGTTCGGCCGGTTGGGCTGACTACCGCTTTTGGTATTACTGTTGCAGGCGTCACCGAATTAGAGGCAGCACTTGCTGTACCTGTTCCGACTGCATTGGTAGCAGTGACCGTAAATGTATAGGCCTTGCCATTCTTGAGTCCAGTGATCGTGAGCGGACTATTAGTGCCAGTTGCGGTGATCACATCAGGACTTGAAGTGACGGTGTACACTATGATTTCAGCACCACCATTACTTGCTGGCGCTGTAAATGTCACTATGGCTTGAGCACTACCTCCTGTAGCTATTCCTATAATTACTGCACCGGGTGTAGAAATTAAAGGACCACTCACCCAGGTTGGAATACCATCTATCAATTGTAAAGAAACACCTTGTTTATCGGTAGTTGGCACAATTACCCAAGCCGAACCATTCCAATATTGCATATCACCAGCAGTTGTTCCTGCTGGAAAAGTATCGCCCTTAGGTCCAACATCGCCGGTTTCACCTTGAATACCTTGGTCACCTTTTAAAGAAACGAACCAATCTGATTCGCTTAAATCTGGGTCTACATTACTTGCTGCATAAACTTCATAAGCACTCAAGCCATCTTGTCCATTTATTCCGTTTGTTCCTGCTGCTCCAGTGTCGCCATTAGGTCCAACATCGCCGATTACACCTTGAACTCCTTGGTCACCTTTAGCACCAACTGCTCCATTTGTTCCGTCTATTCCTGCTGCTCCGATATCACCTTTGGCTCCGGCTGATCCTTGAATACCTTGGTCTCCTGTTAAAGAAACTAGCCAATCTGCTTCGCTTAAATCTGGGTCTACATTACTTGCTGCATAAACTTCATAAGCACTCAAGCCATCTTGTCCATTTATTCCGTTTGTTCCTGCTGCTCCAGTGTCGCCATTAGGTCCAACATCGCCGATTACACCTTGAACTCCTTGGTCACCTTTAGCACCAACTGCTCCATTTGTTCCGTCTATTCCTGCTGCTCCGATATCACCTTTGGCTCCGGCTGATCCTTGAATACCTTGGTCTCCTGTTAAAGAAACTAGCCAATCTGCTTCGCTTAAATCGGGGTCTACATTACTTGCTGCATAAACTTCATAAGCACTCAAGCCATCTTGTCCATTTATACCGTTTGTTCCTGCTGATCCAGTGTCGCCATTAGGTCCAACATCGCCGATTACACCTTGAACTCCTTGGTCACCTTTAGCACCAACTGCTCCATTTGTTCCGTCTATTCCTGCTGCTCCGATATCACCTTTGGCTCCGGCTGATCCTTGAATACCTTGGTCTCCTGTTAAAGAAACGAACCAATCTGCTTCGCTTAAATCTGGGTCTACATTACTTGCTGCATAAACTTCATAAGCACTCAAGCCATCTTGTCCATTTATTCCGTTTGTTCCTGCTGCTCCAGTGTCGCCATTAGGTCCAACATCGCCGATTACACCTTGAACTCCTTGGTCACCTTTAGCACCAACTGCTCCATTTGTTCCGTCTATTCCTGCTGCTCCGATATCACCTTTGGCTCCGGCTGATCCTTGAATACCTTGGTCTCCTGTTAAAGAAACTAGCCAATCTGCTTCGCTTAAATCGGGGTCTACATTACTTGCTGCATAAACTTCATAAGCACTCAAGCCATCTTGTCCATTTATTCCGTTTGTTCCTGCTGCTCCAGTGTCGCCATTAGGTCCAACATCGCCGATTACACCTTGAACTCCTTGGTCACCTTTAGCACCAACTGCTCCATTTGTTCCGTCTATTCCTGCTGCTCCGATATCACCTTTGGCTCCGGCTGATCCTTGAATACCTTGGTCTCCTGTTAAAGAAACTAGCCAATCTGCTTCGCGTAAATCTGGGTCTACATTACTTGCTGCATAAACTTCATAAGCACTCAAGCCATCTTGTCCATTTATACCGTTTGTTCCTGCTGCTCCAGTGTCGCCATTAGGTCCTATTGGGCCTGTAGCTCCTGTTTGACCTACGGGTCCTTGTACTCCAGCTTCCCCTTGGATACCTTGTGGACCTGCAACTCCTTGCTTTCTCCTTACTAATTCAATTTTCGAGATTTCTTTTTTCAAAATTGCCTGATCCACTATAATGCCCGAAATTACTTGCGCGGTCCGCTCGTTTATAGGTTGTGGCATATAAGTCAGATTTTGTTCACTTAAAGGGCTGAAGTTACTGCCTCCTGAAAAATCAATCCCAACTTTTAATTTCTTTGTAGTACCGTTCCAAACAATAACCGCAAAATCAGTGCTACTTATTTGCGTTCCAGTTCCTATCAAAAGATTGATCATACCATATCTGTCAGTCCTTGTAGTCTGATTTTCTTTATATTCTTCAGTGCCTGATGCATTTACAATAATAAATTGTATCGATACAGCGCTGTTGGCCAATATATTACCTTGTGCATTTGTATCCGGTATTTCCTGCGCGTTTGGGCTTAATATGACCGCCTGATAACTGATTCCTTTGGTTTGGGAAAAACCTTCAAATGCCATCACTAATAATAGCATTAAGAGTACTAGTCTTTTCATAATCGTTTGTTTTATCTTTTAGTTTGTATTGATCTTTTAGTTTTACTATTTTTTTTTTGGAAATGTCAATTAGCAATCCAAAACTTATGTTATTACTCTCTATTCTTAATTTTTCAGGCTTAGCTGTCCAAACCAAACTTTTTCCATACATGTATTGCACATAAAAAGAAAAGTTATCTGAAATAGGATGTGAAAAACCTGCTCCCAATCTAATATCTATCAAAGACTTATCAAACTCCTCTACTGTTTTTAGATTTAGAACCGTATTATTTATGGTTTGCGATCCTTGAACCAAAAAACCTACTGAAGTGGACCCTTTAATGTAAATAGATCCCTTTTTTATGTTAAACAACTTGTGATCAAGTCCCATATTGATTTCCAAATAATTAACATCCCACTCCATAAAATTATCTGCTGAATCATCACTGCCTATCGCGCCGTAACCGGCATAACGCACTCCAATTGACCCCATACTCTCTTTGTTTGTTATAACCCTACCTCTATATCAAAAGGCCATAAAATTATGATTAGTCTGCTGCAGGTTTAGAAGTTTTTCCCCTTGTGAATTTGTCTAATCAAAATAGGAGGAGTTTTTCCCGGTTTCTAAATACAGTTGTTGCGCTGTGGCAATGGTCGTCGATGCTACTAGCAGCAGTAATAAAGTGATTTTTTTCATGTTTTTTTGACGCGTTTTTAGGGTTACTATTTTATTTGAGTACAGAGTATTAATGGATAAAGCAACTCCTTAATTGTGGCTTACTTTTTTAAGCAGTATTTTAATGAATTGCTTGTTGTTGGCTGTCACCTGAAAAATATAACTAGTAACTGGAAGAGCATTAAACTGAACGTTTACCAATTGATTGGCTTTATAGTTTTTTGAAAACACCTGTCTCCCAACCAGATCAAAAACAACCACTTCTACCTCTCCGATAATTTGTTCTGTAAAGGATATGCTGACACTTTCTACAAAAGGATTTGGATAAACAGTCGCTTCCAGACTTAAAGGAATAGCCACGTCTATAATTTGCGCCGATACATTTGGCTGTATAAAGCCTTGACGCAATGTATAATTGTCGTCATAAAATGTACCTGTAACACTGGCTTGTCCTATACTTTGCTGTACAACATATTGCTTGTTGTTTACTGTAAGGTTTTCCGAAGACCCTGAAGATCCCAAAGTAGCTCTTACCAGATAATCCCTCGAGCTGTTTTGAGCTTGAGTAAGTTGACTAACGAACACTAAAAATAAGGCAATCACAAAAAGTAGTTTTTGTTTCATATGGAATTTATTTAATAGCTAGAATAAAGTCAACCCAAATGGATTGAGGATTGATGGTGCTAACATTAGTTTATTTCTATTTTTCTTTAGTAAAAATAGAAATAATAACATATATTATTTCTGGTTAAAAAACATTTTAACAAATAAAACGGTACAAAACAAAAAAGCTCGTTTAAATACATGTTCTACTAAATCGTAACAGTTTTTTACTACAAAAAATACCATTTTATTGTTTGGATTAAGTATCATATAGCCGCAAATCCATTGGGTACACAGCCAATAAAAAAGGTCTTATCAGCATCAGGTTGAGAAGATCCTTTGTTAATGAGGGCAAGTCAAAATTTAGTTTACCCCTTGATTTGCTTTAGTGATGTTTTAATGCTGCGTTACAAACGCTATGACTTATCTTTCAATTTAAATAGCTACTCGTCACAGACGACCACCTACTAACGTTTTGTTTTGAGAACAAAATCCAGTAATGAGCGCTGCATTTTTACAAAAAAAAGGAGCTTACGCCCCTTCTATTTTTCAAAGAGTCAAAGGGTATTAATCCCTGAGGAAACGAACTGAGAAACCGAAAGTCTTACCATACCTGAACCTAGTTACAGGGCCGTTATTGTCATCCAGGAAGCGGCCCCAGGGGAAATTTGTATAGTTCTCCGTAGATCGCCACCAATAATCGATGCCGCCAATGGTGCTGAATGTACCTAAGTTGGTGCGATAACCTCCCGGAAGACATGAAAAATCTTTGCTGTTAATTGCGCTTGTATTAGGTGTTGTCCAGCTGTTTGTCCTAGTAGTTTTCATTTTCCCATCAGCAACGCTTTCTCCTCCTAAAACGGTGGTTAATCTGGTCCATTCAGCATCCGATGGTATGTGTCATCCTTTAGGAGCCAAACCACTTAGGTAGTTTACTGCATACCAATTATATAATTTGCCAAACCCACTTTCAGGGTGGTTCTTATAATAACACCAAGCACCTGTGATTAATCCTGCCCAGACAGTTGGGTCGGAAACATAAGGTATGATGTCGCCGTTACGATAATGAGTAACCTCTAGATTCTTTTCCATCCAATATTGTGTGCCAATTAAAACATTAGGGTAGGTGGTTGTTTTTAAAGAAGCTATCTGAAATTTAAAGCACCACTGTCTCCAGATTTTGCCGCATACAAAGCATAAAGCACACTCATTAATTGGCTTGTACCTGTTATAGTTTAAGCTTTACTTCTAGTTGGGTCTGTTTCTGTTTTTATCAAGTATGGCCCTGCAGCCCAATCAATACCTGCAAAGGTTCCGGCTACTACTGTAACTGTACCAATATCTAAACTAACTAAACCGTTTATATTTGTTATTGGACTTTGCCTTTCTACATAAATAACCGTACCTTGAGTCCTAAATTGTAAAATAATTATTCGGATACCTGCGGATTGGTTAGTTACCAAAGCATCACTACTGTTTCTTATAACCGCTTGGTAACTCATTTTCTCTGGTGCTTGTGCAAATGTGCTGAATGCCGTTAAGAATGTGGCAATTATGGTGTAAAATTTATTTACATATTTATTTTTTAATAATTTTAAAAGATTATAATTTTTGGTTATTTTAGTTTATCTCTAGTAAATACGTTCCCGCTGACAAACTTTGCATGTCTATTTGCGTATCCTTTGAAAATATAGTTGCTTTTGCAATTAGTTTTCCTTGGATATCATACGGTGCATAACTTAAGTCGGTAAAATTAGCATCACTTATTGCTAGCACTACATAATCTGAAGTAGGATTAGTATAAGTAGTCGCAGTAAGGTTTACTGTAGAAAGAGTTGCATTACTCAAAGTAAAAATCTTAGAACTTTGTTGCACACCTTGATATAGGGTACAGTTAAAACCAGTTTGGGTTTTACACACTATTTGTCCAACAGAATAACTTGAAGAACCTCCACTTCCTGTGGCATCTCCACTTGATGTTGGAATGGTTTCTTGTGTATCATTGAATTGGTTTTAAAAGACTAATCTTAAATCAACTCAATGGATATGCAAATAAAACCAGCAGTATTAGTTAAGCAACATTTTTAAAATTATTTTTTTGTTTCCAGAATTCTTCAATTGTTTTGTAATCTAAAGCAGAATGCCTTCTTTTTCTATTGTACCAAATTCTAATAAATTCGAAAATATCGAGTTCCATTTGCTCTTTTGATATAAGGGTATTTCCATAAATCTGTTCCATTTTTAAAGTCTTAAAAAAACTCTCAGCTACTGCATTATCCCAACAATTCCCTTTGCTGCTCCTACTTCTTGTAATCATTTTATAGGAATCAATTACATTGGTAAACTTCTTACTGGCGTATTGAACACCTCTGTCAGAATGAAATAGCAATCCTTTTTCAATAGATCGGTTTTTAATAGCCATTTTCCATGCTGCCAACGAAGTTTCCTCTACACTCATTCCATTACTCAGACTCTAGCCAATAATTTTTCTGTCATAAAGGTCTAAAACGGTTGTTAAATAGATAAATCCTTCTTTTACTCGAATATAAGTAATGTCCGACACCCAAACTTTTGAAGGTTCTATAACTGAAAATTCTCTATTGAAAACATTGGGAACTATTAAATACTTATGCTTTGAGTTGGTTGTAATTTTGAATTTCTTGCTTAATTTGCTTCTTAAACCAAGTTGATTCATATATTTGGCAACGGTAACTCTTGATATTTTATTACCCAGAGAAGCCAACTCTGCCGTCATTCGTGGACTTCCATATCGCTGTTTTGAATCAAAATAAATGGAAGTTATCTTTTCTTTCACAAGTAAGACTCTTTGTTTTCGCTGTGAAACAGACTGGCTTTTCCATTGATAATAACTCCTTTGACCAACTTGCAATACTTTGCACATCTTTTCAATCGAAAATATCTTTTCATTATTTTTGATGAAAGTATAAATTATCGACCGTTTTTGGAAAAGATGCCTATTGCTTTTTTTAATATATCGCGTTCTAGTTCTGCGTCTTTGAGCCTTATTTCAAGCTCTGCTATTCGCTCCTGTTCGGCTGTTTGTTTTACATTGCCGTTACCAGGGAAACGTCCTTGCCCAAATTCCTTATACTCTTTTCTTCATTTATACAATTGTGGAGCAGTAATACCAAGTTCTCTAGCTAATTCTGAGATGTTATGCCTTTCATAGCTCAATAGAACCGCTTTCTCTTTAAAAAGGTGGTCATAAATTTTTCGCGTCTTTTTCATAAATTAAAATTAAGGTTTTTATTCTTAACTTTTTATAAGGGTAAAGTTAGCAAGTCCAAAAAAATAATGAGAACAAGAAGCCTAGATATATATGTACATATGTACATGCGAAACAATATTTCGATTTCTTTTAGGTAAATTTGAATTAATTAATAACCCTTAAAAAGTCAACGTAATTTAGAACATGACGTTTATATAAGTAATACATTAACTAGTATTTTGACACCCAGAAGAAGAATAGTACGGGAATTAGCTGTCTTTTCGTGATTTTATAAAATATGCAGTTCAGCCTTTAGATACAGTTTTAATTTTTAAGCCATATGAAATTACCGTTCATCTTTACTTCACTACTAACCAATCAATCTCCAATAATTCAGGGAGTTCTTGATTGATCAAACATGTGATGCTGTTTCCTGCTCCATGGATGAGCTGTTCGAATGCTACAACAAAATCACGCCCAAAGACAAATCTTTTAGGGATAAAATGGTATCAATGATCTTCTGCAATTCCCAAGCTGCCTCATTCATTTCAGTCATGACCAAGAGTTTCCCATTCGTTTTTCCCAATGGGTTATTTTCTACGGAAAAATCGTTTACCGAGAGCCCATATTTGTTTAGACTGGAAACATTAATAATTAGGTTAGTGAAGGTGATGTTGATTTTGTCACTGTCAATAAAGTGGATGCTCATAATGCTTTGAATTAAATGAATAATTTACATTAAATCTTGACAATAAAAAAGGGGAGTGATAGCGATATATTTTGGCTTAAACCATCATCATTAAGCTGAACAGCTGGACCACCGTGGACTCTCGTCTCGGTTGGTTTCTTTCCCCCTAAGGAAAAGAATCTTGATGTTTGAGTAGCAAACACAGAATTTCTTTTTGGATTTATCGATATGGAGCTTAATATGACCTACCATCTGATGCTGATTCTATGATTATATAATGTAAACTAAAAGGTGTTATTTATATCGTAGTCATTCACCTATTTTACTATAGTCGGACTCCTTGTGTTTTTAGCGTTTTTTAACAAGTTAATTGCCAGTGCTTTATGCAATATCTATAATTTTTTTTGCCAAATTTTTTTTAAAATTCCTTTCGTTATCTTCACTCAAATGACCCTTAGAATAACTCCCACCCCTTAGAAAGGGTTTGTTTCGTCCCCCTCGTCTCAAGAGTTGAAAAAAGTGTTTGAATTTTAATATTAGCTTAAATCATAACTGAAGTATGGGGATTTTACTTCTAGGTTACAACTGTAGATGGATGCGTTAAACTAAGTTAAATAAGGTTCTGTTAGATTAATCTAATCTTAAAAACACCTGCCAAGCACTCTGTATATAAAAAAACCCTAAACCTTCATTGTGTAAAGGATTAGGGAATTTTTTTGTGGTACCTCCAGGGATCGAACCAGGGACACATGGATTTTCAGTCCATTGCTCTACCATCTGAGCTAAGGTACCGCGCTTATTGCGGGTGCAAATATAGGATGTTTTTTAGTATATCCAAAACATTTTTTTAAAAAAATCAATTCGTACCTTCGCAGAACCAAAATTGAAATTATGATCTTAACTATTGATGTAGGGAATACTAGAATTAAAGCCGCTGTTTTTGAGGGGGATATCCTTTTGGAGTATTTTGTTTTTCTAAAAAATGAGCTTCAAAAGAATATTAAATATATTTTAAAAAAATTTAAAAACACTACTCATTTGGTGGTAGCCTCAGTCGGAAATGTAGAAAAAGAAGTGTTTTTAGGTTTTGATAACGAGCTAACCGTACATTTTGTAAGCCATCATGATCCGTTTCCTTTTATCAATAAATATGAGACACCAGAAATCTTAGGAATTGATCGTTTGGTCCTTGCTTCTGGCGCGACCTTGCGGTTTCCTGATCAAAACCGATTGGTTATTGACGCTGGTACTTGTATAACATATGACTTCATTGATCAAAATAATAACTATCTCGGAGGGGCAATATCACCTGGTTTGCGATTGCGATATGAATCATTGCATAAGTATACTTCAAAGCTACCTTTACTAGAATTGGAAAGCCCAAAGCATTTTACAGGGACATCAACTTCACAATCAATTCATTCAGGTGTGGTTAATGGATTGGTGTATGAGATTGGCGGGTTTATCGATGAATATATGCGACTTTCTTCAAATTTTATAATAATTTTAACGGGTGGAGACACAGAATTTTTGGCTAAACGATTAAAAAATACCATATTTGCCAATTCAAATTTTCTGATAGAAAGTTTAAATCAAACATTTCAATATAAAATCAACAATGATTAAAAAAATTATAATAAGTGCCTGTTTGCTCTTGTCGTTAGTTTCCTTTGCTCAAGATGGAACGGCATCGCCTTATTCGTATTACGGAATTGGTGATGTAAGATTTAGGGGAACGATTGAAAGTCGTTCTATGGCTGGAGTTGCGGTAGAACAAGACAGTGTTCACATTAATCTGGAAAACCCTGCAAGTTTTGCAAATTTGAAACTTACTACTTTTACCATTGGAGGTACTTATAATACTGTCAAGTTAAAATCAGACAATAAGACTGAGAGTGCCAAAAGGACAACCCTAGATTATCTTGCGGTAGGTTTACCGTTGGGAAAATGGGGTGTTGGTTTTGGATTAATTCCATACTCGTCTGTAGGGTATAAAATCGAATCCATTTCTGGCAACCTTGACGCAAGTAATAGTCGCTACACTGGGACTGGTGGTTTGAATAAGGCTTTTTTAGGTGTTGGATATAAAGTTACGCCAAAATTCAACGTAGGTGCTGATCTGCAGTATAATTTCGGAAGTATAGAAACAAGTAGTCTAGAGTTTATTACTGGTATTCCAGTGGGGACTCGTGAAATGAACACCTCTCTTTTGTCGGGGGTTAATTTTAATGTTGGAGCAATGTACCAAACCAACATTAACAAAAAACTAACTCTGTATAGTGGTTTGAATTATACGATAGAAAACACCTTAAAGTCTCAGAACACCAGAAACATATCTACGGTGATATACAATTCAGCGTTCGATTTGGCAGTGTTGGATATTGTAGCGGAACAAAAAAACAATGTTGATCTACTTTTTCCAGGAAAAATATCTTTAAGCGCAGGTATTGGTGAGTCTAAAAAGTGGCTTTTGGGAGGTAGAATCGATTATCAAAAAACAGCTGCTCAGGCAAATACTTATAATGAGTCAAGTAATGTAGGGTATGGTAAATATGGAAGCGTAAGTCTAGGGGGGTATTATATTCCTAATTACAACTCTTTTTCTAGTTATATCAAAAGGATCGTTTACAGAGGAGGTTTGAGATATGAAAAAACAGGCTTGGTTGTCAATTCTGAGTCCATAAATGATATCGGGTTGACCTTAGGTTTAGGGTTGCCAATTACGGGATCTTTTTCTAATGTCAACATAGGGTTTGAATTAGGTAAAAGGGGTACAACAAATGCAAGTCTAGTTGAGGAAAATTACACTAAAATTAGTGTAGGTTTTTCGTTTAATGATAAATGGTTTCAACAAAGAAAGTTCGACTAAGATTAATATAATAACATATCACTTTATCATTTTTGACGTATGATCTTACTAAAAAAACATAAAGTAGTTTCTATAGTCACAGTTTTCGCTGTGACTCTGTTTTTTGGTTGCGAAAGCAAGTTTAAAGAGGTACAAAAGATAAATTTCACTGAGTTTGTCCCTAGTGGGGATGCAGACGATGTGAATCTAAAGTATACTGATTCGGGTCTCATAAAAGTGATTTTGATTAGTCCTAAAATGTTAGATTATTCCAGTGTTAGTTTTCCTTTTCAGGAGTTTCCTAAAGGTATCGATGTTACTTTATACGATAACAAGGGGAAAACGACTCGCGTAACGTCAAATTATGCAGTGTCTTATAAAATTACTGGTGTCATTGACTTACAGGGGAAGGTGAAGATCGTCTCGCAAAATGGACAGACACTCGAAACGGAACAATTGTATTACGATCAGAAGAATGAATGGTTTTTTACTGAAAAAAAGTTTAAATTTACAGACCTGAAAGGATCTTCAAATGGACAGGGAATTGATTTTAGTAAAGATTTTAAAATTATCAATTCACAAAGAATAATGGGCGAATTCGATTCCGCTGAATAAATAAATAAATACACGATTATGGGCTACTTAAAATTCACACCTTACATTTACCTTATTTTTGCCTTATACTTTATTTACGAGGGAATGGCAAAGTGGAATGATCCTGAGGCAACGCCATGGTTGAGCTTCATGATTGGTGGCTTGGCAATTTTCATGTTTTTCTTTAGACGAAAATTCGCAAAAAAAATGGAAGACCGAAAAAGTAAATCCTAGTATATGGGAATTAGTATTATAATACTATGTCTAATATTAAGTGCTTTTTTTTCAGGAATGGAAATCGCATTTATTTCTTCTAATAAAATTTATCTTGAAATTGAAAAAAAGCAAGATAACTTTCTGTCTAAAATTCTTACAAGACTTACCGAAAAACCATCCAAATTTATTGCATCCATGCTTATTGGGAACAATATTGCATTAGTTGTTTATGGATTTTTAATGGGTGATCTACTGATGAACTGGATTGATTCTCTTCAGTATCATTTTTCAGATTTGCTGAACCTTTTTATACAGACACTCCTATCTACGTTGGTCGTTTTGATAACTGCGGAGTTTTTGCCAAAGGTTTTTTTTCAAATATATGCCAACACCTTGATAAAGTTTTTCGCGATACCTGCATACGGGTTTTACATTTTGTTCTATTTCATTTCCTCTTTTTTTATCTGGGTTTCAGATTTTATTTTGAAAAAATTTTTTGGATCAGATGGGGATCAGGTGCAACTTTATTTTAGTAAGATAGAATTGGGGAATTATATTGTAGAACAAATGAGTACAGTTGATGACGATGACGATGTCGATTCAGAAATTCAAATGTTTCAGAATGCCTTGGAGTTTTCTGGCGTGAAAGCTAGGGATGTAATGAGTCCGAGAACTGAAATAGTAGCGATTGACTTGTTTGATACCATAGCAGAGCTTAAAGAACTATTTATTGAAACAGGCTACTCCAAGATTGTGGTCTACGAAAACTCACTCGACGATATTGTCGGTTACGTGCACTCGTATGACTTGTTTAAAAAACCCACAAGCATCAAGGCTATTGTGATTTCTGTCGAATTTGTTCCGGAAACAATTTACGTTAAAGACGTCATGAATCTACTGACTAAAAAGCGCAAAAGCGTAGCGGTCGTTCTGGATGAATACGGAGGGACTTCTGGTATCGTAACGATAGAAGACATAGTCGAAGAGCTTTTTGGTGAAATAGAAGATGAACACGATTCTGATGAGGAACTTATAGAGAAAGAGTTGGGTGATGACACGTACCTTTTTTCAGCTCGCTTTGATGTCGAGTATTTGAATCAAACCTATAAACTTAGTATTCCTGAAAGCGACTCTTATGGAACCTTGGGCGGTTTTATTGTTGATTTCACAAATGACATACCATTAAAAGGGGAGGCTATTACAATAGGGAATTATCACTTTATAATTGAAGAAGCTACGAATAAGAAAATAGAATTGGTTAAATTGACCATAAAAGAGTGATTTATTTTATAAAAACTTTTTTTTTGTAAAATAAAACCCTAGTAGTATAATTATTAATCATATAATTGTATTTTCGCAAACTGAATATAAAATTAACAACAGTAAAAATGGCAGTTTTATCAAATATTAGACAACGTTCCGCATTAATGATTGCAGTTATTGCATTCGCTTTATTTGCTTTTATCATTGGTGATCTATTTAGCAGTGGTGGTTTCAATAGTACGTCAAAAGATGTAGGTAGCATCAATGGGAAAGATATTTCATTTGAGGATTTTAGAATTAAAGTGGGGAATGTTGAAAAAAGCGGTCAAGGAATCACTTCTACAGCGGCAGCAAACAGAGTTTGGGATCAGGAAGTATCTGTGGCTTTGTTAACTGGTGAATTTGATAAGTTGGGCCTAAGAGTTGGCGAGAAGCACATACTAGAAGTTTTGAAAGCAGATCAAAATATTGGTAAAAATCCATTGTTCTTAAATGCGGTAGGAGCTTTTGATATTGCAAAGTTTAAGCAATATTTCAAAGCAAATCCAGCGCAAGCACAGTATTTGGTAGACAGAGAAAAAGATGCTGAGTTAAATGCAAAATTTCAAATATATAACACCTTAATTAAGTCAAGCCTTTTCGCAACAGAGAGTGAAGGGAAGTTGAAATACGAAATGGAATCCAGTAAAGTGAGTTTCGCTTATGTTGCTGGATTGTATTCTACAATCAAAGACAGTGAAGTAAAAGTTACTGACGCTGAGATTAAGGATTACATGAAGAAAAACGAAAAGAAATTCAAAGCAGATGAAACTCGTGAAGTGGAATATGTTTTGATTGAGGATAAGGCTTCAGCAGAAGATGAGGCAGAAGTTAAATCAAGAATAAACGGATTGCTATCCGGAAGCGTTGTTTATAATCAAGCAACAGCTAAAAACGATACTTTATCAGGGTTCAAATCGTCTAAAAACACAATTGAGTTTGTAAATTCTAATTCAGATGTTCCTTACGATTCTACTTATATTGCTAAAAAAGATTTACCGGCTGTCGATGCAGACTTATTGTTTAATCTTGCGCCAGGCGAAGTTTATGGGCCTTATGTATTTGGAAACTATTATGCTATTTCAAAATCTTTGGGTAAAAGATTAGGAGTAAATGCTAAAGCAAGCCATATCTTAATCAGTTATGAAGGGACGCAAGTGCCTAATAAAAAAGAAATAAGAACTAAGGAGGAGGCAAAAGCTAAAGCGGAATCTATATTAGCTCAAGTTCAAGCAAATCCAGATAGTTTCATGATGTCAGCTTTTTCAAATTCTGACGACTCTTCAGCACAACAAGGAGGGGATTTAGGCTATTTTGGACCAAACCAAATGGTGAAACCATTTAATGATTTTGTTTTTAACAACAGTATTGGTAAAGTAGGTTTAGTTGAAACTCCTTTCGGTTTTCACATCATCAAAGTAACTGACAAACAAGACGGAATTCGTCTAGCGACTATTGGTCTAAAAATTGAAGCTTCTGAAGCTACTTCAGATAAAATGTTTACACAGGCGACTAAATTTGAAATGGAATCTGCTGATAAAGGTTTTGACAAGGTAGCGAAGGAAATGGGACTTAAGGTTGAAGCTCCAGCAAATGTTAAAGCAATGGAAGAGAACTTTGGCTCTTTAGGAAATCAAAGATCTATTGTGAGATGGGCTTTTGAGGATGGGACTAAGGTAGGTACGGTTAAGCGATTTGAAGTGGCCAATGTAGGGCACGTTATAGCAACAGTTAAAAACATAGATGATTCGGGATTAGCTCCAGTTTCTCAAGTGAGATCTTATGTAGAGCCTATTCTTAAAAACAAGAAAAAAGCGGAATTGATTAAAGCTAAAATGTCAGGAAGTTCTATGGAAATAATTGCTAAAGCTATAGGTTCTACTGTGTTGCAAGCAACTGATGTTACTTTGGAGAATCCAATGTTGACAGGTGTTGGATTAGAGCCAAAAGTTATAGGAAATGCATTCGCATTGGAAGCAAATAAAATATCTGCACCTATAGAAGGAAATACTGGAGTGTATGTCGTTAAAAACATCAGTACAGTGAAAGCATCAGCTTTAAAAGATCTGTCTCCTTACGTGGCTAAATTAAAAGCGCAGTCAGCTGGAGATGTAAACAGAGTTTTACCAGCACTTAAAGACAATGCAACAATTGAAGACAATAGAAAGCAGTTCAATTACTAAAATATAATACTTAGGTAATAATCGTTCATGAAAAAACTCGATACTTAGTATCGAGTTTTTTTATCATTATTTTTGAAGGCCTTTACTCATGCAATATCATTTCTTCGTAGGTTAAAATAGTGTTGTATCCTTTAGCAGCAAAATAAGTAGTTGGGTTGGTTTCGGCAGTTACCAGGATAAAATCTCCTCCCCAAGCACCTAAGCTTTTTATTTCGCCTTCAAAGTCACTAAATAAGGTTTCTTGTACTGTTTTCACTTCTAAGATATGACTCATTTCTGCTTCATGCAATGCTATTGCACGCGCAAAGGACTTTATGTTTCCAGAATTTAAAATTTCCTGTGTTATTTTGTCAATTGTACGAATGCTCTTGTCTAAATTCTGGGCTTTGTTTTTTTTGTATTGAGCAATCGAGGATTTACTGCTTTGTTTTTTGTTTAGATAGACGAAGTAGATGCTATCTGTGAATGCAGGATTGAATGTGACTTTTTCGACATTCTGTCCGTCTTTTTCAAGATGATACAAAATAGGGTTCCCATTTTGCGCGCAGGCAATATCGTAACCGCTGCCGCCAAAACTTGTTTTAAGCAGTTTAAAGGCATCAATATGCAACCATTGCGCGATATTGTTTATTAAGGTAGACGAGGTTCCTAGACCCCATTTTCTAGGAAATGTAAGTTGCGTTGTTATCTGGTAGCCGTCACAATTGGTTATTAGGTCCGGATTTAACGAATAGGCCTCATGCAGGATGGTGACTAAAGTGGTTCTTATGGTTTCTACTTTGGAATTTAGGGGATTCAAAATTTCTGAAAAAGAAATACTGTCTTCGAACCATATACTCCCGTCTGCATCATAACTTATCCAAGATATTTCCTGGTTTGCACCGACTTCAACAATCAGTGTTTGTCCAAATTTTGTAGGAAGTGCTAATGCTTTTGCGCCGTCCAGAACCAGATATTCGCCTGTAATCAAAAGCTTTCCGTTGCTGTAGAATGTTTTTTTCATTTATCCTGAATTTATTCTAGTGTGGTTTTTTGTCCCGATTGCTATTTTATCTCATTTTAATCAAATAAATATTTAGCGTGTAGCGGGAATAACTCCTGGTATTATTTGCGTAGATTTTCAATCAATTCGACAACTCCGCTATGTGAAACGGCATGATGTTTAAAATGCTTTCGGATTAAAATCCGTTCGTCATCACTAGCGTCAAATTGATTCAGAATATTATTCAAATGCATTTTCATGTGGCCATCCTGAATGCCTGTTGTAGTCAGGGAACGCAAGGCAGCAAAATTCTGTGCCAAACCCGCAACGGCAACTACCTGCATTAATTCTTTGGCGGAAGGGTTTTCTAGCATTTCTAATGATAGTTTCACCAAAGGATGCAAAGAGGTTAGTCCGCCCACGGTTCCTAGTGCCAAAGGGATTTCTAGCCAAAATGTAAAGATGCCATTTTCTATTTTTGCATGGGACAAGCTGGAATATTGCCCGGATTTAGCGGCATAAGCGTGTATTCCCGCTTCGACGGCACGAAAATCATTTCCCGTAGCCAATACGACAGCGTCGACTCCGTTCATGATTCCTTTGTTGTGTGTCACGGCTCTGAAAGGCTCCACTTCTGCTATTTGAACAGCTTGAACAAATCGCTCTGCAAATTCTTGCGGGTTTGTAATATGTTTTTCGGCTAATGCTTCTATAGGGCAGGAAACTTCGGCTCTTACTATACAGTTGGGAACGTAATTAGAAAGAATACTCATAATTACTTGAACGTTCTTTTCGGTTTCGGTAAAGAGACTGTAAGCCAATGCTTCTTCTTTTAATATTCGGGCAAATTGTTCTAAACAAGAGTTGATAAAATTTGCTCCCATGCTGTCTTTTGTTTCAAAAGTGGCATGAAGTTGAAAATAATCGGGAAGTAGATTTGTTTTATCCTGCAGCACGATATCAAGAATCCCGCCACCGCGTTTTTGCATGTTTTTAGTGATGCTCTCTGTCTGTTCATAGAACTTTGCTTTAGTTTGAACAAAGAATAATTGTAGTTTGGAAACGTCTCCTTTGAATATAAAGTGCACTTGCCCTATTTTTTCGGTATTTAGGACGGTTGCTTTAAATCCGCCTCGTGTCGACCAAAATTTTGATGAGTTAGATGCCGCAGCAACAACAGAACTCTCCTCAATTGCCATCGGAATCGTGCAATATTTTCCATTAATGAGGAAATTAGGGGCGACTCCAAGAGGTATGTAGAAATTAGTTATTGTGTTTTCGATGAATTCATCGTGTAGCTTTTGTATTTTTTCATCTGAATTCCAATAATTTTTTAGTAAAAGTATTGCTTCCGAAGGAGTTGAGAAGTATTCTTTAGCAATCCAGTTTATTTTTTCCTCTTTGGATAGTTTTGAAAAGCCAGTAACAGGGTTATTCATTTTCAATAGATTATAGTATAATTTAGAGCAAAGATACATTTTTAGAGGTTTTATAGTGATTAAATTATCACCATTAAATGGTTTTTTAGAATGTTGTTTGCAACATTTAACACAAGGAATGTGATATAATTGTAAAATTTTCACTAAAATTGGCGTCTTTTGTACACATAAAACATTACTATGAATTCTAAACATTTTTCGGTCCTATTTTTATTTTTGTGTTTCACTGTTTTTGGACAACAAAAAATCTCTGTTGAAAAAATTTATACGGGTGCTTTTCGTGCCCAAGGAATGGATGAATTACATTCTTTAAAAAACACTAATCAATACACGGTATTGAATGAAGACATGAATGGAGAGCAGCAAATTGATTTGTTTGATTTTGCAACGCTAAAAAAAACAAGTACTTTATTCGACACAAAGAACTACTCTAAGGACTTGCCTAATATTTCAAGTTATACGTTTGATACTACTGAAAAAATTAATTTTACTAGCTTTTAATTCAAAGCAGATCTTTAGACATTCCTTCACGGCAGATTACTACTTATATAATATTACTGATAACGAATTAACTAAGTTATTTGACTTTCAAGTGCAAGAACCTACATTTTCAGCTGATGGTAAAAAAAATCGCCTATGCTAAAGACAATAACCTTTTTGTATATGATTTGGAGACAAAAAAATCAACTCAAATCACTACTGATGGTAAGAAAAACGGAATCATAAATGGAATTACGGACTGGGTTTACGAGGAAGAGTTTGCTTTTGTCAGGGCTTTTGATTGGAGTGCTGATAGTAAAAAACTAGCTTATATTCGTTTTGACGAAAGTCAAGTACCTGAATTTTCCATGTCGATATTCGGTACGTCTTTGTATCCTACAATCGAGACATTTAAGTATCCAAAAGCAGGAGAGAAAAATTCTCTTGTTTCATTGCACATTTATGATGTTGCACTAGCAGCTACTAAAGAAGTTAACTTAGGGAATTACAATGATTTTTATATTGCGCGCATGCAATGGACTAATGACGCCAATGTTTTGTCAGCCCAAGTTTTGAATCGCCACCAAGATAATTTAGACTTGTTGTTTATTGATGGAACTACGGCAACATCAAAAATAGTATTGAATGAAAAAGACAATGCATATATTGATGTTACAGATAACCTCACATTTTTGAAAGACAATAGTTTTATTTGGACCAGTGAGAAAGACGGTTTTAAATCACATTTATGTTTACGATAAAAAAGGGAAGTTAATAAACCAAGTGACTAAAGGAAACTGGGAAGTGACTTCTTATTATGGGTTTTGATGAAAAATTAAGTACGGTTTTTTATCAGTCTACCGAGAACGGCTCTATTAACAGGGCTGTTTACAGTATTGGATTAAACGGTAAAAACAAAAAGGCGTTATCTATAGAAAAGGGAACTAATAGTGCCACTTTCAGTCCAAACTTTGAATATTACATTAACACTTTTTCCAGTGCGACGCAGCCGACGACCTACATCTTAAACGAAGCAAAAACAGGAAAACAATTACAGGTTATTGAAAACAACGAAGCCTTGGCTACAAAATTGAAGGCCTATGATTTACCCGTGAAAGAATTTTTTGTTTTAAAAAACAGAAAAAGGCAACGAACTGAATGCTTGGATAATGAAACCGAAAGATTTTGATGCTTCAAAGAAATATCCTGTTTTTATGATTCAATATTCTGGTCCTGGTTCTCAGCAGGTAGTAAATGGATGGGGAAGTTCTAATGAATATTGGTTTATGATGCTTTCTCAGCAAGGATATATTGTTGCTTGTGTCGATGGAAGAGGAACTGGGTTTAAAGGTGCCGAGTTTAAGAAAGTGACACAACTGCAGTTAGGGAAGTACGAAGTGGAAGATCAAATTGATGCCGCTAAAGTGATTGGGGATTATCCATTTGTCGATAAATCGAGAATCGGTATATGGGGATGGTCTTATGGTGGGTTTATGTCTTCGAACTGTCTTTTCAAAGGAAAAGACACTTTCAAAATGGCGATAGCTGTAGCCCCTGTTACGAATTGGAGATTTTATGATAGCATATATACAGAAAGATACATGCAAACACCACCAAGACAAATGCGCGTGGCTATGACGATAACTCTCCCATCAATTATGTAGACGGGCTAAAAGGGAAGTTTCTATTAATTCACGGAAGCGGAGATGATACTGTACATGTTCAAAATTCGATGCAAATGATGGAAGCGCTAATTCAAGCCAATAAGCAATTTGACTCACAGATTTACCCAGATAATAATCATGGAATTTATGGTGGAATGACCAGAATACAGCTGTACAATAAAATGACTAATTTTATCAAAGAAAACCTTTAGATCGTAGATTAATACTTCAAATTTTCTTTACGCATTTGCGACAGATGCGTCAATTATGAGCGCTGCTGAAGGTAGTTTTGTAGTTAATTAGGTCATTAAAACAAGAAGTTAAATAAACAACAATAGTAATTAAATTTTATCATATGTCAAACAAGACCTCGGAAGCTCATTTAGAATCAACTTTATTCGGTCACCCTACTGGATTATTTATATTGTTTTTCACAGAAATGTGGGAGCGTTTTTCTTATTATGGAATGCGAGCATTATTGGTTTTATATATGACAACAGAGACGATGGGTGACTCAAGAGGAGCAGGGCTTGGATGGTCAAGTCAAGAAGCATTAGCCTTATACGGATGGTACACTATGTTAGTTTATGTAATGTCAATTCCCGGAGGTATGTTAGCGGATAAGTTACTTGGGCAAAAAAAGGCCCGTTCTGATTGGAGCAATCATTCTTTGTCTGGGACATGGGGTTTTAGTGTTTACACAAACTTGGGCTTTTTATGCTGGGTTGGGGTTGGTAATACTTGGGGTAGGTTTGTTGAAGCCTAATATTTTCTACAATGGTAGGTGGTTTGTATCCACAAGGAGATATTCGAAGAGACAAAGGATTCAGCATTTTCTACATTGGAATAAATACGGGCTCATTATTAGCTACTATGGTTATCGGTTTTGTCGTAATGAAATGGGGATGGCATGCTGGCTTTGGTTTAGCAGGAATCGCGATGCTTTTCGGGCTTATTGTATATGTTTGGGGACAAAAATTCTTAGGTCATGTTGGCAACTTAGAGGTTCAAGAAGCCAATACTGTGGATGAAAGCTCATATGGTCTGCTTTTTCAGAATCTTCTCAAATCTCAAAAGCAACTATTCTTTACAGGAATTCTTTTAGTATTATCGATTGTTGGGTGGTATAATTTAGGTTGGGCTTTTGGATTGTTGTTTTTCTTCTTAACAATAATCGCCGCTTTAATGATGATGATTTACAAAGAGTTGACGTCACAGGTAGATAAGGATCGTTTTGTAGTTTTACTACTTTCTTTTATCATGGTAATTATATTTTGGGGAGCGTTCGAGCAAGCTGGAGGTTTAATGAATCTTTACACAGATACTAAAACAGATAGAATGCTTTTCGGTTGGCAAATTCCGACAGTAATGTTTCAAAGTCTGAATGCCGGTTTTATTATTCTTTTTGCAACTGGAGTAGCAGGGTTTTGGGCAAAACGTAAACTTAAAAATAAAGAAGCTTCTTCTATTTTTAAGATGGCTATGGGTATTATCATAATGGGCTTTGGATTTTTATTTATGGTTTTTGCAGCTATGCAGTTTGAAAGATCAGGATCTTCAAGTATGATTTGGTTAGTTATGGCTTATTTGTTTCATACTATTGGGGAACTGTGTATCTCTCCCGTAGCATTGTCCTTCATTACAAAATTATCTCCAGTAAAATACGCCTCTTTAATGATGGGAGTTTATTTCGCTGCAACTGGATTAGGAAACAAAGTAGCAGGTATAATAGGTGAGTCTGCTAGTGATTTGGGCGAGTATTCTGTCTTTTTAGGAATACTAGTATTTACACTTGTTATTGGGTCTATATTTGTCATGTTGTTAAAGCCGTTGCAACGTCTAACTCACGGTGCGGAGGATAACGAAAAGTAACAGGTGTAAATAAATATTCTAAGTAAATGAGTCAAAATAATACAGACCAGTTTTTTAAAAGCACGGTGCTAGGGCATCCTGCAGGATTGTTCGTTTTATTCTTCACAGAAATGTGGGAACGATTTTCATTCTACGGAATGCGTTCATTATTAATTTTGTTTCTGACTACCTCGACTATTGATGGTGGATGGGAATGGACAAGAGAAAATGCTTCTGCATTATTTGGATCGTATGTAGGATTGGTATATTTATCAACTATGTTAGGAGGTTATTTTGCTGATAAAGTCATCGGTTTTAGATGGGCGGTGGTTGTAGGGGCAGGTTTAATGACACTTGGGCATGCTTCGATGGCATTAGAAACAGAGTTTTCAATCTATCTGGGTTTAGTTTTATTAGTGTTTGGGAATGGTTTTTTTAAACCGAATATGACGTCTATTGTGTCTGAGATGTACAAAGATCGTCCTGAGAAAAAGGACGGGGCATATACTTTGTTTTACATGGGTGTAAATGCGGGTGCTTTCTTCGGTATTTTACTTTGTGGATATTTAGGTGAAAAAGTGGGGTGGAGTTACGGTTTTGGATTAGCTGGAATCTTTATGTTTTTTGGAACATTACAATTTTGGCTGTCGCAAAATATTTTTGGTGATATTGGATTAAAACCCACACCCGAGAGTAAAGCCAAGGCTGATGCTGAAGATACTGATAAAAGGAACCCTTTTACCTCTTTAGAGTTAGGGATTATAGCTATATGCAGCACTCTGGGATTATTATGGATTATTAATGATCCTGCTTCTAAAATTTCTGAGGGTCAAGTAAATATCTTCGGGTTTCTGGGAGAAAATGGCAATAACATTGCAATTATTTCGGCTTTACTTTTGTTTATAGTTTTATTGGTAACTCGCTTGGTTAAATATTCAAAAATTACTAGAGATAAATTAATTGCGGTTACATTTTTTGCGTTTTTGACGATTTTCTTTTGGGCTATTTTTGAACAATCACCAAATAGTTTGACAATCTTTGCAAGTGATTATACGAATCGAGTTTTGGAAGGAAATTGGAGTACTTTTTTCTTAATCGTTAACACACTGATTACTATTGTTCCTTTGGCAATTATTACTTGGGTCTTATCTTTATTATTTAAGCAGACTTTTAAAAAGTATGGTATTGCAAATATCATTCTAGCTTGTAGTTTTCTTATTATCTGGATCATCGCATTGTGGATGATTACCAAGGATTTTTATACTGCGGGTTATTTATCGTTGTCAGACGGTACACTTCAGACGTTAAAAATTGATAAAGTGACTGTTGCAATTACTGAAGTTCCTGCAACTTGGTTCTCAACGTTAAACTCTTTATTTATAATTTCACTAGCTCCTTTGTTTTCAAAGTGGTGGGAAAGTAAATACAACCCTTCTGCAAATATGAAATACGGTATAGGGATGTTTCTGTTGGCTATTGGAATGGCCTGTGTAGCTTTCGGATCTATGGGTATCGAGCCTGGAGCAAAGACAGCTTCTGTAAGTATGATTTGGCTGATATTAGTTTATCTTTTCCACACTATGGGCGAATTATGCATATCGCCGGTAGGACTTTCCTATGTGAGTAAGTTAGTTCCCGCTAGGATGATTGCATTTATGTTTGGTGTTTGGTATCTAGCAGTTGCAATTGGTATGAAAGGTGCTGGTAAGTTTGGAGAAAATATTGATACAATAGCTAATGAACATGGATTGAGTTATTTCTTTTGGATGTTAACTGTAATTTCAATTGTTGTTGGATTATTTTCAATTATAATGAGTCCAGTAATGAAAAAGTTAATGCACGGTGTAAAATAAAAAATTAGCTTTATATTTGTTATTGCATAAAAAATAAGGATTTATGAAAAAGACACTTTTACTATTCATTTTGTTTTTTGGTTTGGTTACGGCTCAGTCACAAGAACTCAAATGGCATACTGATGTTAAAGAGGCAATTTCTTTGGGAAGTAAAGAGCATAAACCATTATTATTGTTCTTCACCGGAAGTGATTGGTGTGGATGGTGTATTCGTTTGCAAAAAGAAGTGTTATTGACACCAGAATTTGCAAAATGGGCTACTGAAAATGTTATCCTTGTCGAATTAGATTACCCAAGAAGGACATTACAAACGGCTGAAATAAAAAAACAAAACGGCGAATTACAGCAAGCTTTCGGTATTCAAGGATTCCCGACAATTCACTTCGCAAACGGGACTGATAAAGAAGGCAAAGTAAATTTTGAAGGCTTGGGAAATACCGGTTATGTAGCTGGAGGTCCAGTGGCTTGGCTTGAAGTTGCAAATAAAATTATTAATAGAAAATAAAACTGTCAATTTAGTTTGAAAAATCCCTTTTCGGCAACAGCGTGAAAAGAGATTTTTTGTTTTTCACAACTGGCTTTCCAATGTTTTTGAAGTATTTTGAAATTTGAGACGTCCGCCACTACGACTTTGGGTTTTAAGAGATGTAACATACGGTCCATATTTATTCTAGGAGACTGAGTGATTACAATGATATCTGGTTTTATATCCGTAGGGTAGTTTCCTAGACTATCTAGAATAAGAATTTTGTTGTCTTTAAAAAAAGCGGTATTTTTAATTTTCTCTGTCCCTTTCAATGTGCTGAAATTAGCAACTAAATAGGAATTTAGCACCCTGTTGCTTTTAGCAGTTTTTAGGACGTTATCGTGAGCATACAAAACTACATTTTTTCCATCACGCTCGACTACCATAGTGTTTTTTTTAAAATTGAAAAGAATCCATTCTTTTTGGTTTTTGTTGACCCATTGAGTCTTCATGTATGAAAACTGAATAGTCATGATAGAAATTAATAAGATCATGAGCTTGCCGTAGCTTGGTTTCTTAAACCAAGTAATAGCTGCTAGGATCAATAGATATGAACTAAGCATCAAATAAATGTTGAGTGGAATGTCACGGATTATGAAGTGTTCGAATGATGCTATCGCATTGATTATTTTATTGAGCAGATAAATTCCCCACTCCAATGGCTTGGACAGAAAAAGCGGAACAAAGTCAAATGCTGCCAAAACCATAACCAACACTCCTAAAATCATTATGACACTCAGTAATGGTATAATCGCCAGATTTGTTACAAAGAACAGGCCAGGAAACTGATGAAAGTAATAGATGCTTAAGGGTAGGGTGCCTATTTGTGCAGCGAATGAAACGGTAAGTATTCCCCACATATATTCAATAGCTTTTATTTTAGGGGACCAGATGGAGGCAAGAAGTGGTTGGAACCAAATTATAAAAAATAAAGCAATGTAACTCAGCTGAAAGCCCACGTCGAATAGAAAGGAAGGTTGGAAAAGTAAAATCAGAAAAACGGAAACTAATATTGTATGATATATATTGACGGTTCTCCGTAAATGCTGTCCAATTGCGACAAACGAAAACATAGTGGCTGAGCGGACCACCGAGGGTGCCAGACCAGCGATTAATGCAAATGAGAACAAGGAAGCTAGAATGATGGTCAGTTTTGTAAACGAACCCTTCGGGCTGTTTGGAATTGGTTTTAGCAAAAAGCTAATAAACAGCAAAATAAAACCAACATGAAGCCCAGAAACAGACAAAATATGTACTGCTCCAGCGTATTGGTAATCTTGGATGATTTCGGGTAAAACATCTTGTTTCTGCCCCATTATTAAGGCGATCGCTACGTTCAATTCAGTGTTGTTGAAATTGCTTTTTTGTAGATTGTGGATGATAGAAGTCCTTAGTTTTGAACTGTAGTACCAGATGTCTTTTTTATAGTCGGGACTAATGCTGATGGACTCTTTATCCGCGTACAGTTGTGCGTAAATTTGTTTCTTTTCGAGATAGGCACTATAATCAAATTGGTTTGGATTATTTGGAGGTTTGTTTTCATAGGGAACTCCTCTAACTTGCAGCGAAGTGCCGGTTTCGAATTCATAATTCATGCTGTTTTTCCGAACATTCAAAAGTATCCTCCCAGAGTGTTTTTTACTATCAATATGATTGATTAGAGCGATATACCGGTCATTAAAATTAGTGCTTTTTAATTTCTCTCTGATGACAAGTGATAAAAGATGAGGTTTCTCAAAAATGCTTCTTTCGTGGATGTAGTTTGCTTTTTGATAAGAATCTGTGTGTACGATTTGTGTAGTTATGCCCACAAAAACTGAGGCAATATAAGTCGCTAAACCAAAGTAAAAGCTATTGCTAAAGGTGTTTTTCAGGGCGAAATAACTAATCCCTAAGTAAAGAAGGCTAATCAACATCAACCCAAATATTGTCGTCAGTTCTGGTTTTAGGTAAAAGGCGAGTAATAGCCCCAGTACAAAACCAATAGTAATTCTTGCTAAGGGGAACTGCAGTACTTTCATAGTTCTAAAGTACAGCTTTTTAGCAAAATAAAATTTATTTGTTTTATTCCAAAATTCGGTTTAGCTGAGCAAATGTTTTTTTATAATAGGGCTGTTTGGTAGAGGAAATAATTACCCCTTTAGAGGTGGAGGTATGTATGAACTTTATCTCTTGGTCATTGACCTCAGTCACTATACCAACATGGTTTATTTGAGATCTGTTATTTGTTTTGAAAAATATTAAATCTCCTTTTTTAGCTTCATCAGTGTTTTTACCGAAATCGGTACCGGTTTTCGATTGCTCAATTGAAGTTCGGGGAAGTTTAATATCAAACTGGCTAAAGGTCGAGTATACTAAACCTGAACAATCAAATCCGGATTTGCTTGTTCCCGCAGTTTTGTATTTAACCCCTATATTTTGTGATGCCGAGTCTACTATTTCATCAATAAGTTTGTTTGTATTGCTCGAGCTTAAATTAATTCTGTTTTTATCCGGTGTTTTCTCTTTAGAAGTTAGCATCGCCGATGAAGGTTTACATGAAGTAAAAACGGCAATCAACAGCGATATGTATAATAGTTGCTTCAAAAGACAGAGTTGTTTTTGGTTAAGTTTAATTTTTGCATTACTTTAAATCAGCGATTATTAGTTTAGCGGTTGTTTCACTAGCTCCAATTCCGCCAAGTTTTGCTTCGAGCAAATCATATTTTTGCAAAAGCTGTTTACGGTGACTAGGTTCCAATATTTTTTCTAATTCCCTTTGGATGTTTCTTGTGTTGAAATCGTCCTGTATTAATTCGGTCACGACTTCCTCGTCCATGATTAGATTTACAAGCGAAATGTATTTTAGAGTAATGATGTGTTTTGCAATTTGGTAAGAAGCCCAGCTGCCTTTGTAGCAGACTACCTCAGGCACCTTGAAAAGAGCAGTTTCGAGTGTAGCTGTCCCAGAAGTGACCAAAGCAGCTGTTGCTATTTTCAATAAATCATAAGTTTTATTGGAAATGAATTTTATGTTTCCATTAGAAATAAATTTTTCATAGAAAGAGTATTCTTGACTCGGGGCTCCCGCAATCACAAATTGATAGTCAGGAAAATCATCTACTATACTTATCATCACGGAAAGCATTTTTGTGATTTCCTGTTTTCGGCTGCCGGGAAGTAACGCAATGATGGGTTTTTCATTTAACTGATTTTCGTCCTTAAAAACGATTGGGTCAACTATAGCTTGGATATGAATGGCGTCAATTAAGGGATGACCGACAAACTCTACTGGAAAATTATGCTTGTCTTCGTAGAACTTTTTTTCAAAAGGTAAAATAACATACATGTTATCGACATCACGTTTGATATCGATAATCCTATTTTCTTTCCAAGCCCATATTTGTGGTGAAATATAATAATGTGTCCTAATACCGCGTTCTTTCGCCCACTTAGCGATACGCATATTAAATCCCGGATAGTCAATAAATATAATTACGTCAGGTTCAAACTTTAGAATATCTCTTTTGCAAATCTTTATGTTAGCTAAGATCGTTTTTAGATTAAATAGCACTTCGATAAATCCCATGAAGGCCAATTCTCGATAATGCTTCACCATTATGCCACCCGCTTTTTGCATCAAATCGCCGCCCCAAAAACGAATATCTGCACTATCATCTTCCTTAAATAAAGCTTTCATTAAATTAGAACCATGCAAATCGCCCGATGCCTCTCCGGCTATAATGTAGTATTTCATTTCTTTAGGATGTGAATTGTTATTTTATTTGTGCTAACAAAATTAGTTCTTGAATGTTCAGAAATCAAACTATTTGGTTGTTTTAAACAATCAAAGTGAATATTATTATAGAAATGACCGCCAAAAGAATGCCGCGTGCCATAGGCTCCTTTTTTAATTTCAATAAAACCGTAAAAATAATCAAGTCAAGAATACTGTGGGGGGTGATTAATTTTCCAAGAGGACTTTGAAAACTAAAGGTTTGCACGACAGCTATAAATCAAAGTCGGTAAATAATATAATAAAAAGGTAAATGCTCAGTAATCACTGAAGAAGACTGATTACGAACCCTACTATTTTGTCAATTTTATTCATTCCATTTCCAAGTGTTAAGTAATTGTGACGCATGATGCGCAGTCAAATCGAATTGCACTGGCACCACGGATACATAACCGTTCGCGAGAGCCCACTCATCCGTGTCTTCTCCTTTGTCTTGGTTTACGAACTCGCCCGCTAGCCAGTAATAATCTCTCCCCTGAGGAGTTTGTCGCTTATCGAATTTTTCTACCCACATAGCTTTGGCCTGACGACAAATTTTTATTCCTCTAATGTTTTCTTTTTTCAGTTTTGGAAAATTTACATTCAACACTACTCCATGTGGTAAATTATTTTTCAAAACTTCTAAGGCGATTTTTCGAATGAAAGGTTTCATTGTTTCAAAATCTGCATTCCAATCATAATCTAACAGCGAAAATCCGATAGCGGGAATACCCTCAATGCCTGCTTCGACAGCGGCGCTCATGGTTCCTGAATAAATTACATTGATAGAAGAATTCGATCCGTGATTGACTCCAGAAACGCAAAGGTCTGGTTTTCTTTTAAGGATTTCATTTACAGCTAATTTTACACAATCGACTGGAGTTCCGCTGCAGCTGTATTCCGTAATCACATCGTTTTCCTTTGATATTTTGTTTAAATATAAAGTGTTGTTTGTGGTTATGGCATGCCCCATTCCGCTCTGTGGTTTATCAGGTGCTACAACTATAACTTCACCAATATCAGACATTACGGCAATTAATGCTCTGAGTCCAGGGGCCGAGACACCGTCATCATTAGTAATTAGGATTAGAGGTTTAGCTATATTCATTATTGGATGTTTTTTTTATTAAAAATATGCTGCGAAGGCTGAGATTAGTTATGGCAGTCAAGTATATTTCTAACAAAGAAAACAAAAATTATTAACTTGAATGATTAAAGCCAAAACAAAAAAAACAATTTATATCTTTAACAAAAATTTATGTGGGCCTTGGAAACGTTGGCATAATTTTTACCGTACTTTAGTTTAAAAATTTGGATGAATACAATTATTAACTTTATGAAAAGGAATTATAAAATACTTCTTGCAGTTACCGTCTTGTCGGTGACATTATTTGCATTTAAAATTAAATCCGGAGTTGATTCTAACCCTGATAAGGATAAGCTGCTTTTGGAATTATTGACGTTTGTGATTGAAAAAGGGCATTATGATCCCGCCGCAATTGACGACGATTTTTCGAAAGGAATATATAAAGATTACGTTCAGGCCTTAGACCCTTCAAAACGGTTTTTCCTACAGTCAGATATTGATGATTTTTCAAAATTTGAAACCGAATTGGATGACCAATTGATGAATAAAGATTTGACTTTCTTTAGCCTTACGTATGACCGTTTGATGAAAAGAATGGAAGAAAGCAAAAAGATATATAAAGAAATTTTAAGTACTCCTTTTGACTATACAGTAGATGAGAGCTTTAATACAGATTATGATAAAGCACCTTACGCTAAATCTGTGGCGGAACTTACTGATAGATGGAGAAAACAAATTAAATTATCAACGCTTTCCTCATTGACTGATCGCTTGAAAATTCAAGAAGATAAAAGTAAGGGTGTAGTTGATCAAAAAAGCTCAGACAGTTTATCAATTATAGGACAAGATGTAAAAATTAACAAAAGCGGGATAGAGAAAATAAAGGATAGTGATTCAGTTGTGGATGGAAAACCTAAAAGTTTTGCAGAATTAGAAAAAGAGACTCGCGAAAATGCTAAAAAATCATTAGATGAATATTTTGGTTTTATGAATGATTTAGATCGCGACGACTGGTTCTCAGTTTATATAAACTCGATTACAGCCCGTTTTGATCCGCACACCAATTATTTTGCACCTGAAGAAAAAGACCGTTTCGACGTAAGCATGAGTGGGAAATTAGAAGGAATAGGCGCGCGTCTTCAAAAGAAAAATGATTTCACTGAGATTTCAGAGCTTATTTCAGGAGGTCCGGCTTGGAGAGGAAAACAGCTGGAAGCTGGAGATCTAGTGATGAAAGTAGCCCAAGGTAATGAACTTGCCGTTGATGTGGTTGGGATGCGTCTTGATGATGTTGTTAAAAAAATTAAAGGGCCTAAAGGTTCTGAAGTACGTCTTACCGTAAAGAAAGTAGACGGAACAATTAAGATTATTTCTATAATAAGAGATATTGTTGAGATTGAAGAAACCTACGCTAAATCAAGTGTCGTTAATAAAAACGGACTTAAATATGGCGTTATTTATTTGCCTAAATTCTATATTGATTTTGAAAATAAAGATGGCAGGGATGCTGGAAAAGACATTGCTTTAGAAGTTGAAAGATTAAAAAAAGCGGGTGTAAGTGGTATTGTACTAGATGTTCGCGATGATGGCGGAGGATCACTATCGACTGTTGTAGATATTGCGGGGCTATTTATAGAGCAAGGTCCAATTGTTCAAATCAAATCTGCAGGAAGAAAAAAAGAGGTGCTTTATGATAGGGACAAAAAAATTGAATGGGATGGTCCGTTAGTAATAATGGTAAACAGTTTTTCAGCTTCGGCTTCAGAAATATTGGCTGCGGCGATTCAAGATTATAAGAGAGGAGTTATCATTGGAAGCAAACAAACATATGGCAAAGGAACCGTTCAAAATGTGATTGATTTAAATCAATTTGTACGAAATAGTGATGTAGGTGACTTAGGTGCGTTAAAAACGACTACTCAAAAATTTTACAGAATTAATGGTGGTTCAACGCAGTTGGAAGGGGTGAGTAGCGATATTGTGATGCCGGACAGATACGCCTATTTGAAAATGGGTGAACGAGATATCGATAACGCAATGCCATGGGATAAAATCGAGTCGGCCGAATATACTGTTTGGGATAAAACAGCTAGTTTTGACAAAGCGATATCGAACAGTAAAATCCGAATAGAAAATAATTCGCAATTTAAATTGATAGAAGAAAATGCGAAATGGATTGATGGTCGTAGTGAAGATAATACTTATAGCTTGAACATGAAGAAATTCAAGATAGCTCAAAGTGCAATTGAGGAATCAGCTAAGAAATATAAGCCTATTTCAAAATATAAAAATTCATTGCAGTTCTCGTCTCTACCTTATGAGCTAGTGGAAACTTCTAAAGACAGTATTTTAAAAGAAAAAAGAGACAGGTGGCATGAAGCCTTATCGAAGGATGTTTATGTCGAAGAAGCGTTAAACGTTTTAGATGATTTGCAATCTAAAATCGGTCTTAAAAAGGACCTTCCAGCTAAAATGGAAAAAGAAATACTAGCTAAGTCATAAGGCATAGCCTTTTTTAAATGAATAATACTACACAATCTTTAACAGCTATTGCGCTCCATAAATTCAAAAAGAATTTTTGGGGCGTTTTTAGTTTTGGGTTTATCTTGATTTTACTTTTTGTTTCCATTTTTGCATACGTAATCGCACCCGATAATTCAGAAAACGCAAACCAGATGCATCTATCCATTCATTCTAAACCACCAGGTTTTAGTGTAAAGATATTATCTATTCCATTAGACGGAAAGCCGAAAAAATCACTTTTAAATTACTTTCTTGGTTTTCCCAATACGGTTACCGAGGTTGCAATTGAAAGTTATAAAGTCATTGGTAGTAGTATTGAATATGTTGAATATTCTGATGAGCCCTCATTAAAAATTATAAAACAGCTTGATTTGGAAGCCTTTTTTGGAAAACAATCTATCGCGTCAGTTGAGCAAGATTTGATCAAGAAACGAACGTTTTACCTAGGAACTGACAAGTATGGAAGAGATTTACTAAGCAGAATGTTAATCGGTTCTAGAGTGTCAATATCTATTGGGATTGTAGCGGTTTTGATTTCTTTAATTGTTGGAATCTTTTTTGGTGCAATTGGCGGCTATTTTGGTGGTAAAGTTGATGCCTTAATTATGTGGCTTGTTAATATCATCTGGTCCATCCCTACACTTCTTTTGGTCATTGCTATTACTTTGGCTCTTGGAAAAGGGTTTTGGCAAGTTTTTGTCGCAGTTGGTTTAACAATGTGGGTCGAAGTGGCGCGTGTAGTTAGAGGTCAGGTTATTAGTATTAAGGAAATGCAGTATGTAACCGCTGCAAGAGCATTGGGTTTTGGGGATTTCAGGATCATATTTAACCATATTTTACCTAATATTATGGCGCCGGTAATTGTAATATCGGCAGCAAATTTTGCTTCAGCAATATTAGTGGAGAGTGGATTAAGTTTTTTGGGTTTAGGTGCGCAACCACCAATACCAAGTTGGGGAAGTATTATTAAGGATCACTACAGTTATATTATTCTTGGCAAACCCTATTTGGCTATGGTGCCGGGTGTTGCTATAATGCTTTTAACCTTAGCTTTTATGATGATGGGAAATGCATTACGTGATGCACTTGATGTAAAAGAGTAATGCGGTTTTGTAAAATTTCTTGGTTAGAGAAATGGAAATTTGATTTCAATTTCTTCTTGTTGCAAAACAAGTGCTAAAAAAGCTGCTGTTAAATACTCTTGGGGAAGTTTGATTAGTTAGTCTTTTTTTCCATTTTTTAATTCTTTTTGCCAGTATGTTGATAATGTAGCAATTGCTTTTCTCTATAATTTGACATTCAAAGTCGAAAATAGTTTAGAAAAGAGAATTTATTAGAAAATAGTTTTTTCAAACGAATAGTGTGTTGTAATAATTTTTACTTACCACTCATTTACTTTATTGGCATCCATTTTTAGGAAGATAAATAGTAAAATAGTAAAGCCCCACAAGCCCGAACCCCCGTAGGAAAAGAATGGCAGCGGCACTCCAATTGTTGGAAAAATGCCAATAACCATGGCGATGTTCACAAAGAAATGGATAAATAATATACCGGCAACACAATAGCCATAAACCCTACTGAATTTGGTTTTTTGTCTTTCCGACAAGTAAATTACTCGAAGAAATAACCCAACAAATAAAGCGATTACCACTAAAGAACCTACAAATCCCCATTCTTCGCCCACGGTGGTAAAGATATAATCGGTGTGCTGCTCTGGTACAAATCCCCCTTTGGTTTGCGTTCCCTCAAGAAAACCTTTACCTAGCCATCCTCCAGACCCGATTGCAATTTCAGATTGGTTTGTATTATATCCAATTCCTTTTAAATCTACTGTTTTACCAAGTAAGATATTAAAACGATCGCGATGATGTTGTTTAAAGACATTTTGGAAAACATAGCTTACAGACAAAACAAATCCTGACATTAATGCAAAGAGAATACTGCTTAAGAATATGTTCCTGTCTGCCGGCCTAGATTTAAAATGAACAATAGTTATTATGAGTAGGGCAAGGAGTATCACATATTGAGGCTCTAACAAAAGGGTTAGCATAAACAGTAAAATGGTAATGAACCCTGTCCAAATATACCATGCAGGTAGACCTTCTCGATATAATACAATTAGGAAAACACTGTATATTAAAGCGCTTCCGGGGTCCGGCTGCGGCAAAATAAGAAGGACTGGCAAAAACACAATTGCAAGCGCTTGTATTTGACGGTTGACTTCCTTTAGGTTTATTTGGGAGTCACTTAAATATTTGGCTATGGCTAATGATGTAGCAGCTTTCGCAAATTCAGAGGGTTGAATTGTAAAACTTCCAAGTGCATACCAACATCTTTGTCCTGCTATTGTTTTTCCAAACAGAAACAATCCTGCTAGTGATAGCAAAGAAATCACAAAGATAATGCTTGCATATTTCTCATAAAATTTTCCGTCAATACCTAAAATAATAAAAATTAATGGAATAGTTAATAGGATAAATGCAAACTGTTTCTGGTATGTATCCTCGATAGAAGATAATGAGGAGGAGTATATGTTTAACCAGCCCATTATTACTAATGCGCTGTAGATGATAATACAAGTCCAGTCAAGGTTTTTCTTTATGCTTTGGTTTTTCATTTGAAATGAATCTCTTATTAATTTTGCTTCGTAGAGTCTATCACTATCGCTATTTCTGTTTTTTGTGTTTTGTTTTTAACCGTAGAGTCTTTAGGAGTACTTTCTATATCAATTCCTTCCTTCATGCCTCCCAATATGGCATATCGATCTTTTAAACTGATATTTAAAACCCTCGTTTCTAAATCGGTTCGGGTTATTTTTTTTCTAAGATATTTTTCAATCATCAAACTGGCAATTGGTCCCGCTATTGTTGCTCCAAATCCCCCATTTTCCACGAGAATGGCAATTGCAATTTTAGGATTATCTTTCGGGGCAAAAGCCACAAAAATAGAGTGATCCTTTAGTTGGATTCTTTTTCCTCCAATTTTAGCAAAATTTTCGGCCGTTCCTGTTTTACCGGCAATATCTATACCCTCAACACGAAGTGAGCTAGCCGTTCCTAGATTATAAACGTCAGATAAGCCACTTATCATGGGTTTAAAGTGTTTTTTATCGATGGTAGTTACATGTTTTTCCGTAAACTTTTTGTCTATGCTTGTACCCTTAATTTTTTTGATGATATGGGGAGTATAATAATATCCTTCATTAGCGACAGTTGCCATCATATTAGCTAATTGAATAGGTGTCATTAAAACTTCTCCTTGACCAATAGCATTTGAGATGATAGTAGTACCTCTCCATCCGCCATTAGGGTAGATTTTCTTGTAGGTATTAGAATCTGGAATATTTCCTTTCTTACCGATAGGCAAATCATATCCTAAAAAATCACCTAATCCAAAGCTTTTTACATGATCGCTCCATACGTCAACGGCATAAGAAGGTTTTACATATTTAGCTATAGTTTTCAGATATACATTCGCAAAATAAGTATTGCAGGAATTATAAATTCCGTTATTTAATTTGTGCGGACCGAAACCGTGACATTTCATAAATCGTCCTCTGGCGTAACTAAAGCCATGATGACACATAAAGGTTGTTTCCGTATCTACAACTCCCTCTTGCAGTCCTATTAGTCCTGTTAGTATCTTAAACGGAGAGCCAGGGGGATATTCCGCTAACAAACCTCTGTCGTAAAGTGGTTTTGCGATAGAGTCGTAGTATAAAAGGGTATAGTTTTTAGAGCGCTTTCTTCCAACCAGGATCGAAGGATCGTAAGATGGAGCAGTGACAAGTGCTAAAATTTCCCCAGTCTTAGGCTCGATAGCTACTATTCCGCCTCTTTTGTTGATCATCAACTGTTCCCCGTATTTTTGAAGTTCAGCATCAAGTGTTAGGTTTATGTCTTCTCCTTGTACGGCAATGGTATCATATTTACCTTCTTTGTAAGAGCCTATTACTCTGTTGTATTTGTCTTTTTGAAAGTATTTAATACCTTTTATTCCGCGCAAGACTTCTTCGTAACTTTCTTCAACACCTTGGCGGCCAATTAAATCGCCGCTATTGTAGTATGGGTTTTTAGCAATTAATTTTTCGTTTACTTCAGTTATACCACCAAATACGTTCGCTCCAAAATCCACTTCATAATCACGTAGCGAACGCTTTTGAACGTAAAAGCCTTCAAATTTTCTTATTTTTTCTTGAAAAGCAGCAAATTCGCTTTTGTTTAATTGGGGTAAAAAAACAGATGGTAGACGGGGACTGTATACCTTAGCTTTAGCGATTGTTTTTATATAGTCCTCTTTGGTAATGTTCAGTAATTGGCAAAATTCTAAAGTATCGATATTTTTTAATTCCCTTGGAATTACCATGATATCGTAAGATGCTTGATTTGAAACTAACAGCTTTCCGTTTCTATCGTATATGTAACCTCTTTCAGGATAATCATACTTTATTTTAATGGCGTTATTGTCTGATTTTAATTTGAAAGTGTCGTTTATGACCTGCAAATAAAATATTCGTATCACTAGCAATAATGCTGCAACAATAATCATAGACGGCAGCAGGAGTTTTCTCATCTTTTATTGGGCTTAATCAGGTATATTATTATAATACAACTGATGATTGTGAATGCTGTACTCAAGACTGTTCTCAATAGAATATCCCAAAAGAAACTAATCTGGAAGGCTTCTAAAATAAACAGCGTAACATGATGGATGACAACTGACATTAGTATAAATGAAAAACGTTCAGGGGTCAAAACATCATTTAATTTTATTGTTTGATATTCGTAACTAACACCAAAAGAAAATTTAAATATTGTTGGTCGTACATAAGCCAAAATCAAGCAAGCTGTTGCATGTGTTCCTCCCGAATTAGAAAAAAAATCCATCGTGAGGCCCAATAAAAAACTGGCTAAGAGAAGACCGGATCTGTTTCCGTTCACGGGGTATAGTATTATAAAGAGTATGTATGGCAACGGAATTATATACCCTAAGAAATTCATATTACTAAATATGACAATTTGAATGGTTAATAACAAAATAAAACGAGAAATATTGACTAACAATGTGCTATTCATTTTTCGTTGTTTTTTCTAGATTATTAAGTTCTTCTCTATCCTTGCTTTTTATTATGTACACATGACCTAAATTAGTCATGTCATTAAAAAGCTTGACATTTATGGTGTAATAATGAGTTTGATTGTCAATTTCAATTTTATCTATTGTTCCGATATTGATATTCTCAGGAAAAATAACAGATTGCCCTCCAGTAACTATGGTGTCACCTTTTCTAATAGCTGCTAATCTAGGGACATCGATTAATTGAACAAAACCAGTACTTTTGGCATTCCATACTAAAGATCCGAAATGGTTGGACTTTTTTATTTTGGCGTTGATTCGCGATCTAACATTAAGAATACTTACAACTGTTGAATACTTTGGGGAGGTCTTATCGATTATTCCCACAAGCCCTAAATTGTTGACAACGCCCATGTCAGGTTTTATGCCTAGCAAAGAACCTGAATTTAAAGTTAAAAAGTTTTCATGAACATTATATGAGTTGTGAATTACCTTTGAAACTAATACGTCGTCTGGCAATTGCATCTTTAAATTCTCAAAGTTTTTAATAGCTGCAGAGTCTGTGGTTTTAAACAACATGCTTTTTAGCCTTGCGTTCTCAAGAGCTAAGGACTCATTTTCAGTACGTAAATTCAAGTACTCTCCTACATTGTAAATTTTTTCGTAAACACCCCCGCTTAAAAAATTAGCGGAACTGATTATTTTGCTTTTATGATAAGAATGCGCTTGGGATTGTCAGCAAAAACGATATCGATAATAACAGCAAAAACAGTAGTCTACTACTGTTTTTGAATATAAAATTAAATATTTGCTGCATTCTGTTTTTGGATTATTTTATTTCAGGATACTCCTCTATCTACGATATTATAAGAACCTTATTTTATTAAGATACTTTTAAATTTCGCAATATTTTTGAGAGCCATTCCTGTTCCGCGTACTACTGCTCTTAAAGGGTCTTCAGCTATGTAAACAGGTAAGTCTGTTTTTTTGAGAGATTCTTTTGTCTAGTCCTCTCAACATAGATCCTCCACCTGCAAGATAAATACCAGTGTTATAAATGTCTGCAGCTAATTCAGGCGGAGTTTGAGATAAAGTTTCCATAACAGCATCTTCAATTCTTTGAATTGATTTGTCTAATGCTTTTGCTATTTCTCTGTAGGAAACTTCAACTTGTTTTGGTTTACCAGTAAGTAAATCCCTCCCCCTGAACAGACATGTCTTCTGGAGGGGTTTCCAAGTCTTCGATGGCCGGCTCCTATTTGGATTTTTATTTTTTCAGCAGTACTTTCTCCAACAAAAAGGTTGTGTTGGGTACGCATGTAATATACAATGTCATTTGTGAAAACGTCACCAGCAATCTTTACGGACTTGTCACACACAATCC
>CALJVL010000019.1 GCA_937773775.1 uncultured Flavobacterium sp.
CAAAAGAGATGCTCGATGATGAAAAAGTAAAAGTATGCATCCATTTGGCTTCTCTTGCTCCCACTAGCAGCAATATGCAACTATGGGAGTTTTACCATATCACTTCAACAGAAATACTTTCCAAACTCAACGGAGCCTGCTTCAATCAGAGTGCGGCAAAAACTGCCCAACAAATGGTAGTAGTGGTCGCCAGAAAAGATTTATGGAAAAAAAGGGTACGATCCAATATCGAATTTTTAAAATCACAGTATGGTGATAAGCCAAGTTCTGAATACACTAAAAGAGAAAAGTTTGCACTGAATTATTATCAAAAGATAGTTCCAACACTATACTTTGATTTTATTGGAATATTGGGAGCACTAAAATATGTTTCTTTCCAGGCTATTGGGATATTCAAACCTATTTACCGTGAAGCGAGACAAAGTGACATGCGCATTGTGGCTCAAAAAAGTGCAGCACTTGCAGCTCAAAATTTCATGATCAGTATGGCTGCAATTAATTATGATACTTGTCCGATGGAAGGTTTTGACTCTTTAATGGTAAAAAAGACATTAAAACTACCCTATACTTCAGAAATAAACATGATTATAGCTTGCGGAGTTCGAGATGAAAAAGGCATTTACGGACAACGATTTCGAGTACCATTAGAAGAAGTTTATCATAAAATTTAAAACCAAGTCAACTAATTTTAACAACCAGAAATGAATTTACAAAAAAATAGAATTGAAGAAGTAAAAGCAAATGGATATCAATTGGATTTCGCCAACGTTTTCAACCTTGCATTCGAAAATTACAAAAAAATAGCGCTTTACGCGGGTTCAATGATTTTAGTATTCAGCGTTATCATTTTTGCGATAATTGCTGCAATAATAATCTCGATCTTTGGAATCACTGCATTAACCACGATGTTAAATCCTGAAAATTTAAAAGCCGAAACGACCTCAGAAAACTTCTTGTTAATTTCCATGCTTGGCGGGATTTTATTAGCCTGTTTAGTAAGTCCTTTTACAGCAGGTCTTATAAAAATGGCTTATTGTGCGGAAAGAGACGAGGAATTTCATTTTTCCAGCATTTTTGAATATTATAACGCACCCTATTTTAAAGAACTGTTTATTGCCACATTACTTATTACTTCACTTAGTTCCGCGGTGGCTACAGCACTAAGTTACGCTGAAATAGAGTTAATTGGGTCATTAATAAATTACATAGTATCATTTTTCACAATGTTGACCATTCCCCTTATTATTTTTGGCGATTTAAAAGCTACAGATGCCATCAGTTCCAGTATTACTATTGTTTTAAAGAACCCATTAGTACTATTGGGCCTTACACTTGTTGCAGGCCTAGCTTCTATTGTAGGGTTTATTGGTTGCTGTATCGGAATATTTTTTACTCTTCCATTTGTGTACTCCATGTATTATGCCATATATAACGAGATAATAGGGTTTACTGCTGAAGACGAAAGTCAGGGACGTGAAAACTCCCAAAATTAATTCAAAACAGCAACTAAAAATATCATAACATAATTATTTTAGCGCTTTTTACATAATAAATCCCAATTAAATATGATTTTTTAATTGGGGTTTATTATGTATTTTTTTTTAAATTTTGATAAATTTACTGATAAAAAAATGATGGTAGCTTTTAAGTTTGCTAAATAATTCAATATTATGAAAAATACAAATCAACTTGGTATATGGATGGATGATTCTGTTGCTTATTTAATGGAGTTTACAACAAACTTTTTTGAAGTTAAAACAATTCTGTGTGAATTTCCAATAGATGAAGAAAAAGTGAACAATCTAAGAAGACCGACTCAATAAGTAGTATTAAAACATCTGCTTTAAATAAATATCATAACAAAATTGGTCGGGCTATAATATAATATGATAAAATAATTCTTTTTGGCCCTTCAGACGCCAAAATAGATTTTTTTGACTTTTTATGTGAAGATGATCGTTTTTTAAAATTAAAAATAGAGATAAAGGATGCCGATAAAATGGATGTAAATCAACAACACGCATTTATAAAAGATTACTTCGGGATAAGATTAATATCCCAACCAACAGTCAGTATACATACTCCGTGACTCTATATAATTATCGATTTCACAGCAAAAAACAATTAGAAAGCCTTATAAATACCCCATTTTACATATAAGGTTGTAGGCATGAGCTAACCGTTTTGCATTTAACGAAACGCCCCTAGTACCGGTCTCGTTTTTATAGCGAATTAAAAAGAACTACCGTCTTATATTTAAAACAAAGTCAATCAATCAAAAGCAGATCGGAAAAATTAGCAGTATCTTCGCGCCAACTTAAGGAAGTAAGCAAAATAATTATGTTTACTTCATAAACATAATTTATGTCATTCAACTCATTAGGCTTATCTGATGCTTTATTAAAAGCCATCAGTAAAAAAGGATACACAACACCTTCTCCAATACAACAAAAAGCGATTCCACCAATATTAGAAGGTAAAGATGTCTTAGCCTCTGCACAAACAGGAACAGGAAAAACAGCTGGTTTCACACTTCCTATATTACAAATATTAGCGCAAGGAAAACACTTAAGTCAAAGACCCATTCGTGCCTTGATATTAACACCGACAAGGGAATTAGCAGCTCAAATACTTGCTAATATAAAAGAATACGGTGAGTTTTTAGATTTACGTAGCACAGTAATTTTTGGGGGTGTTAATCAAAATCCACAAGTCGCCCAATTGCGTCAAGGTATCGATATCTTAGTTGCAACTCCCGGTCGACTAATCGATTTGCAAAATCAGGGTTTAATATCGCTTTCAAAAGTTGAAATCTTAGTCTTGGATGAAGCAGACCGTATGCTGGATATGGGGTTCTTGAGGGACATTGAGCGTATTATGAAAGTATTACCTCCGAAAAGGCAAAACTTGATGTTTTCGGCAACCTTTTCCAGAGATATTAAGAAGTTGGCGATGGGTATTTTAAACAAACCAGTCCAAGTTGAAGCTACACCAGAAAATACCACAGTAGAAGCTATCATTCAGAAAGTATATCCTTGTGCAAAAGAGAAAAAAACAGAATTAATTATTAAACTTATTACTGAAGGAAACTGGCAACAGATTTTAGTTTTTACACGTACCAAGCAAGGTGCCAATAAACTTACTGAAAGTATGATTAGCTCTGGAATTAAGGCAGCAGCCATTCACGGTAATAAAGGTCAAGGGGCACGAACAAAAGCCTTAGCTGGTTTTAAAAACGGAAGCCTCACCGCTTTAGTCGCAACAGATATTGCAGCTAGAGGTTTAGATATTCCATTATTGCCACACGTCGTTAATTTTGAATTACCTAATATTCCAGAAGATTACGTTCACCGTATTGGTAGAACTGGAAGAGCTGGAGCAAGTGGGGAAGCTATTTCTTTATTTAGTCCAGACGAAACTGTTTTTTTTACGCGATATAGAAAAGTTGGTTGGATTGAAAATTCCCACCGAAAATATCATAGGTTTTGAACCAGACCCAAAAGCGTCAACTCAACCTATTAAGCAAGGTCAAGGTAGGCCACAGAGAAGTTCAAACCCACGGAAGTCAAGTACTGATAATTCTAGTAGAAGCGGAAATAATAGCTTTGGTCCTAGACGTCCAAATCAGAATAATGACAGACGCTAAAGTAATTGATAGCCAAAATTATATGAATAAACGATTCAAGAATCCTTTACTTCAAGTAAAGGATTTTTCTGTTTAAGAATTAACTACTATAAATTTGGTGTTTTTTATTTCTATCTTGATTAAGAATCCATCACCCCAACCATCCATCACGATCCAAACTTCGATATTGAATTGCTTCGGCAATATGCGATGAAATAACAGTTGGCGCGGCATCTAAATCGGCTATCGTACGTGCTACCTTCAAAATCCTATCATAGGCCCTGGCAGAAAGATTCAACCGTTCCATAGCAGTTTTCAGTAACTTTTTTGAAACATCGTCAAGAGCACAATATTCCCTGATGTGCTTGGTATTCATTTGAGCATTATAATGGATATTTTCCATTTGCACAAAACGTTCCGACTGGATTTCGCGAGCTGCTGTAACTCTTTTTCTAATATCGACGCTGCTTTCGGCTTTTTGGTCTTCTGATAATTTTTCGAAAGGAACTGGGGTAACCTCAATATGAATGTCAATCCGATCTAATAATGGACCCGAGATTTTACTCAAATAACGTTGCATTTCATGTGGAGAAGAAGTTTGAGGGGAGTCGGGATCATTAAAAAAACCGCTTGGACTAGGGTTCATACTGGCAACTAGCATAAAGGAAGACGGATAGGTAACCGTAAACTTAGCCCTCGAAATTGTCACTTCCCTATCCTCTAATGGCTGCCTCATAACCTCCAGTACATCACGCTTGAATTCTGGTAATTCATCGAGGAACAATACGCCATTATGAGCCATCGATATCTCACCGGGTTGCGGGTAGCTCCCACCTCCCACTAACGCAACATTTGAAATCGTATGATGCGGACTCCTAAAAGGGCGTTGGTTCATCAATCCTACCTCTTTGAGCTTTCCCGCCACACTATGTATTTTTGTGGTTTCTAAAGCTTCCCGTAAAGTCATGGGAGGTAAAATACTAGGCAAGCGTTTGGCCAACATCGTTTTTCCGGCCCCAGGAGGCCCAATGAGAATGATATTATGGCCTCCTGCCGCCGCTATTTCCATACAGCGCTTTATAGACTCCTGGCCTTTCACGTCCGAAAAATCAAACTCTGGAAAATCTAAATCTTTATAAAATTCAGCTCTGGTATCGATTGTTGTTGGTTCTAAATTTGCTTTGCCTTCCAGAAAATCAATCACTTCCTGTACATTATCAACTCCATAAACATCGAGTCCAGCCACTATTGCAGCCTCTTTTACATTTTGTTTTGGGAGAAAAAATCCTTTGAACCCTTCCTCTTTTGCCTTAATTGCAATAGGCAAAGCCCCCCGTATGGGTTGTAGACTACCATCGAGAGAAAGCTCTCCCATAATCATATATTTTTCAAGATCTTTGGCTTCAATTTGTTGTGAGGCTACTAGAATACCTATAGTTAAAGTTAAGTCATAGGCAGATCCCTCTTTGCGTAAATCAGCGGGAGCCATATTGATGGTTATTTTTTTACCAGGCATGCTGTATCCATTATTCTTTAGGGCAGCTGCAATTCTATAGCTGCTTTCTTTGATGGCATTATCTGGCAAACCAACTAAATGATAGCCAATCCCTTTATCAATATTCACTTCAACTGTAATTGTTGTGGCTTCCACTCCAAATACAGCGCTTCCAAAAACTTTAACTAGCATGTGCGATTATTTTTACTAAAAATAAACAATTTTAATATACGAATGAATACTTTATAATTTATTTAAAATCAGAAGTATATTCCGTTTTTATATTTTCAATGCTTCTAAAGTATTTCAGTTTTTGCCATAAAAAAAGGAGCTATGCTTGACTCGCATAACTCCTTGTAGAAAGTAAACTAAATTTATTTAATAGCCATCATTCTGGATCAAGTTCTTATTTACATCCATCTCTCTAAGAGGAATAGGCAAAATTAAATTATTGGCATTATAAGGAAGAGATCCAATATTTTGCTGTAATCGTTTTGCATCAAATAAAGCAAATCCTTCAAAAGACAACTCTCTTTTTCTTTCCATCAGAATAATAGCTAAATCAATAGTTAGAAATTGAGTTGCACCAGAGCGTTTACGTAACATATTAATATCATTAACTGGAGAAAGTCCTATAATAGTTCCTAATCTAGAATTAGATTCAGCCCGTATCAAATACATTTCTGCTAAACGGAGCAGGGGAATATTTGCAAATTGGCTTTTCCATTTTGTTGTACACCAGTAATCCGCTTCATAAAAGAAACCAGCTCTCTCATCATTAGCATCATCATAAATATCCCAATGTTGCGTTTCAATATTAATATCTGGGTTTCCTGAACGGCCTCCAAAATCAGAACCAGCCCAAAACACATTGAAGTCATTAGTATCTGCATCCTGACTCGTCACTTGCCAAGCAAATAAATCTTCAGATGAATTTTCTGAATTATTAAATGCTTTTGCAAAACTAGTTGTTAATGTTGCTCCACTATCATTAATGACAATATTTGCCATGTTACGAGCATTTACATAATCCCCTTTTTCCAAATACACTCGGGCGAGAAGTGCAGCCGCACTGTATTTTGTTGCAAAAATATCATTGGTTGCCGGTAACAAAGTATACGCATCATTTAGATCAGCAATAACCTGAGTATATACCTCCTCTAAAGTATTTCTCGCTGGAAACTCAATCTGACTAGGATTTAATACCGCCTTTAGCACAATAGGAACTCCAAGCTGACTGTTTACCTCTCCCGACACATAAGGTTTAGAAAATAATCTTGCCATATCGAAATAAGCCAAACCTCGGAGGAATTTTGCTTCCCCTTCCGTAACATCTTTATCCGATGCATCACTAATTACTGCTAAATTATCAAGCACAATATTAGCATGATTACTAATTTCATAACCGTTTAGCCAAATATCTGCAACAAAGCTATTATCTGTCACGATCGCTTTCTCATTATATTCACCTGGTTGAACATAAGTTCCGTTCCAATAAATATCACCATCATTAGCAATTAATTCCGAAGCTAATGCAATCCCGCCGCCATAACTCAAATTAGATCGGGCAACGCCATAAGCATTAATTAAAATCTTATGAACATTAGCTACAGTTTTAACAGCGTCATCTGCTGATATCTCCTGTTCCGGTTTGATATTTAAGTTGTCATCACACCCCACAACAAATAGAGTAAGGAATGATATTAAAATTGTTGTGTATTTATATTTTTTCATAAATGTTTTATTTATAGGTCAATATTTAATCCAATAGTGATTGTTTTAGCAGGAGGTGCTGAATAAAATGTAATTCCTTTTTGAATATTAGAATCTCCATTATTATCATAAGAAGCCTCTGGATCGTATCCGCTATAGTTCGTGAAAGTTAGAAGGTTGACTCCAGTTAAATAGAGTCGAACTCTGTCCAAAGCAATTTTTTGCGTAAATGTTCTGGGAAACGTATATCCTAACGATAAGTTTCTTAATCGAACAAAGTCAGTTTTTTCTAGATAACGTGTTGATGCTTGTTGTCCATTTGTGGAATATAATCTGGCTTGAGGCACATTTGTAATATCCCCAGGATTTTGCCATCTGTTTAACTGATCCGTTGTTTGGTTGTCCTCATATCTCATATTCCCTGACTGAAATTTCCCACCTTCATTATACATAGAAGATCCCCATTCACCTTGAAAAGTAAATGAAAAATCAAAATTCTTAAATGATACCGTATTGGTCATACCTGCCATAAATGTAGGATAAGGACTTCCTGAAATGATTCTTTGTGCTTGATTAAAATTATTAGTAGTAGTTTTATCTAAAGTACCATCCGCTTTTTCAGTATTTAGATAAAATAAAGCATCTCCATTTGCGGGGTCAACTCCAGCATACTCAACTAAATAAAAGGATGAAATGGTTTCGCCTACTCTGACAATATTTCTTGATGCAACAATATCACCACCGGGCAAATCGGTTACCTTATTATCTAAAGTTGATAAGTTTAAAGAAGTTTTCCAAGTAAGGTTATCTGTTTGAATGTTTGTTGTATTTAGTACAAACTCAAATCCCTTATTAGTTAGCGAGCCTACGTTACGAGTTAAAGTACTCCATCCAGAAGTTCCTGGAATAGGTTCGTTTAATAAAAGATCATTTGTTTTTTTAACATAATAATCTATTCCACCACTCAATCTGTTGTTTAATAATGCAAAATCTAAACCCATATCAAATTGATTGGTTCTTTCCCATTTCAAATCTTGATTGGCCAATTGAATTGGAGTAATTGCAGAACGTTGATTATAGGCTGACCCTCCAAAAAGACCCAAACTGGCAAAGTTACCAATACCCGCATTTCCCGTTACTCCAAAACTTCCTCTCAATTTTAATAAGTTGATAACACCGCTATCTTTCATAAAATCTTCTTCTGAAATAATCCAACCTGCAGAAGCAGCTGGGAACACTCCATATCGGTTTGCTGCTCCAAAACGAGAAGAACCATCATAACGCAAACTCCCTTTTAAGAGATATTTATCCATAAAGGAAAAAGTGGCTCTACCAAAATAGGAAAGAAAGTTGTACTTCGTTCTACTGGAAGATCCTGCTGTTATCTCAGAGGCACTTTCTACGGTTTGCAACTCATCTGATGGAAAACCAGTCCCGGCAACGTATTGTCTGCTTCGGGAACTTTCTTCAAAGCTCATTCCTCCCACAAACTCTAAATCGTAATCTTCATTAAATGTTTTAGCATATGTAAAATAATTGTTTATGCTGTATTTATCAGACTGAACCGCATTAGCATCAGCATATCCATTAGTAGAAGCAGATTCTGTTAAGCTACCCGAAAAATATTCTTCAGTTTGATTATTATTATCGTAACCTAACTCAGTTCTAAACTTTAAATCAGGCACAATTTTATACTCTAAATAACTATTCATTAATGTTCTAAAAATATTCACACCCCAATTTCCATTGTATTCCTGTGTCAAAAAATTATAATAAATAGTGGACTCATTATTAGGAGTTAATCCATCGTCTAAATAAGCGGGAGATAAAGGGGACTGAGCTATTGCTTGTAATGGAGTTGCGAAAGAATTATCTGCTCCAATTCTTGCAATTTTCGTTTTACTCAAACTAGTATTAAGCCCCACCCTTAATTTATCAGAAACTTTATGATCTAAATTTCCTCTAAAAGAATATCGCTCTAAACTGTTCCCTCTAATAATTCCCTGAGTGTTATTATACCCACCCGAAAGAAAAAAAACGGTTTTTTCATCACCTCCAGAGATAGAGAAAGTATGATCTTGAACAGAACCTTTTACCAAGGCCAAATCTTGCCAATCAGTATCTACTGCGCCATTTCTCCAGTCTTTTCCATTAGACATATTATCAAATTGTTCTTCGGCCCACGGGATATCTTCAACACCGTATGAGTTGACGTCCGCTTCTGTAAAAAGTTCTACGTATTGTTCTGCATTTAACCAACTTAGTTTATTAGTGGCTTCACTCCATCCTGATGAAGTGTTTAAAGAGATCTTTGTTTTTCCTGATTTTCCTTGTTTGGTTGTAATTAAAATAACTCCGTTTGTACCTCTAGCCCCGTAAATAGCAGCTGAAGATGCATCTTTTAATATTTGGATCGATTCGATATCATTAGGATTTAAGGAAATTAACGGATTAATAGGAGCTGCACCCGTACTTTCATTATCATTTATTAATGGTAATCCATCAATTACATACAGAGGTTCTTGTGAAGACGAGATACTAGAGATACCTCTAATTCTTACTTTTACTCCACCTTCAACTTTTCCATTTATTTGAGTGATTTGAACTCCCGCTGCCTTCCCAACAAGAGCATTCTGCATATTTGCGACGGGAATTTGATTTATTTGGTCCGACGAAATAGATGCGATGTTGTCAGTTATTTTACGTTTAGATTGTTTACCAAAACCAATTACTACAACTTCTTTTAACTCTGCAGAATCTACTTTTAAAATTAAATTTATAGTACTTTTCCCTGCTACACTGACTTCTTGAGTTTTTAACCCAATGTAACTAAATATCAAAATGGCATTCGAGCCAATACTTTTGATGGTGAACTTTCCATCCATATCTGTTTGCACGCCATTAGTTGTTCCTTTAACTAAAATGGAGGCCCCTGGAAGAGGACCATTAGAGTCTGATACTGTACCTGAAACCTCTTGTGAATAGGTCAAGCTGGTACAAAGTATCATTAGAAATACCGTAAAGCCTCTTAGTAGACTATTTTTCATAAATAATAAATAAATTGGTTAATACTGGTTTTAATTAGTTGAACTTAACAAATTTAGGTAAAATATTTAAGAAAATATTAACTTATCCCAATTAATAATCAGATGGAATAAAATTAAATTTAATCTAGTAAAAAGCCACAAGGCCTCTTAAAGCATTGTATTTGCTCAAAAATCATATTACTGCTTTTATAATAAAAATCACCGCCATAAATTATAAAAAGGCATTTGAACCTGTTAAAAAAAAACAAATAGTTGTTTCTGCTTTTTTACAGATTTTTGTTGGATTTAATACTTTTTTGATCGGTTAATTATAAAAACAACAAAACCCCAAATTTTAATTTGGGGTTTTGCAAACCAAAACTTGCTTCTAAAAAACTTTATTTACATTTAATTCACTAAAAATAATGCATTGCTGAATAGTAAATTTCCATTTTCCCAAAACCCCCTAAACAAAGGATTATCAATCATATAAATCACCTGCCCCTTCCCTTTTGAATCTATAGCAAAACTTACTGTATTCTTTAATTTATCTTTAATATCATGTCCAACAAAACCATAACTTTTATAATCCTTTGGAACATAAACTACATTTAAAGCTTTTTTCAAAAGAGAATAATGCCTGACATCTGTTTTTAAACTGAAATATTGATCTCCTAAACCAAAAGACATAGGATGCGTTACATCTAACACGTTTTCTATTACGGCACCTGGAATTGAAGCAGAAATAGCGCGACGCTCAGCACTTTGATAATTAAGAAAACGGTCTTTTAATTCCGCATCTGCTTCTGCTTTCTCAGATGCTTTTTTATCATCTTCAGATTCAAAAAGAGTCAATGCGTATCCTTCTTTATCTTCAAAAATACTTAAAGCATTATTCATAGCGATTACCTTCCCTCCTTTTTTAATCCAATTTTCAATTTGTTTTTGTTGGTCATCAGAGAAATCATAGTAACCATCGGCCAAAATTAAGGTATTGTAGGTCTCTAAATTAAGTTTATCGAAATTACGAACTTCAACAACGCTAACTGGATAACCAGCCACTTGTTCCAAATAAAACCAAACAGAACCAAATTCAGTCGAACCAACTCCTTCCCCTGATAATAATGCGATTTTTGGAGCTTTTAAGATACTAAAGTTTTCACCTCCTAAATCATTCCCGTTTACAGAATAACCGCTTGTTATATAATTGTAATCGTTTTTAATTTTTATTATATCTGAAATTGTTTTTTCAAAATCAGTAATTTTTGGATTATCTGCTTTACTGACTATTAATCCTCCAGCTTCGATAATCGTTTTACCAAAAACTGCTTTTTTCATCGCAGATCTCACCTTAATCTCTTTTTGATGCAGCAAAGCTAGGACTTGTGCAGAAATTCGGTTATTCCATGGAATATGAAAAGCATATACAGCATCAGGAATAGTATGTACAATAGCTTCAATTGAAGCTTTCGTTTTTAGATTTAGACTATTTTTTAAAGCATATCCTTCAACACCATAAGCTAGTGGCAAAGCCCAAGCGGTGATATCATACGACAAACTATCGTGTAAAACCTGATTGGGTTCAAATAAAACTTGGGTTAATACCGCCTTTGGCTGATCTACTTTTATGATTAAATCATTTGGTTCAATCGAAAAACTTTTCTCTTTTTGGATTTGATAATTAAAGCCTGAAGCTTTTTGACTTCCATCTGCGTAAGCAAATTCGATATGGTTTTTTTTCAATAAATCCGCCATTTGCTCTAATTTTGGATTACTTTTTAAAACATACGTTTTATACTCGCCTTTGACTACTTTTCTAGAATTGTTCATAAAACCTCTAAAGCCTTTAATTAAATTATCAGATTCAGATACAGCACTACCAACAGCAGTTAAAACTGCTTTAGCATGATGCGTCAATCGATCCTTAATAGACAAAAGATCTCCGTTTTCTAACAAAACTTCCCTTCCTGCTCCTATTCCTCCTTGCTCAAAGGTCATTCCTACAGCGCCATTATAAGTAGGATAAGTATCCCCATAACTTGGGTAAAACATATCAAAACGTTCCCGAGTATTGTACAACCAATTTTCCTGATCAAACTTCTTAGAAATATTTTCGCCTATAACATTGTGAAAATCTTTTTGATATTTCTCAATATATTCATGCCAAGGTTCTGCAGATGGCGGAAAAAAATAGGGAGAATTATAGCTCATTTCATGAACATCTACATGCATTTGAGGCAACCATTCATTGTATGAAGCCAAACGCTGTTGGGTTTCGATCTGTGTCTGCCAAGCCCAATCTCTGTTTAAATCAAAAATATAATGATTGTATCTACCTCCGGGCCAAACTTCCATATGTTCTCTATCTGTTAATTCTGGATGAGTGTTTTTTCCAGAAATCTGTCTCAACCAATTTCCGTATCTGGAATATCCGTCAGGATTGATGCAGGGATCTAAAATTACAATTGTATTTTTCAACCAATTTTTAGATTCAGGATTTGCTGGGTTGACTAATTCATAAGCAACCGTCATCGCGCTTTCAGTCCCGGCATATTCGTTACCATGAACATTAAAACTCAACCAAACAATTAATTTATCCCCTATCGTCTGAGTCTTTTTATCCGACATCCCTATTGCTGCCAAATTATTATCTCTAATTTGATCTAAGTTTGCAAGGTTCTCAGGAGCTGAAATGTAATACACATTTAAATCCCGCTCTTCTGAAGTTTGACCATATTTTTGTTTTTTTATAGAACTTGACTCCTCTGTTAATTGCTTAAAATAAGCTTCAACCTGATGGTAATAACTAATTTGTTTTCCATAATTCGGTAAAAATTCTGAAGGGCTTTTTAACTGAGCATTTACTGAAACTGCAGCTAAGAGAAGAAAAAATAAAGAAAATAATGTTTTTTTCATAACGATATTAATTTGGTTGTTCTCCAAAAATAGACTTAAAAAACGTTTTTCAATACCTATTCTAACAATAACTTTTAACTTAAATTTTTCATGAAAAATAAAAAGTCACTACAAAATAAACACAAATAACTATCTATCAATACTTTGAATTTAAAAAAAAGAAAAAAGAAAAACACTTAAAATATTATAAGAGTTCAAAATGAACAGCAAACCTTAATCACAAAGATCTCTTCAAATTACAAAAAGTATTACTTCAAAAATAAGTTGTAATTTAGACGCAATGCAAAATTCATCTACTCTACAATTCATCTTGAGGTTTTTCACAAAAGAAATGGCATTCTAATAAATTTTAAAAGTAATTATGAAAAAACTAAACCTCTTATCCCGTTTCTTTTTCCTATTATTATATTTTCACTGGAGCCCATAATTTTTTTTGCTAACCTTTATTCAACGTTAGAATAATCATAAAAAGATAACCTATCCAATTATACAAAACCAAAAACTATGAACAAATCTATTTTAATTTATAAATTTTATTTTATAATTGCACTCGCACTGTCCTTTAGTTCCGTTCAAGCTCAATCTCCAAAAGGAAACTTATTTATTATTGGCGGCGGAAACAGATCGGATAAACTAATGAACAATTTGTTGACCATTTCGAAATTGGAAGCAAAAGATTATATCGTAGTATTACCCATGTCCAGCCGAGAACCAGACAGTGCTTATATTTATTTTAATGATCAATTAAAAATGCTAACACCAAACCCCATAGTCATGCTTAATTTTGATGCGAAGACAGCTTCTAATCAAAAATGGATTGACTCACTTCAAAATGCAAAACTCATTTATATAAGTGGTGGCGATCAATCCCGATTCATGGATATCGTCAAAAACACTCCCATTAAAACAGCCATCCATAAAGCCTACGAAAACGGAAGCACCATTGCCGGAACAAGTGCTGGAGCAGCGGTAATGTGTGAACATATGATTACCGGAAATCAAAAGTTAAACCCAATATATTCAGGAACTTTTGATAATATTCGCCACAATAATCTTGAAACAACAGAGGGATTAGGCCTAATGCAAAACGTAATTATTGACCAGCATTTTGTAAAAAGAAGTCGCTACAACCGCTTACTATCTGCCGTGGTAGAATTCCCTTCTCATATCGGAATAGGAATTGATGAAGCAACGGCTATCATTGTTCGAAATGAATCAATTGAAATTACAGGAGAAAGTGAAGTCATCGTTATCAAAAATCCAAAAGGGATTCAAAAATCTGAAACAAACAATCTCATCTCCATAGAAAGTCTAGAAATGAGTATTTACAATAGTGGTCAAAAATTTAAAATATAATAGTAATGTCAAATTATAAAAACAGTCTAAAATTAGTCGTGCTTTTTCTATGTGTAAATTCCCAAGTATTCTCTCAAAATAGTAACACAAAAGAAAGCCAAAGACTCGAAAAAGCAGCAACACAAGTAACTATTATTAGAGACAATTGGGGCATTCCACACGTTTATGGAAAAACCGATGCGGATGCCGTCTTTGGTTTATTGTATGCCCAATGCGAAGATGATTTCGTTCGCATTGAAATGAATTATATCGAAAAACTGGGACGCTTATCCGAAATCAAAGGACAATCCGTTTTATATAATGATTTGGAAACAAGGTTAATAATCTCCGAGGAAGAAGCCAAAACCGATTATGAAAATGCCAAACCTTGGTTAAAAAAATTACTAAACGCATATGCGGGCGGAATCAATTATTTTCTCTACAAAAATCCCGCTGTACAACCAGCCTTATTAAAACATTTCGAACCGTGGTATCCGCTGCTTTGGACAGATGGAAGTATCGGTGCCATTAGTACGGGAGATCTAAATACCGGCGAATTAAAAGCGTTTTATTCTGGTAATACTGATAAAGTATCTTATATTGAAAGAGAAAAAAATATCCAAACGGGATCGAACGGGTTTGCTTTGGCACCGTCAAAAACAGCCTCAGGAAATGCCATTTTATATATCAATCCTCACACTAGTTTTTATTTTAGACCCGAAGTACAAATAAGTAGTGAAGAAGGGTTAAATGCTTATGGAGCCGTTACTTGGGGACAGTTTTTCATATACCAAGGGTTTAACGAAAATTGCGGTTGGATGCATACCTCTTCAAATGTAGATGTATCTGATATGTATGCAGAAAAAATAGTGACTAAAAACGAGAAGCTTTTTTATGAATATGACGGTAAATTACTACCAATGATTGAAAAAGAAATCATTATCAAATATTTGGAAAACGGTAAATTAAAAAACAAAGAGTTTAAAACCTATTTTACCAATCATGGACCCATAATGGCCCAAAGAGAAGGCAAATGGATTAGCTTAAAATCATTCAATCGTTCCATAAAAAGTTTAGAAGAAAGTTGGTTAAGAACCAAATCTAAAAATTTTGAAGATTATAAAGCGGCAATGGATATAAAAGCGAACACTTCTAACAATACGGTTTATGCAGATTCGAAAGGAAATATCGCCTATTGGCATGGAAATTTTGTACCTATTAGAGACCCAAAAATTAACTGGTCGAAAGTAGTTGACGGAACAACTTCGGCCACAGAATGGAAAGGATTACATGAAGTATCGGAAACTGTACATTCTTACAATCCTACAAATGGCTGGCTACAAAACTGCAATTCGACCCCTTTCTCAGCCGCAGGGAATCAAAGTCCAAAAAAAGAAAACTACCTTCCTTATATGGCCCCTGACGGAGAAAATTTTAGAGCCTTGAATGCAGTTCGTCTTCTCAGCAAGGGAGAAAATTATACGTTGGACAAAATAATAACTGACGGCTATGATACAAAACTGACTGCTTTTGAAATTCTAATTCCTGCTTTGATTTCAAGTTTTGAAAAGAATAACTTAGCAAAAGATCCATTATATAAGGATTTAATAGAACCTATAAATGTTCTGAAAAAATGGGACTACTATTCTAATGAAAAATCGATAGCCACAACTTTAGCCTTAGAATGGGTAATAAAATTAGATCCTATAATACAAAGAGCGTACGTTGAGCAAGGACAAATAGACCAAGTTACAAACACTTCCCTTTTTGCTAAAAACGCTGGTGTTGATCAATTAGTACCACAATTACTAACCGTCGTAGAAGAGTTAAAAAACAAATTTGGAAAATGGGAAATTCCTTGGGGCGATATTAATCGCTTTCAAAGATTATCCGGGGATATTAATCTCAAATACGACGATAACTTACAGAGCACAGCCATAGGTTTTGGACCTGCACTTTGGGGTTCTTTGCCTGCTTTTACTAGTAATTATCAAAAAGAAACAAAAAAAAGATACGGTTATAATGGAAATAGTTTTGTTTGTGCGGTTGAATTTGGCCCCAAAATTAAAGCGAAGTCACTGCTTGCTGGAGGTAACAGTAGCGATCCAACATCGAAACACTTTAATGATCAAGTAGAAATGTATCGAAAGGGAGAGTTTAAAGATGTTTGGTTTTACAAAGAAGCTGTCGAAAAAAATGCCGAACGAACTTACCATCCAGGGGAATAATTTAGATTAAAACTACTTGAAATTCAACCCATCAAAATGATTCTATCAAATCACAAAAAAGAGAAATATTTACTATGAAATAGAAATATTCTTTCTAAATTTTTCAATATTTCACTTCAGTTTTTACACCAAAAAAATACCATATCATTAATATCCAAAAAGCCGCTACTTGCATTTTAAGCGGCTTTTTGGATATATTTCCTTATATTTGTCAATAAATATTTAATTACTGGGTTGAAAAATCGGTTTATTGCCAATATAAATAACAATCCTTTCTGCGATTTCATATCCTTGAAATCATCCTGAAAAACCATCTTTATGTGCGGTCTACTGCATCTTTTGTCATTTGGAAAAATTCCATTTACAGGCATTAAAATAATCCGAATAAAACATGCATACAATAGATTATATTATCTTCGTTATCTACATGGTAGCCATGTTAGCTGTTGGACTTTATTTTTTCAAAAAAAACAAAACCGCCGAAGATTTTTATGTAAGTGGACGTAGTATGAGCAGCTGGCATATCGGTTTATCTGTTGTTGCTACTGATGTTGGTGGTGGGTTTTCAATTGGCTTGGGCGGACTTGGTTTTACCATGGGAATCTCTGGTTCATGGATGCTTTTCACGGGGCTTCTTGGTGCTTGGTTGAGCGCTGTTTACCTGATTCCAAAAGTGAGCCATCTGGGACACAAATATAAATTTTTTACTTTTCCACAAATTTTCGGTCATTTCTACGACGGGCGGGTAGCTCTTTTGGCTGGAATTATTTCTGCCATTGGATATATCGGATTTACGAGTTCGCAAGTTTTGGCTGGAGCCAAATTAGCTTCGGCAACCGTTGATGGGTTAAGCATACAAACGGCATTAATAGTAATGGGGACTATCGCGGTAGTCTATACTGCAATCGGAGGACTGAAAGCCGTTATATACACGGACACCATACAATGGTTGATATTGATTGGCGGATTGGTTTTCATCGGAATCCCCATCGCATATAATACTGTAGGTGGTTATGATGTCATCAAAGCAACATTAGCTCCCGAATATTTATCGTTAACTAATGTGACATGGTATCAAATTTTAAACTGGTCCATCACCATCATTCCGATCTGGTTTGTGGGAATGACATTATACCAAAGAATTTATGCCAGTAAGGGAGAAAAAGAAGCAAAAAAAGCCTGGTTAATTGCCGGTGTATTCGAATGGCCCATAATGGCTTTTATGGGTGTGATATTAGGAATGCTTGCCAAAGTGGCCGCAACGAAAGGAATGTTTGAGGGAATTACGGACGCCTCATCGATGGATAGCGAAATGGGATTGCCTATTTTATTGGCAACCATACTTCCCGTTGGACTAATGGGATTGATGCTTTCCTCCTATTTTTCGGCTATACTTTCCACCGCTGATAGCTGCCTAATGGCTGCCTCTGGTAATATTGTTACCGATATTCTCTCCAAATTTTCCAAAAAAGAATTGACCCATAAAAAAGAGCTTCAGCTTTCACAAATAGTCACACTGTTGATTGGTATTTTTGCCATATTGCTGGCGTCCCAAATGCAAAATGTACTGGAACTCATGCTCTACTCCTATGCCTTTATGGTATCTGGATTATTCATTCCCGTTATTGGTGCTTTATTTTGGAAAAAAAGCCATCCCATAGCTGCTTTTTGGAGCATGCTCTTTGGAGGAGGAACAACAATTTTACTGATTATTACCGAAAATAAATTACCTTTAGGGATAGCATTACCCGAGCATTTGGATGCTAATCTTTACGGGATAACTATTTCACTACTTTTATTCGTTACAATATCAATTTATCATAATAACAAAAAAGAAAGACAAAATGGAATTCAAAATAATTAACGCAAATTCAGGAGAAGACAAAACATATACTAATCAAGTAGTTGCCCAGTTTCTATTTACCCACTTAGAAGAATATGGCGATAAGATTGAAGACATTCTAAAATGTATCGCTTACGTTATGGACGCGGACAAGGGAGGAAATATAGTTGTTGGTTTAGACGAAGATAAAATTGTAGGGGTTACCATTTTGAACAATACCAAAATGAAAGATTTTATCCCTGAAAACATCTTGGTATATATTGCTGTTGACAATAGCCAGCGTGGTAAAGGCTTTGGGAAACAATTAATGCAAAAAGCTATATCAATCGCAGAGGGGAATATTGCACTCCATGTGGAGCCAGACAATCCTGCAAAAATACTATACGAAAAATTAGGTTTTACTAACAAATACCTGGAAATGCGTCTCATTAAATAGTCCAAAATGGAAAATTTACACCAACGCAGAGAAGCTTTGATTCTGTTGCGTAAGGAATTGCATAGAAACCCTGAGGTCTCTGGTAAAGAGTCAGAAACTGCTAAAAGAATTGTCGCTTTCCTAGAAAAAAAGCTGCCTGACGAAATCATCACAGAAATAGGAGGTGCGGGAATTGCCGCTGTCTACAAATCTAAAAAAGCAGGAAAAACTGTACTGTTTAGATGTGAGCTAGATGCGCTACCTATTGAAGAAATAAATATATTTGAACATCGCTCGCTCATCAAAGGAGTTTCTCATAAATGTGGGCATGATGGTCACATGGCAATTCTGTGTGGTCTAGCCGCTGAATTGTACTACAACAAACCTGAAACCGGAACTGTAATTTTATTGTTTCAGCCAGCAGAAGAAGATGGCAGCGGAGCACAAAAGGTCTTTTCTGATCCAAATTTTGCCTTGCTAAAACCTGATTACGTTTTTGCTTTGCACAACTTACCAGGATTTCCAAAAAATCAAGTTGTAGTGAAAAATGACACCTTCACTTGCGCCGTTAATAGTATCATTATAAAGCTCAACGGTGTGACTGCTCACGCTGGTGAACCACAGAAAGGAATTAATCCAGCATTAGCTATTGCTTCTATTATTAACCAATTTGACACTGTTATTCAATCCGATATTTCAAAAGAGGATTACTGCCTAATTACACCCATTTATACTGAAATGGGAAAAAAGGCCTATGGAGTTTCTGCTGGTGCGGGAGAAGTCCATTTTACAGTTAGAAGTAGTAGCAATTCTAAAATGAAAAAAATCGAAGCTAGGCTCGAAAAATTAGCGCAAGCGATAGCAAAGGAATATCAATTAGAATATAACATTACTTGGACAGAAAGTTTTCAAGCAAATGAAAACAATAAAGAAGCAGTAGATCACATCAGAAATGCAGCAAAAACCAATGATTTTGAATTATTTGAAAAAGAAACTCCTTTTACTTGGGGGGAAGACTTTGGCTTGTTTACCCAGCAATATCCGGGCGCTATGTTTGGTCTTGGCTCCGGCATAAATACGCCAGCCCTTCACAATCCAGATTACGATTTCCCTGATGATATTATCTGTACAGGAATTTCCGTCTTTCACAAAATCAGCAAACAAATTACAAATGCACACTAATTCAATAATAGAACTCGATCGCACGGCTTACCAAAAAAACATCACGTTTCTGAAGACTACCTTTGGGAAAAAGGTTAAAATTTCATCTGTAGTAAAAGGCAATGCTTATGGGCATGGTGTGAAAGAAATTGTCAGCATGGCCTACGAAAACGGAATCACTCATTTTTCGGTTTTTGATGTGGGAGAAGCGAAAGCCGTAAAGGAAGAACTATCAGACAAAGTGACAATAATGATAATGGGACTAGTTCAGGATGAGGATTTGGAATGGATCATTAATAATGGCGTCGAATTCTTTGTTTTTGAAACAGGCAGATTGACAAAGGCCGGAAAGATGGCAAAAAAACTGAACAAAAAAGCAATTCTGCATATTGAAGTTGAAACCGGAATGAATCGAACGGGTTTTGAAAAAAACGAAATGAACAAAGTCGTCGCTTTCCTTAAAAAAGAGAAAGAACATGTCATTTTTAAAGGACTTTGCACCCATTATGCTGGTGCGGAAAGCATAGCTAACTATTATAGGGTGGACAAGCAAATCAAACGTTTTGACGATATTTATCAGTACCTTTGTGAGAACGATCTTAAGCCTGAAATAAGGCATTCCGCATGCTCGGCAGCATCTATAATGTTTCCTGAAACTAGAATGGATATGGTGCGTATAGGGATTATGCAGTACGGTTTGTGGTCAAGCCCAGAAGTATTTGTGAATTATTTGAACACTAAAAAAAATAAAATAGATCCACTACATCGAGTAATTACTTGGAAAAGTAAGATAATGAGTGTAAAAAAGGTGGCTATTGGTGAGTTTATTGGTTATGGAACTAGCTTCCTAGCAGAAAGAAAAATGAAAATTGCCACTATACCAATCGGTTATTCACATGGCTATAGCCGTTCATTAAGCAACCAGGGAAGGGTGTTAATAAATGGACACCGCTGCATAGTCGTAGGGTCAGTAAATATGAATATGATGACTATCGATGTTACGAACATTGAAACAGTGAAAAAAGACGATGAAGTGGTATTAATAGGCTCGCAAAATGAGCTTTCTGTTTCTGTCGCCTCCTTTAGTGATTTTAGTAATCAACTAAATTATGAATTATTAACCCGAATATCTAAAACAATTCCTCATAAAATCATTAATTAATGGCATTTATAAAATTAAATAGGAAAAAACTTCAAGAGAATTTTGCTTTTCTAGACCACACTTTCAAGTCGCGGAATATTAAATGGGGCGTGGTTTCTAAATTGTTGTGCGGAAACGAAATATACCTAAAAGAAATTATAGCATTGGGAGTCAAAGAAATCCACGACTCTAGGGTAAGTAATTTAAGAAAAATAAAAGAATTAGACCCTAACAGTATTACTGTATACATAAAACCACCTGCAAAGCGAAGTATTCCAGATATCGTAAAATATGCTGACATTAGCTTTAACACTGAAATTTACACCATTCAAACCCTTTCTAAAGAGGCTATTAAGCAAAACAAAACCCATAAAATCATAATTATGATTGAGATGGGTGATTTGCGTGAAGGAGTAATGGGTGAAGAATTAGTTGAGTTTTATGGTAATATTTTAAAACTACCCAATATCGAAATCGTTGGTATAGGAACTAACCTAAACTGTTTAAGCGGTATTATGCCTACCCAAGATAAGCTTATTCAATTGAGCTTATACAAACAGTTAATTGAGGCAAAGTTTAATATTAATATACCATTGGTCTCTGGAGGAACTTCCGTTGCCATCCCGTTGATCCTAAAAAATGCGCGCCCTATGGCTGTAAACCATTTTAGAATAGGTGAAGCCCTATTTTTCGGTAAAGATCTCTTTACGGGTGACACCATGGAAGGAATGCATAATGATGTTCTGAAGCTTTACGCTGAAATTATAGAAATCACTGAAAAACCTGATACCCCAGTTGGCGAATTAGGAGAAAGCGGGGTTGGCACTTCTTATATACCTAGCGATTCAGATGACTTAGGCATAACCTCTTTAAGAGCAATCTTGGATATTGGATTATTAGATATGCAGCCGCAATACATAGAAGCTGAAGACAGTGATATTACCATTATAGACGCAAGTTCAGACATGTTAGTCATTGATATATCTAGTTCTAAAGAGCCTTATAAAGTAGGTGATCTAGTCTCCTTCAAAATACAATATATGGGAGCTCTTTATCTTTTAAATTCCGATTATATCGGAAAAAACGATTGGGTAAATCTGTCCAAACTATTATTAAAAAACGATCATAAGGACGATAAATTATTTTTAATCGTCCTTTTTTGTAGGTTGACAGTTGTTAAATTTACTATAGCGTAAAGAATCGCAAAGTTTTTTTCATTAGTTTTATGCGAACTAAAAACTAACCACATGAAAAAAATTCTTTACCTCCTCTTTTTATTTATTATTATACCAAAAATTAACGGCCAAGAATACTTCCCTAATAACGAGAGTATTCATAGTGAAAACAAAAATTACAATGCATTTATAAATGCTAAAATTTATGTTACTCCGAATCAAATCGTTGAAAAAGGAACATTACTAATTCAAAACGGAAAAGTCATTGCCGTAGGTAATACCGTTAAAATTCCTAAAAATACAGTTATTGTTAATTTAGAAGGTAAGTCAATTTATCCTTCCTTCATAGATATGTATACCAATTTTGGAGTTGAAAACCCAAAAAGAAATAGTGGGAGAGCGCAGGGTCCTACTTACGATACTAAAAGACAAGGTTACTATTGGAACGATCATATAAAGCCCGAAACGAATGCCTTTGACAGTTTTAAATACGATACTAAAAAAGCTGAAAAAATGCATAACGCTGGTTTTGGTGTTGTTGGTACTCACGTCTTTGATGGCATAGCGCAAGGCAGTGGAAGCCTAATTACATTAAATGATGAAGACCCCAGCAAAAGACTAATTGCTGATAAAATCACAAATCATTTCAGTTTTACAAAAAGTGTCACTTCCAACCAAGCTTACCCAAGTTCATTAATGGGATCTATTGCTTTACTTAGACAAATGTATTTAGACTTAGATTGGTATAGAAAGGGAAATGCATCTACTGAAGATCTATCATTGGAAGCCCTGATAAATAATGAAAAGTTAATTCAAATTTTTACTTCAGAAGATAAATTAAACAGTCTAAGGGCTTCAAAAATAGCAAAAGATTTTGGTTTAAATTACATTTTCAAAGGAAGTGGAAATGAATTTGAACGCATCGAAGAAATAAAGAAAACTAATGCTCCATATATCATACCTATCAATTTTCCAGATGCTTATGATGTATCGAACCCATACTTCGCGAGTCAATTGGATTTTGCTGATTTACGCATGTGGAATCAAGCTCCAAGTAACTTAAAAGTACTGTCTGATAACGGAGTCGTATTTGCTCTGACTACCGATAAATTAAAAAAAATAGAAGATTTTAGAACCAATCTTTTAAAAGCCATAAAGGCGGGTTTTGATAAAACCAAGGCGTTAGAATCCTTGACAACTGTGCCGGCTTCGCTTCTAGGAAGAAGTAAAGATATAGGAAGTTTAAAAGAAGGAAGCTTGGCTAATTTTTTGATCACGTCTGGAGAAATTTTTGACAAAGAAACCACTATTTACGAAAATTGGATTCAAGGAAGCAAATATATCATCAGTGATATTGACGCCAAAGATATTCGCGGAAATTATGACCTAACAATTAACAACGAGGATTATAAATGGGTTATTAAAGGAGAGTTGACTAAACCAATCTCTGAGATAAAAAAAGCAGATTCTACAAAAGTTAACTCAAAACTTGAAATAACGAACAACTGGCTTACACTAAATATCAAAACAAAGGATTCCGTAAAAACAAATTTTAACAGACTTACAGCATTTATAGAAAAAGACAAAAATATTTCTGGTAAAGCCATTTTATTTAACGGAAAAGAATCTATTTGGTCAGCAATAAAAACAGCAGCATATTCTAAAGAAAAAGACTCATCGAAAATAGACAAAAATAATCGTATCGTTCCTGTCACTTTCCCGAATCTTGCTTTTGGTAATGTAGAAAAATTAAAACAAGAAAGCTTATTATTTAAAAATGCTACGGTTTGGACCAATGAAGTGTCGGGCATTTTAAAAGAAACTGATGTATTAGTAAAAAAACGGTAAAATTGTTTCTATTGGTAGTGGCCTTTCAGATTCGACAGCTAAAGTTATTGACGCTAAAGGGAAACACCTTACTAGCGGAATAATTGACGAGCATTCTCATATTGCAATATCTAATGGAGTAAACGAAAGCGGCCATAACTCTAGTGCCGAAGTAACCGTTGAAGATGTTGTCAATTCAGAAGACATCAATATCTACAGAGAATTAGCAGGAGGTGTGACCACTTCGCAGTTACTACATGGATCTGCAAACCCTATCGGCGGTAGATCAGCGATCGTAAAATGGAAATGGGGGGCAACAGCAGATGAAATGCTTTACAAAGAACAACCTAAGTTCATTAAATTTGCTTTGGGAGAAAATGTAAAACAGGCCAATCGAGGCTATGATAATCCAACTCGTTTTCCTCAAACTAGGATGGGAGTTGAACAAGTATTTATCGATTACTTTCAACGTGCGAAGGAATATGACGAAGCTTGGAAAGAATATAACTCCAATACAAAAAAGAATACGATTAAAGCTCCAAGAGTAGATATAGAATTACAAACATTAGCTGAGATATTAAACAAAGAACGATTTATAAGCTGCCATTCCTATATCCAGTCCGAAATTTTGATGTTAATGAATGTGGCTGACAAATTTAATTTTAAGGTAAATACATTTACTCATATACTTGAAGGATATAAGGTAGCTGATAAAATGAAAGAGCATGGCGTTGCAGCCTCTACTTTTGCAGATTGGTGGGCTTACAAATTTGAAGTAAATGATGCGATTCCTTATAATGGAGCAATAATGCATAATGCAGGAGTGTTAGTTGCTTATAATTCTGACGACGCTGAAATGTCGCGCAGGTTAAATCAAGAGGCAGCAAAAGCGGTAAAATACGGAAACGTATCAGAAGAAGAAGCTTGGAAATTTGTGACTTTGAATCCTGCTAAAATGTTGCATATTGACAACAAAGTAGGAAGTATCAAAGTAGGTAAAGATGCAGATCTTGTTCTTTGGAGCGATAATCCATTATCAATATATGCAAAAGCTGAGAAAACGATTATCGAGGGTACCGGTATACTATGACATGGCTAAGGAGGACGAGCAAATAAAAGCTATTGCCAAAGAAAGAAATGAAATAATAGGTCAAATGATAGCAGACAAGAACAAAGGCTTAAATACCCAAGAACCTAAAAAAAGAATAAAGAAAGAATATCATTGCGATACTTTAGAACAATAAAAAAAATTCATTAATTGAAAGAAAAATAAAATGAAGATAAAAAATATTTACCCGCTATTATTTCTAATGACTTTAGCAATGACAGCACAGCATGCTCCTGCAGATAAGCAAACCAAATCAATACTTATTCTTAATGGTACTGCCCATTTAGGAAATGGACAAGTTATAGAAAATAGCGCTATTGGGTTTAAAGACGGGATAATAACACTAGTTGCAGATGCCTCAACAATCCGATTAGCTAACAATGCATATGATGAAACAATTGATGCATCTGGCAAACAGGTTTACCCGGGATTTATAGCACCTAACTCCACACTTGGACTTGTTGAAATAGACGCCGTCCAATCCTCGGATGACGAAAGCGAAATAGGGAGTTTCAATCCAAATGTACGTAGTATAATTGCCTATAATGCAGAGTCAAAAGTTATTGAAACAGTTCGCCCAAACGGAGTGCTAATTGCTCAAATTACACCGCGTGGTGGAAGGGTTTCAGGAACTTCATCTATTGTCCAGCTTGACTCATGGGGTTGGCAAGACGCATTGATGAAAGAGAATGACGGAATTCATTTAAACTTTCCTTCGGCATTTAAACGAAATGGATGGTGGGCAGAACCGGCTGCAGATTCATTAAACAAAGACTATTCAAAACAAGTAAACGAAATTAGTACGTTTTTTAAAAATTCAAAATCTTATCTAGCTGGAAATCAAAATGAAAGAAATCTAATCTTTGAATCCGTTGAAGGCTTGTTTGATGGTTCGCAAACACTTTTTATACATGCGGATAAAGAGTTGCAAATAATTGAATCTATTAAGTTAGCTATGGACAGCGGAATAAAAAAAATAGTTATAGTTGGTGGTTTCGAAGCCCATAAGGCAGCCGATTTACTTAAGAAAAACAATGTTGGTGTCCTACTACGACGAGTTCACGACATGCCTGAAAATGATGACCAAGATGTGAATTTACCTTATAAAATGGCAAAAATATTGGTCGACAAAGGAATTATTGTTGGTCTTGAAAACAGTGGGAAAATGGAGCGGATGAACACACGAAATTTACCTTTCCTCGCAGGAACATGTGCAGCCTATGGTTTAGATAAAGAACAAGCGCTACAATTAATTACCTCAAATACAGCTAAGTTATTATCGATAGATACAATATGTGGAACCTTGGAAGAAGGAAAACAAGCAACATTATTTGTTTCAGAAGGAGATGCACTAGATATGCGAACTAATAAGTTGACTCAGGCTTTTATACAAGGTAAATTGATAAATTTAGAAAATCACCAATCAAAACTGAATACTATTTACAAAAAAAAATACAATCAAAAGTAGCACTCATACAATCGATTATAATCAATTAAAAAACAGACGGTCTGCCTTGTGGTATTCTGTCTGTTTTTTTTTGCAATCTTATCCAGAAGATCAAAATTGTATATGGTTTAACGAGCAAGGCATTAACGAATCCTAAATATAATCTTATTAATCAAACACAGCCGCAAAAAAAAGGGGGTTAAAATAAAAAAAATGCAAAAATAATGCATGTCCACTTATTTTCTATAGGGGTATTGAATCATTTTATACTTTTACGCGAATTTAAACCTAAAAACTATGCGAAAAGTAATTTTAAGTGTGATACTGATCACCATTTTTAGTCCTTACCCTATTTTCAAGTTTTATATTATCTGATCAGCCAGTTCCAACAGAGATTGTAACGTTTGACACCGGTGATACAGCATGGATGATAGTTGCCACCCGCATTTAGTATTAATAATGACACCCGGTCTAGGTTTTTTCTACGGTGGTATGGTAGGTAAAAAAAAATGTCATAAGTACCATGCTTCAAAGTTTTATGGCCATGATAATTGTAACCGTCTTATGGGTTTTCATTGGTTTCGGTTTGTCATTTGGTCCATCAATAGGCGGTCTTATTGGTGACCCCCCAGACCCTTATTTATTGTTTCAAGGGGTAGGCACTAATACGGCTTGGAGTTTGGCGCCAACTATTCCGTTTATGTTGTTTGCATTATTTCAAGCAAAATTTGCGATAATCACACCGGCATTGATTACGGGTGCCTTTGCTGAAAGGATCCGTTTTTGGGCCTATCTATTATTCATGGTATTATTTATTGTTTTCGTTTATGCCCCGTTATGTCATATGACTTGGCATCCTGAAGGACTTTTCTTTAAGATGGGAGTTCTGGATTTTGCCGGTGGAACTGTAGTGCATATGAGTGCTGGCTGGGCAGCTTTGGCTGGAGCTATGTTTTTAGGTAAAAGAAATGGTCAAAAATCAAACCCCGCTCGTATCACATATGTACTATTAGGAACTGGATTATTATGGTTTGGATGGTTTGGTTTTAATTCGGGTTCTGCTCTTGGTGCAAATGGAATAGCAGTTCAAGCTTTAGGTACAACTACTGTTGCAGCAGCAGCAGCAGGTATGGCATGGGTATTCTTCGATAAAATCTTAGGACATAAAGTCTCTGCAATGGGCGCCCTGTATTGGGACTGTAGTTGGTCTCGTGGCTATTACTCCTGCTGCTGGATTTGTAAGTATTCCTAGTGCGATTTTCATAGGGGTCTTTAGTAGTATAGTAAGTAATATCGTAGTTCGCATATTCCATAAAGGTAAAATTGATGATGCTTTGGATGTGTTCGCTTGTCACGGTGTCGGTGGTATGACCGGTATGTTATTGACAGGGGTATTTGCCTCTAAAGCAGTAAACTCAGCTGTTACAGATCAAGGTCTTATTTTTGGTGAAACCACTCTTTTCCTCCATCAATTGACTGCTTTGGTAATGGTTTCTATTTTTGCATTTTCTATGTCTTATTTCCTTTTCTTTATCGTGAATAAGATTACTCCACTTAGAGTAAGTGAAGACAGAGAAATATTAGGTTTGGGACATCTCTCAGCACGGAGAATTCTTGTAGATCACAATTAATTCTCTACTTACGAGCTTAAAAAAGAAATCCCATTCGCCAATGCGAATGGGATTTCTTTTATACTATTTTTTGAAGTTAGAAATTCCAATTTTTAACCAAGTTTCATATTCTTCTAAAGGGACATAACTTATAGTTGGAGTAGCTGTATTTAGACTTTCTCCCTCTAAATCTGTTAAGACATACAAAAGGCTGTGTATTGGTTTTGTATTTAGATATCATGAAGTCAGTCCACTTATCCCCCACCGTTTCAATCTCAGAACCTGTTGTTTTAGAAAACAAATTGCTGGTTTTTAGGTAAATCTCGTTTATCATCCACATACAATGAAATAAGAACCACTTCATTGTTTAGAATCGGCAATATCTTAGGGTCAGACCAAACATTATTCTCCATTTTTCTACAATTCACACATGCATACCCCGTAAAATCTAGCATGATGGGTTTATTTACTGATTTGGCATAAGCCAAGCCTTTATCATAGTCTTCAAAAACCACAATTCCATGAGGTCCGCTTTTAGCATCGTCTGGTAAAACTGTTGTCGATGCATTCCCTCTAGAACTACCAACTCCAAAAGGACTTTCGCTATATTCAATTGAAGGTGGAAAAGCATTAATTAATTTTAAAGGCGCTCCCCAAAGTCCTGGAATCAAATAAATTGTAAAGGTCAAAACCAGTAGTCCAAATAATAATCTACCTACTGAAATATGTGTTAATGGACTGTCATGAGGCAATGTGATTTTACCGAATAAATAAAAGGCTAATGTCCCAAAAAATAGCAATCCAAATAGCTAAGAAAACTTCCCTTTCTAATAAATGCAATTGCAAAACTAAATCAGCATTCGACAAGAATTTGAAAGCTAAGGCCAATTCAAGAAACCCTAAAACTACTTTTACGGTGTTTAACCATCCGCCAGATTTTGGTAAAGAATGCAGCCATCCTGGAAACATAGCAAAAAGCATGAATGGCAAGGCCAATGCAAATGAGAAACCAAACATTCCTATTATAGGGGCTATTCCCCCTTTGGAAGCTGCTTCAACCAATAATGTACCCACGATTGGCCCAGTACAGGAAAAGGATACAATTGCCAATGCCAAAGCCATGAATAATATTCCGATAATACCACCTCTATCTGCTTGATTGTCGACTTTATTTGCCCAAGAATTAGGCAGCATAAGCTCAAAGGCACCCAGAAATGAGGCCGCAAAAACCACTAATAAAACGAAGAAAAGTACATTAAACCACACATTGGTGGATAAGGCATTTAGAGCATCAGCCCCAAAAATCCAGGTCACTACAAAGCCCCAGAACTACATAAATTACGATAATTGAAATTCCATAAATAACAGCATTTCTAATACCTCTAGCCCTGCTTTTACTTTGTTTAGTAAAGAAACTTACCGTCATAGGAATCATGGGAAAAACGCAGGGTGTCAATAGTGCCGCAAATCCCGAAAGGAATGCGATAAAGAAAATAGACCATAGTCCTCTTTTGGAATCTGTATTTGTAGATTTAGCTACCGATACTATTGAAGCGGCTTTCACAGGCTCAATAACATCTACACTAGGAGATAGTGAATCAACCTCAGGTGAGTCTACCGTTTCTACGTTCTCTACGATTAGTTTTTCTATCTTTGGCGTACTGCTTGCACTTGCAGGAATAGTAAAACTAAACTTTTTTTCTAAATTGATGCAAACATCCTTGCAAACCTGATAATTTAATTCGGCTTCAATTTTTGTCGTATTCGAGTTGGTCACGCGAACTATCTGCTGAATTTGCGCATTATTCTGAAAATAAGTTTCGTCGACTTCAAAAACATCATTGTAAGCTGTTGTTGTTTTGCTCTCTTTGGCTTTGCCAACAAGACTAAAGTTAGCTTTTTGATTTTTAAATAGGACTTCCAATGCTAATGGCCCTCCATCAGGAGTAAACTGGGAGTACATGTGCCAGTCTTTTTCGATAACTCCATTAAATGTCAGAACATAAGTGTTATCCGACTTCTTTTCAATTTTAGTGGTCCATTTTACGGGATCTAATATTTGAGAATTTACATTGGCAAAAGCCAAAAAAGCAAGCAGTAAAAAAATAATTTTTTTCATTATTCCAATTGTATTTTTAATATGTTTTGTGTGCTATCATCTGTTCTAAATCGTTCGTCTTGTCTTTTTCCCACGACCCAAACAATTGTTGCGCCAGACCATAAAATCCAAACATTTTCTTTTTCGATTAATGATAGCTTTTCATCCTTAAAAAATTTACTCACTTTCTTAGATTTTCCTTCCATTCCAAAAGGCTGAAAATAATCTCCCTGTCTCCAACGGCGTAAGACTAGAGGGAATTCTAGCTTATCCTGATCCACAAATATAGCAGTATTAGAAGGAAGGGAAATGTTCTTTACCTTACAAAAGGAAAGATTTAAGGGAACATTAACTTCATTTGCGTTTTTATCAATAAAGTACTCCTGTACCTCTATTTCAGTATTAATCGGAAGTAAGATCAGGAAATCTCTGTCTTTCAATAATCGAAAGTTAGGCGAAAAAACTTGTTTTCCGGACTGACTGTCCACTAAATCATAAACATCGTTCCAAGCCATAAACCCGAATTCATGTAACCAATGGTACAAATACGATTTATAATTGGGTAATTTCTTCAATTGATTTAAATCGAATCGTATCTCGTCTTCGTCTTGTTTTGCCACCTGCTGATAGACCATAATAGAACCGTCCTCAACCATATGCTGTGACTCCTGTAGGAAGGACTGTGTTTTTTGGAAGGAAGCTATGAATTTCGGATTAAGCTCCTTAAATAGCGGAACCAAATCATGACGGATTTTATTTCTCAAATATTTATCTGAAGCGTTGCTACTGTCTTCCCTCCACTCAATACCATTTTCATTGGCATATTTAACAATTTCCTCACGAGAAAAAAGCAATAGCGGTCTAATTATCTTGTCATTCTGTTCTGGAATTCCAACTAATCCTTCCAGTCCGGTGCCCCTAATTAAGTTTATTAAAAAAGTTTCAATATTATCATCAGCATGGTGGCCAGTGAGAATATAGTCGTAATTTTCAATCTCTAGAAGCTCATAAAACCAGTTGTAACGTAATTCACGTGCTGCCACCTGAGTAGAGAGTTTATAATCTTTAGCAAAGGCTTCAGTGTCAAATTGTGTTACAAAAATCGGGGTTTCATTTACTTCCGCATGATCTTGAACAAATTTCTGATCTCTAAAACTTTCTACACCTCTCAACTGAAAATTACAATGAGCAATAGCAATTTCATATTTTAATTTATAAAATAAATGAGCCATAACCATACTGTCTAAGCCACCGCTGGTTGCTAGCAATAGTTTTTTACTTGCCAAAAAAGGAAAGTTTTGTTTAATATGATTTTTAAGTTTGTCTAGCATTTTTCAAAAATAAAGATTAAAATCTGAAATAGATTTATGAATTTGACCTATTGCAAAACTTCTTGCATCGCTTTTGCTTTTAGCAAACATTCTTCATATTCTTTTTCAGGAGATGATAATGATGTTATGGCGCTACCCACAGAAAACGACACATATTTTTTTTCTTGATTGTACAAAATACTGCGAATAACAACATTAAAATCGAAATTGCCATCTGGAGTAAAATAACCAACAGCTCCACTGTATAAACCACGTTTGCTCTCTTCGAGTTGGTCAATGATTTTCATCGCTGAAATTTTTGGAGCGCCTGTCATACTCCCCATCGGGAAAGTTGTCTTTAAGGCATCGATAGCACTATATAGAGGATCCAGTTTTGAGGTAACCGTCGAAATCATCTGATGCACTTGCATAAATGAATAAATGCCGCACAACTCCGTTACCTGTACGGAACCTTTTTGTGCCGTGTGGGAGAGGTCATTGCGAACTAAGTCTGTGATCATAATGTTTTCTGCGCGTTCCTTTGGGTCCGATGCCAATTGAGTTTTTGCTTTTTCATCCTCTACAGCATCAGAAAACCGTTTCGCTGTTCCTTTAATCGGTTGCGAAACAAGCAAGTCCCCTTCCTTTTTCAAATAGCGCTCCGGTGATGCCGAAAGTAAAAAATACTTGTTATTTTTAAAAAAAACTGCAAACGGAGGTTGCGAAATTTGGTTTAATTTTCGAAATTTCTCCAATGGGTCTATACTCGTGTTTTCAGCATAAAATTCCATGCAAAAATTCGCCTCATATACATCACCTTGGTGAATATGGTTAAGCATTTTTGACACTTTTTGGATATAGCTATTTTCTGAAATTCGCTGACTAATCTTTATTTTATCAACGATTTGAGATTTAGATTTTTGCGTTTTTACAATTTCATCATAATCTTGATCAAAATCTTCGTCACAAAGACTGAGATATTGTATTTCAAGTTGGTCGCCTTTCAATAAAAATATCTTTTTAGGCTGAAAAAAAAATAAATCTGGAAATTCCAAGCCATCAAAATTGGTAGATTGCAATGGCTCAATATCATTTTTAAGATCATATGATAAATATCCAAAAACCCAATCTTTTGCGGTTTGTTGGTATTGTTTTAAACTTTCAAAAGCATTCTGAGAATCTGTTTTTATTGAAGTAAAAGCATCTACAGCTAACACACAATCGTAATTTGAATATTTTTGAGGATAATTATTACTGTCCATGAAAACAACTTCACGGAACTGTTGTGACCAATTTAAAAGTTGATTTTTTAAGAATTTTGGGTCTGAAATCTGCTTGTGAATTGATTCTCTCAAAGAAATATTTTTTTAAAATTCAAAATTACGATAAAAAAAAACTTTTAATAGACACTTATGACAATAATCAACCGATATTTTTCGTAAATTTACTATAACACTATGACTATAAAACCCTTACATCAATCGTAAAAAAATGAAACTTGTTTGATGAAGACGGTCGCTAATGGGAAATACTATATTAGGAATAAAAGAGTGACAGCATTACTCAAAATTGTAACCAATAAAACCTAAATACTATGAAAATCGCAACCATTATTGTTCGGACTATACTTGGCTTACTGTTTCTTTACACTTCTTCTAAATACTTTTTTAATCTTTCACCAGAACCCGCCTCTACAGGGGAATTCAAAGCCTTTCAAATTGGCTTAGTAGCATCCACTTATTTATTTCCTTTGGCAAAATCTGTAGAGTTCTTATGTGGATTATCATTTGTTAGTGGAAAATTTACAACATTAGCAAACCTTGTTATCTTTCCTGTAACCTTGAATATCTTACTAATTAACTATTTCTTGACACCAGACAACTTGCCGTTGGCCGTATTTGTATTCGTAGGAAATCTGTTTTTAATATTTGCCCACTGGGAAAATTACAAAGGCCTGTTTAAAATGGACTAAATGGTATTCCAAAATCACATTTTAAAAAGAAACCCGCTAAATAGCGGGTTTCTTTTTAAATATAAAACTGTGTTTTCTATTACACGTGTAAGGCTCTATTATCAGTCGCTGCTAATGCCGCTTCTTTTATTGCTTCTGCAAATGTAGGATGCGCATGTGACATTCTTGAAATATCTTCCGCGGACGCTCTGTATTCCATCGCCACTACAGCTTCTGCAATCAGATCGGCACAACGAGCACCAATCATATGAACTCCAAGAACCTCGTCTGTTTTTGCATCAGCAAGAATCTTTACAAAACCATCTAAATCTCCGCTTGCTCTAGCGCGACCTAATGCTTTGAAAGGAAAACTTCCTGATTTAAATTCTACTCCAGAAGCCTTTAGCTGCTCTTCCGTTTGTCCTACCGCCGCAACTTCTGGCCAAGTATAAACAACACCTGGAATCAGGTTATAATTAATATGAGGTTTTTGTCCAGCCAGTATCTCAGCAACCATTGCTCCTTCTTCTTCCGCTTTATGCGCTAACATCGCTCCACGTACTACATCTCCAATCGCATAAATATTTGAAGTTGAAGTTTGTAAATGATCGTTTACTTCAACTTGTCCTTTATCCGAGATCTTTACACCAGCTTTGTCTGCGTTCAATCCTTTGGTGTATGGGCTGCGTCCTACTGAAACCAAAGAATAATCTCCTTCTAAGGTAATGGTTTCCCCTTTTTTATTTTCAGCTTCAACGACTACATTCTCACTATTTCTTTCAACAGACTTCACTTTGTGCGAAACGTAGAACTTCATTCCTTGTTTCTTTAAAACCTTTGTCAATTCTTTAGAAAGGGAAGCATCCATTCCTGGTATAATTCTGTCCATATATTCTACTACAGAAACCTGAGCTCCAAGGCGCAAATACACTTGACCTAATTCAATTCCAATTACACCACCACCAATAATGATAAGATGTTTAGGTACTTCTTTTAATTTTAATGCCTCGGTAGAAGTAATTATTCTTTCTTTATCAATTTTGATAAAAGGCAAAGAAGACGGTTTAGAACCCGTTGCAATAATGATGTTTTTTGCCTCTACAGTCTCAGAAGTTCCATCTGATTTTGCAACAGCAACATGAGTCGCATCAACAAAAGATCCCAAACCTTCTAGAACCGTAATTTTATTTTTGTCCATCAAATATTTTACACCGCCTGAAGTTTGATCTACGATTGCTTGTTTACGAGCAATCATTTTTTCTAAATTTATTTTTACTTCACCTGAAACTTCAATTCCATGATCTGCAAAATGAGCTATATCAGCGTAATTGTGTGAAGATGCCAGCAATGATTTAGAAGGGATACATCCTACATTAAGACAAGTCCCGCCTAGCACTGAATATTTTTCGATAATTGCTGTTTTGAAACCCAATTGTGCACAACGAATCGCTGATACATATCCTCCTGGTCCTGATCCAATAATGACTACGTCAAATGAACTCATAGTATTTTTTTTTATGTGTTTATAGTTTTCTGCTTTTGGTTTTTAAAAAATGCTAAACAAAAACTTTCTCTTGCAAAAATAATAATTTAAAATGCGAATCCGGCGGATATTCGTTAATTAATACTTATTTTTTAGATCTTTTTATACCATTTATCGAAGAATGAAAGACGTAATAGATCATTACTGCGTCCTATTAAATGTAGAAGATGATCAAAAACGGATATTTAATTACCGCTAATTATCAAAAAAAGTTTGACTATATCTTATAAAGATGAAAGTAAATTAATTGACTTGAAATTAGTATACTACTAAAACCCCATCTCTAACATGCAAATTAAACGGCAAGAACCGTTGTGTTTTTTACTTCGCTTATCATAAAGGTGCTTTGTGTACTTCCTATGTGTTGCAAGGTTGTTAATTTACTAACTAGAAATTCTCTATATGCTTGCATGTCCTTCACGACTACCTTCAGGATATAATCATAATCGCCACTTACGTGAAAGCATTCTAATACTTCCGAAAGTTTGACTACTTCAGTTTCAAACTTAGTCAAAAATTCCTGCGAGTGCTGAATAAGCTTCAAATGACAAAAAACGACAAACCCCTTATCTATTTTTGATTTATTTAAAAGGATCACATACTTATCTATAATCCCTTCGCGTTCTAGTTTTTTAATTCGTTCGTAGACAGCAGTTACGGAAAGATTTAGCTTTAAGGACAATTCCTTAGTGGTTTTTTTACTATCAGTCTGCAATAATAAGAGCAATTTTTTGTCGGTGGCGTCTAATGTCATTTGGCCAATGTATTTGTAAATTGGAAAATAATCTATAAAAAACTTATTATATTAAATTAAACGGAAAATATGACTCTAAAAATACATATTAATAGTTAATAAATCTATATTTTCGATATATGATTGACAATTAATCTAAAAATAAGTTATTTTGACGTAGGTTTCTTGATTATTCAAATGTCATAGCCCAGATAGGAACGATATCTTTTATTTTTTTTCTTTAAAAAATAAAGATAAAGTAGATAGCTGGAAATAGCTCCTAAATCAATTTAAAGATATAAAAATGTACAATTTCAATCCCGCAGACAACATTCAGGACTTACAGTATTTTGGGGAATTTGGTGGCGTAAACCCATCGATTTCTGATTCTTCCACGTACACCTTTTTATCAGCAAAAACCATGTTCGATACTTTTGAAGGTAACATAGAAGGCTGTTACCTATATTCCCGTCACTCCTCGCCTAGTAATTTGTATTTAGACAAAGCCTTGGCAGCTATGGAAAGTACAGAAACGGCAAACGTATCCGCATCTGGAATGGGAGCCATTACACCTACCCTATTGCAATTGTGCGGTGCAGGAGATCACATTATTTCAAGTAGAACTATATACGGAGGTACCTATGCGTTCCTGAAAAACTTTACGCCACGATTTGGGATCAAAACTACTTTTGTAGACATCACAAAACTAGATGCTGTAGAAGCGGCTATTACAGCTGATACAAAAGTTTTGTATTGCGAAACGGTGAGCAACCCATTACTGGAAGTGGCAGATATAGCTGGATTATCCCGCATTGCAAAAAAACACATTTTGACATTGGTCGTTGACAATACCTTCTCTCCTTTGTCTGTTTCTCCGGTAAAATTTGGTGCTGATATTGTTATTCATAGCTTGACCAAATACATCAATGGAAGCAGCGATACCGTAGGTGGTGTGACTTGCGCTTCACAAGAATTCATCAATCAATTGAAAGATGTCAACAGTGGCGCTAGTATGTTACTTGGACCTACGATGGATAGTATGCGCTCTGCCAGTGTGATGAAAAACCTACGTACTTTGCATCTGAGAATAAAACAACATAGTCATAACGCCGCTTACCTTGCAGAGCGTTTTGAAAAAGATGGCCTGAAGACGGTTTATCCTGGATTACAAAGCCATCCAAGCCACGAATTGTTTGTTTCTATGGTCAACCCAGAATACGGATTTGGCGGAATGATGACGGTTGATGTGGGTTCTTTGGCAAAAGCCAATGCACTAATGGAGCTGATGCAGTCCCGTAATTTGGGATACTTGGCAGTAAGTTTAGGATTTTATAAGACTTTGTTTAGTGCCCCGGGAACTTCTACTTCTAGTGAAATTCCTGCAGAAGAGCAAGCTGAAATGGGATTAACGGATGGTTTAATTCGTTTTTCAATAGGACTAGATAACGATATCAACAGAACATACGAAATGATGAAAGCTTGCATGCAAGAGCTTTCAATTCTATAACTTTTTTTTTTAGTTTTTAATGTGATTAAAATCCGTTTGAGAGTAATCTTAGTCGGGTTTTTTATTTTCTACAGAAAATAAAAATTTGTAGTATCTTTTTTAAATAACAAGCTAGGTTAAGTTAAACTAATATATTATCTAAATTTTTGAAACCTAGATATGACTCAGTTTACTATTTTTTCGACTGAAGCCAAAATAAATTGTCAAACCAATAAGTAACCAAAGCGTAAAATAAATCCAGTTCCAAACGCTCAATTCAGCCATCATATACAAACAACTCACCAATCCCAACAACGGAATTAAAGAAAGGTTGTCACGAAATGACCAAATAGTCAATGCAATCAAAGAGATCAGAAAAATCCACATAGGTATCTTGTGTTTGAAAAGGCCTAAACCACTTTCGTATTTAAGACTATTATCAATTGGCAAACCAGCCACAACCGAGGCGTATTTTGCATCATCTTTCTGGTATTGACTCAATAAATTCTCCAAATCTGCAGTTTCATTTGTCTTGTTTTTAGCTTCAATACCAACTAAATAATCGAATGCTTTTTTTGATTCTTGCTTATCTAATGAAGTAATAATATCTGTCGCATTATTTATTTGGGTCGCATTCGTAATAAAATCCATTGATCCTTTATGGTTATAATTGAAAGCATAAAATATACCCGCGGCCAACATCAACGGAATAACGTATTTTGAGTTTACATAAGGTGTCTTGAATTTCCCCCTCGGGATATCGGTCTTGTTTTGCAATACTAATACTCCAGCACAAACCAATACGAAAGCAAATAAAGTGCCTATGCTGCATAAATCAGTCACCATGGTTAGGTTCAAAAACAATGCGGGAATAGCAACAACAAAACCAGTAACAACTGTAGCGTATGAGGGTGTTTTGTATTTTGGATGCACTCTTGAGAACTTTTTCGGCAACAAACCGTCGCGACTCATACTCATCCAGATCCGTGGTTGTCCCATTTGGAAAACTAATAAAACACTAGCCATAGCGATTACGGCGCTAACACCAATTATAGCAGACATGATTTTTAAATCTAATTTTTCAAAGACATAAAGTAATGGATCGCCAACATTCAAATCTGAATAATTAACCATTCCTGTAAGAACCAGAGCTATAATAATGTACAAGACGGTACAAATGATAATAGCGTACATCATACCTCTTGGTAAATCTCTTTGTGGGTTCTCGCATTCTTCCGCCGTCGTCGAAATGGCATCAAAACCAATATAAGCAAAGAATACGGCCGAAACTCCTTTCAATACTCCACTGACACCATTAGGTGCAAAAGGAGTCCAGTTGTCAAAATCAATGTAGAAAACACCTACCGCTATAACCAAAACAATAATAAACAGTTTCACCACTACCATAATATTACTGGCATTACGTGATTCTTTCATCCCACGATACACCAAGGCAGTGATTAATACGATTATAAACAATGCTGGCAAATCAGCGACGATATGAAAAGAACCAATTGTTGGCGAAGTCGTCCATGCATTATAGGCCATCTGTAGACCCGTATTTAAATTTTCAAAAGACTTCCCGCCTTGCATAAGAGATGTAGCATCTTTAAAGCCGTTAGAAGCCGTTAAATAATCCATTTGAACCCAATCAGCCAATACTTCAAGATGCCAATGATACGTATGATTTAGGGCGTTAATGATATTCTCCATCAAACTCGTAAAATAATCGCTCCAAGAGATAGCCACTGTTATATTTCCGACGGCATACTCCATTATCAAAGCCCAACCAATAATCCAAGCTATCAATTCCCCAAAGGCAACGTAGGAATAAGTATAAGCACTGCCTGACACTGGAACCATCGATGCAAATTCAGCATATGCAAAAGCCGCAAAACTGCAGGCAATAGCAGTAAACAAGAACAAAAATATAACAGCGGGACCTCCATCAAAACTAGCTTTACCAATCGTACTAAAAATACCGGCACCAATAATAGCTGCAATACCAAAAGCGGCCAAATCTCTCGCTTTAAGATGTCGTCCTAATGTATTATGCCCGTCGGTATTATTCTTTTCGACCTGTGCTAAGATGTCCTGCACCGTTTTTTTTCTAAACAAACTTGAAAATGCCATATTCAAAATTTTCACTTCAAAGGTTAATATACCGTAAATAATATGCCACTATCTTACATAAAATGTAAGCTTTATTTAAAAATCAAATGTATAAAACAATTTCAATTTATGGATATGCGGTACAAAATTTAAATTATTTTGGCTATTAAATTCAAGCAGCTGATTTTAAACTGTTTGCAAAGTAAATTTTAAAAGTGAACTAGCTTAGATAGCATCCACGAGCTAGTGCTAAAACTAAACACAGATTAAGCAAGTTTATACATATCAAAAAACCATTAGAATTAGTGAAAATTTGTGGTTCATAGAACCAAAACTGAGCAGAGAGAAATCGTATCTACAAAAATTAAAAAACAGGCCCGTAAGTAAAAAAATACAATTAAAATTACACCCGAAAAATAAGTGGTACCCATTTTAAATCTATGTTTACATACTTTCTTTAAAACTCTATTATTTCAAACAATTTCTCAAAATAGTTACTGGATGTTGTGCTTTTCTGCTTGTACCATCAAAAATTTGATGGCGACAGCTTGTTCCTGCTGCTGAGATGAGAGCAGCTTCATCTGTTGTCCTAATTTTTGGAAAAAGAGTGTCCTCGCCCATTTGCATACTGATTTCGTAATGTTCCGTTTCATAACCAAAAGAGCCTGCCATTCCGCAACAACCCGAATTATAGATAGTCACTTTATTGTTTGTAGGTAGATTTAGCATCGCAAAAGTCGCCTCAACAGAACTTAATGATTTTTGATGACAATGTCCATGAATTTTTATTTGCATTTCTGCATCAGAAAATTGTCCCGAATGGATCTTGTTGGTAGCAATTTCATTTTTGAAAAACTCTTCCACCGAAAACACATTTTTAGCCAATCCTTCGGCACTTTCTTTATCATCTGCTAAACGAAGGTATTCATCCCTAAAAGTCAGGATTGCCGACGGTTCTATTCCAATCAACGGAGTATCATTCGAGATAATGGAAGAAAAGATCCCAACATTGATATTGGCAATTGCTTTCGCTTCTTCAAGAAAACCTTTGGATATGAAAGCTCTTCCGCTTTCTTCATGTTTAACAACAACTACTTCGTAACCCAATACGGTAAGCAATTCGAAAGCATCAATTCCGACTTGAACATCATAATAATTAGTAAATTCATCACAAAACAAATATACTTTTCCATTGGGGAAGTCTCGTTTTTCAGATTGGGGCTTATTCGCTTCATGCCATTTTCTAAATGACTTGGAAGCTAATAGAGGAACTTCTCGTTTTGAGGCTATACCCATTGCTCTCTTGACAAAAGATTTATTTACAATAAAATTTGTAATTTCTGGAAATATACTACCCAGTTTATTTAGTTTGGCATTATGAGCAAAGATTTTATTCCGTAGCGAAAAACCGTTCACTTTTTGGTATTGGTATAAAAACTCCGATTTTAAAGCAGCCACATCCACATTGCTCGGGCATTCGCTAGCGCAGGCTTTACAGCTAATACAGAGTTCGAAAACTTCATATAGCTCTTTATGGTCGAATTTGTTTTCTTTTTCAGAATGAGTCAAAAATTCTCTTAGTGCATTGGCGCGGGCGCGGGTTGTATCTTTCTCGTTTCGAGTGGCTCTATAACTAGGACACATAGTACCACCTGCCGATGCTGGTTTTCTACAATCACCAGAGCCATTGCATTTTTCGGCTGCGCGTAAAACCCCTAAACTATCTGAAAAGTCCTGAATGGTTTTAATATCTGGTTCGACTCTTCCCGCTTCAAAACGAAGATTTTCATCCATTTTTAAAGCATTCACAATTTTTCCCATATTCAAAACTGAATGTGGATCGAAAGCTAACTTAATGCGCTTCAACAATTCGTAGTTTTTGTCTCCAATCATAAAAGGCAAGAATTCTCCACGAACTATACCATCACCATGTTCTCCGCTTAGGGAACCTCTATATTTTTTTACCAAAACGGCCACTTCGGTAGCAATAGCCCTAAATTGATATAATCCCTCTTTTGTTTTTAGGTTCAAAATAGGTCGCAAATGGATTTCTCCGGCTCCAGCGTGCGCATAATAAATAGCATCCTGACCGTGTTTTTTCATCATAGCAGAAAAGTCGGCAATATAATGGGGTAAATCACTCAATTCAACCGCCGTATCTTCTATAGAATCGGCTGCCTTGTCATCGCCCACAATACTGCCCAAGAGACCGAGACCTGCTCTGCGCAATTCATTTATTTTATCAATGTCTGTACCATATATTTTAGGTCGCGCATAGCCAAAATTATTGTTTTCGAGATCGGCTATCAAAGCATTCGCTTGCTTTTCAGCATCTTCCATACTTAGGTATGAAGCGACTTCCATCATAAGTACAGCCTTGGGATCACCTTGAATAAAGAATCGGTTTTTAGCTTGTTCTCTGTTGGTTTTTGTACAATTCAAAATGGTATCATCCATCATTTCACAAGTGTACAAATGATGTTTCATTGCGGTAATTACCGCTTCCAAACTTTCTTGGATACTATGAAAATGGGCTACTACCATCACATTATTTGTGGGCGGCAAATCATCCACTTTGAGAGTAACTTCAGTCGTAAAAGCCAAAGTACCCTCACTTCCACAAAGTAATTTCCCCACATTTATTGTAAGTTCATTTCCTGAAAACAAATCTGATTTTAATAAAGTATCGACTGCATAACCGGTGTTTCTGCGGTGGATTTCAGGTTTTGGAAATTCTTTTTTAATTTCTTCTTGGGTAGCTAACACTGAAAGTTCTTCGTATAGTTTCCTGTAAATAGAACTTTCTAAGCTATCTCCTTTTGTCTTTTCAACAAATTCAGTCGAAGTCAATTCCCCAAAAACAACTTGGGAGCCGTCACTCAAAACGGCTTTTATCTCCACAATTTTATCTCTAGTAACTCCGTAGCGTATGGACGTAGTTCCGGATGAATTATTTCCTACCATACCGCCTATCATGCAGCGGCTAGAAGTCGAGGTATTGGGGCCAAAAAACAAACCATAGGGCTTTAAATAGAGGTTCAACTCATCCCGAATTACTCCCGGCTGAACCGTAATTGTGCTTTCTTCTTTATTAAAGGAGACAATATTTGTAAAATGTTTAGACACATCGACTATGATTCCATCCCCCACAGTTTGACCCGCTAAGGACGTTCCTGCTGTTCTCGGGGTCAGCGAAGTTTTGTGCTTTTCGGCAAAATGGACCAACTTTACAATATCCTGATTCGTTTTGGGCAACGCTACTGCTAAAGGCATTATCCGGTATGCAGAAGCATCTGTCGCATAGAGGGTCTTATGAAGATCATCGTATAAAAGTGTTCCTTCTAATGATTCGGATAACTGCTTTAATTGATCAGAGTTGGGCATGGGTAATAAAATATTATTGAGTGTATTTAGAAAAACTGGCTTACAGTATCATTTGACAAATATAATTATATAGTACATCACTATTTCATAATTGAAACAAGAAAGTATCACAAAAAAGCAGAGTCTTTTTTAACGTCTTTGAATTTTAGTAGGTAACGTTTCTCAACATATTCGGCAAAAAAATTATAATTATAAAGCATAGAAGAAGATTAATACTATTTTGTCTTTTAAACTTCGCTAAAAAAACTATTTTTGAATTCTATAAAAATGCAACAATAATGAACCGAAACAAATCCATAGTACTACTACTTTCAATTTTTTTATTGCCGTTTTGTATTTTGACGGCACAAGAAAACGCTATGCATCCAAAAAGTGAATTCAGAGCTGTGTGGATTGCCACAGTTGTGAATATCGACTGGCCAAAAGCGGGCACTGATCCCATTGAAAAGCAGAAAGCGGATTTCATTGAAATTTTAGATACCTACAAAAAACTAAACTATAATGCCGTGATTGTCCAAATCAGAAGTGTAGGAGATGCTTTCTACCCTTCGCAACTGGCTCCATGGTCCAAGTACTTAACGGGAAAAGAAGGACAGGCTCCGAGTCCGTATTATGACCCATTGGAATGGATGATTACAGAAACTCATGCCAGAGGTTTTGAATTTCATGCTTGGTTAAACCCGTATCGGGCCACGATGGATTTAAACACAGCCGTTTTAAGTCCAACACATGATTTCTACAAGCATCCCGAATGGATGATTAAATATGGCGGGAAGTATTACTACAACCCGGCTTTGACTGAGGTTCAAACGCATTTGATAGCGGTCGTTGACGAGGTGGTAAAAAATTATGATATTGATGCGATCCATTTTGATGATTATTTCTATCCCTACAAAATAAAAGGAGAAGAGTTTGATGATTCAGAATCTTTCAAGAAATTTAGTGACGGAATGGGTCTGGCTGACTGGAGACGTCTAAATGTCAATAATTTTGTAAAATATTGCTCCTATTCTATAAAAAAAATCAAGCCATGGGTTCAATTTGGCATTAGCCCGTTTGGGGTTTGGCGTAACAAATCCGTAGATCCAAAAGGCTCTGATACCAATTCTGGCCAAACCAATTACGATGATTTGTTTGCCGATCCAATGGCCTGGATGGAACACAGTTGGGTTGACTATATACTGCCCCAATTGTACTGGAGTATGGATCATCGCACCGCTTCGTACACAAAGCTATTAAAATGGTGGGCTGAAAACTCAATAAATACTGCAGTCTATATCGGAAACGGTAGCTATAAAATCAATACCGACTCTGACAAAAAGTGGCATATTCCTTCTGAAATACCAAACCAGATTGACATAACCCGATCCTACAACAACATTGGAGGAAACGCATTTTTCAGTGCTAAATCATTGTTCAACAGAAACAAAGCCGTCACTGAATTGCTTCTGGAAAACCAATACAAGTATCCGGCACTTCCTACTGTGGTTCCCAATTTTAGAAAAATAGTAATGGATGTACCTACAGTTTACAAAGTTTCTAATAGCAATGATTCTACAACCTACGCCATCAACTACCCTATAAAAAGCAAGGTCCGCTACGTTTTGGTCTATGCCGCCAAAAATTCCGCAAAAATGAACGTAAATGACCCAAGCCAAATTATTGACAAGATAGCTTTCAATGAAAAAAACGGCAAGATTTCTATCGTTATCAAAAATAATAATTCAGAAAAAAACACCAACTACGCTCTTTCATTTATCGATTTCTACGGCAATGAAAGTGAAGCTACTTTATTACAAACGACAGCAGAAACCAAAACACCCCAAAGTTTTTTAAATAATGGAAACAGACAATAGACCCTGGTACTGGATACCATTTTTAAACTTTGCCTCGGGCCTACCTTACGCTATTATCATTTCAGTTTCGGTAATCATGTACAAAAGTCTTGGAGTCAACAATGAAGATATTGGTGTTTATACTAGCTTATTGTATCTTCCTTGGGTGATTAAACCCTTGTGGAGCCCTTTTATTGATCTATATTCGACCAAAAGAAAGTGGTTTTTAGCTATGCAGTTCGTAATTTCGATTGCCTTTTTGGTAGTAGGGTTAAGCATTCCGATGAACAACTTTTTTATTATAAGTTTAGCTGTCTTTTGGGTTGCCGCTTTTGCATCGGCCTCCAATGATGTTGCGAGTGACGGTTTTTATATGTTGGCCTTAGAGAAAGAACAACAATCTTTTTTTCTGGGAATACGCAGTACCTTCTATCGCCTTTCCATGCTTACCGGAAATGGTTTAATTGTAATCATAGGTGGTTATTTGGAACAAGAATATGGTGACAAACAGAAAGCATGGTCCTATACTATGATCATTGTTGGCTTCATAATGGCAGTGCTGACGGTCTACAATTACTTTTCTACCCCAAGGACGGAAACAAAAATTACCAACAAACAAACAGAATCGGGCCCAAAAGTGAGCTTTGGGGCTGTTTTCTCTAGTTTTTTTCCAAAAGAAACAGATTGGGCTGGCTCTGACATTTATCTTATTGTTCAGGTTGGGTGAATCCCAGCTCTTAAAAATGCTTACTCCTTTTCTGATCGATAATCAAGATGTTGGAGGAATGGGTTTGACCACCCAGGATGTCGGGGTAATTTACGGTACCTTTGGTGTAATTTCATTAACGATAGGAGGAATCATTGGGGGAATTGTAATATCTCGAGACGGATTAGGAAAATGGATGTTACCAATGATTCTGGCTATGCACTTACCCATTGTTGGATTCATATTACTTTCTCATTTTCATCCTGAATCAGTTTATTATGTATACGCGACCGTTATTGCGGAACAATTTGGCTATGGTTTTGGTTTTGCCGCCTTTATGATGTATTTAATTTATATTGCTGATGGCGAGTCAAAGACCTCCCATTATTCCATTGCCACCGGATTTATGGCTTTAGGAATGATGCTCCCGGGAATGCTAAGCGGCTTTATTCAGGAGTACTTAGGTTACGGAAACTTCTTTGTTTGGGTATTTGTTGCTACTATCCCTGGGTTGATACTATCACGGTTCCTGATATTCCCGAAAGAATTTGGAAAAAAATCAGAAAAAAAGTAATTGTGCCATTTAATAAAACTAAATATTTAATTTAGCTACCAAGTCACTTATTTTTTTAAAATCTGTGTAAAAAAAATGGAAGCAACCGCAACGCTATATTAATTTTAAATCTGTATTCTTGAGGTTGATATTTATCATAGCATAGTTTAGTCAGTGAAACTGCGACAAAAAAAACAACATAAAGGAACGAGAATGACACGGATTCGCTATCACGAAAACGCAGATGAAACTGATTTTAAATTGTTTGCGCACAATATAAAAATGTATTTTTCTTTTGACACGGATGCGAAGATTTAAAAACAATATATATTCAAAGATTTTAAAAACCAGTACTTTTCCGCATCTTTACGGATTAAATCCGCTTCATCCGCGTTCCATTAGCTACAAAATCGAATAAAATGACATTAGAACAAAAAATAGGTCAATTCTTTTTTCCAGCCGTTTTCATAAACGATACTGAAGAAAATATTCAGGCAATGGAACAACTCATTAGAGATTATAACATTGGCGGTCTTACGTTTTTTCATAGCAGAGCCAGTGCGGCAGCGAATTATGAAACCAAAAAGAATGTTATTTTTAATGATAATAGCTATCACCAACTGAAAGACCTGATTGTGCGATATCAAAATTGTGCATCCATTCCTTTGTTAATGAGTATTGATGCCGAGTGGGGACTGGCAATGCGTGTAGAAAAAACACCCCAATATCCGTATGCGGTTACGCTGGGGGCTCTACCGGACAGCGAATCCCATTTAGTTTACGAACTTGGAAGACAAATAGGCTTAGACCTAAAATCAGCAGGGATTAATTATAATTTAGCACCATTGGCCGACATCAACAATAACCCTAATAATCCAGTTATCGGATATCGTTCTTTTGGTGAAAACAAGGAAAAAGTAGCCCGATTTGCCCTCGAATATTTAAGAGGAATGAGTGATGTGGGAGTTTTGGGCTGCTTAAAACATTTTCCCGGTCACGGGAATACTAATGTGGACTCCCATTTGGGTTTGCCCGTTTTAGAAGAAAATCTGGAACAACTATTAGAAAACGAATTGTATCCCTTCATCAAAGGAATTGAAAACAATGTCGACTCCATAATGATAGGACATCTAGCAGTTCCAGCTTTAAATGAAGGAAAAGACACCTCGGCTACCTTATCAAAATCCGTAATTGAAGACCTTTTGCGAAAGCGATTAGGATATGACGGTCTAGTGATTTCAGATGCGCTGAATATGCATAGTGTTTCCCAACTGTTCGACAAAAAAGGAGAGTTGGAATGGGAAGCTTTCAATGCTGGTAATGACGTATTGTGCTTTGCGGAAAATGTGCGCGAAGGCATACAGGAAATTTTAAAAAATGCGAGTCCACTGCGCATTGAAGCCAGTTACTCCCGCTTGATGAAGTGCAAAAAGAAGGCAAATATACTGGACAACCATCAAACTAATCAGGTAGATCTGGATTTTGAAATGACATCACTTCTGAACATGAAATTAGCGCAGAGTAGCATAACGATGATTAAAGATACTGGCAATAGTGCTATGATTTTTGAGTCCTGCAACAAAGGAAAATTGGCACTACTGAGCCTTCACAAAAGTATAGATAATCCATTTTTTAATTCTCTAACAGCTGCATTAGAGGCACCATTATTTTCTGTTGACATAATAGCAAAACAAACCGTGACTTCGATAGAACAAAACCTTAGTTTATTTGATACTGTATTAATTGCTTTATACGTTCCGAAAGTAAAACCTACGAATAATTTTGAACTTATGCCCGAAGTTTTAGAAGTATTAGATTGTTTATTACAAGCAAAAAAATGTGTGCTCTATGTTTTTGGAAACCCATATGCATTACAGGCCTTACCTAATTTAAAGTTAGCTGCCGGAATTGTTCAAGTCTATCAAGATTTTATTGAATTTCAAGAGAATGCTGCGGCGCAATTACTAAACAATACTTTATGTGAAGGGAGTTTACCAGTTCATTTAAATGGAATTTAGCAGTATTTAAAAAAACCTTTTCTCCTATTGTTTAAGAATGATTTTGCTTTAGTAAAGGGAAAACCATTACAACTTAAATTGAAACCAACTCAAAATCAAATCCTAAGCTTCAAAAGGCTACATTATAAACTGATATTATTTTTCAAAACAGCAGCTGACAATAATTAATCTCTAAAATATCACTTTAGGCTTTTAGCCAGTTTTTTATCTATATTGCGATCTCAAACGATATAGCATGGACACCAATATAAAGAGAAACAAAGAATTATCGATAACAGAAGCTTTGATTCCCGTCGTGGCACTTATAGCTATGTTAGGTTACAACGTTGCCGTTTATGGAGATGAGGCTTTGAGCGGCAGTAATCAATTTGTTCTATTGTTAGGTGCCGCTGTTGCAGCAATTGTCGGTTTTTTCAATAAAGTCAGTTTCACTAAAATGATGGAAGAAGTAGCCGAAAACATTAAATCAACGGTAGGCGCAATACTTATATTACTAATGGTTGGCGCATTGGCGGGAACCTGGTTAGTGAGCGGAATAATTCCTTCGATGATCTATTACGGATTGCAGATTTTAAGTCCTGCGATATTTTTACCAGCCACTTTGATTATCTGTTCGATAATTTCTATCGCCACAGGGAGTTCTTGGACAACAAGTGCCACCGTGGGGATTGCCTTAATAGGTGTTGGGGGAGCACTGGGCTTCGATTTAGGAATGGTAGCCGGAGCAGTTATTTCTGGAGCCTATTTCGGAGACAAATTATCTCCGATGTCAGACACGACGAATCTTGCCCCTGCTATGGCCGGTACCGATTTGTTTACTCACATCAGATATATGACCTTAACGACGATACCAACTTACCTTATCACTCTGATTATATTCATATGTTTAGGCTTATCCGTTGAAATAAATGGAAATGTAGATATTGCTAGTCTTTTATCTGATATTGAAGCTTCATTCACGATTTCGCCATGGTTATTTTTGGTACCTGTAATCGTAATAGGCTTAATCATCAAAAAAACCGAACCCTTAATTGCACTTTTGGTGGGTACATTACTAGCTGCAATTTTTTCGATCATATTTCAACCACAAATAATCAATCAAATTGCTGGTGTAGAACAAATGACATTTGAATCTGGTTATAAAGCTGTGATGGATGCAATTACTGGTAAAGTAGTTATACAAACCGAAAACAAAACACTTGCTGATTTATTTACCTCTGGCGGAATGCAAAAAATGCTAGGAACTATTTGGCTAATTATTTGTGCAATGGTTTTCGGAGGAATTATGGATGCAATTGGAGCTTTATCCAGAATAAGCCAGACTCTTTTAAAAATGGCACATACCACTTTTGGATTGTTTGCTTCAACAGTGGGAAGCTGTATGGCTTTAAATATTACTGCTTCAGATCAATACTTAGCAATTGTGGTTCCTGGTAAAATGTTTGCTAAAGCCTACGAAGACAAGGGTCTTGCTCCCGAAAATTTAAGTAGAACATTAGAAGACGCGGGAACGGTAACTTCTGTATTGATTCCATGGAATACTTGCGGTGCCTATCAATCAGGCACATTAGGAGTTTCAACAATTGATTATTTACCTTACGCCTTTTTTAACCTTATGAGTCCTTTTATGACGTTAATCTTCGCAGCATTCAACGTTAAAATAAGACAATTAGTTACAGATAAAGAATAGTAAGAAACCACATAAATAAAATAAACCATAATGTAAAACCATGACTTCATTTAGGTTATAGTTTTTTGTTTTATATCAATAATTAAAACTTATAATTAGATAAAAATTTATAATTGAAAATGAGATAAAATAGCCTCTCTTATTGTTTAACTTTGCAGCGTAATTGATAAACAAACATTAAATAAAATTATTATGTCATTAGTAGGAAAAAAATTCCCAAGTATTGCAGTTGACGCGATCTCAGAAATGGGAGACAACATGAAAATTAACATTTTTGAAGAAGCTACAAAAAACAACAAAAAAGTTCTTTTGTTTTGGTATCCAAAAGACTTTACCTTCGTTTGTCCTACAGAACTTCACGCTTTTCAAGCTGCATTACCTGAATTTGAAAAAAGAAATACAATAGTTATTGGCGCTTCTTGTGATACAAATGAAGTTCACTTTGCTTGGTTAAATACTGCAAAAAACAATGGTGGTATCGAAGGCGTTACTTACCCTATCCTTGCTGACACTAACAGAAACTTATCAAACATCTTAGGAATTCTTGATGTTGATTCAACTGAATATAGCGAAGAAACGGATTCAATTATAATTGAAGGATCTAACGTTACTTTCAGAGCTACTTATTTGATTGATGAAACCGGGAAGATTTTCCACGAAAGTGTTAACGATATGCCATTAGGACGTAACGTGAACGAATACTTACGTATGGTTGATGCTTATACTCATATTCAAGAAAAAGGAGAAGTATGTCCTGCAAACTGGGAAGCAGGAAAAGAAGCAATGAGTGCAGACAGAAAAAGTACAGCTGAATACTTAAGTTTAAACTAATTTCTTAGAGTATAAAAGTTGCAAAGGCATTTAGCTTCAGATTTTTAATTTTGAAAATTAAGTCTTTTTTGTCAATTTCTTCGCAACTTTATCTCTTTAACCCTTTTTAAAAACCTTTGCAATTTTGTTCCCCTGAACCTTTGCAACCAAAAAAAACAAAAACAAATGTTAATAGATTTAACCGAAGATACTTTAGGTGATTTAATATCACAGAATGATAAGGTAGTTGTCCAATTTTCAGCATCTTGGTGCGGAAACTGTAGAATAATGAAACCAAAATTTAAAAGATTGGCTTCAGATAACGAAACAATTGCTTTTGTACTTATTGATGCTGAAAACTCTCCAGAATCAAGAAAATTGGCGAATGTAAGTAACCTACCTACTTTTGCCACTTTTGTGAATGGAAAATTGGTAAATGAGACGCAAACAAACAAGCAAGAAGTTCTAATTGAATTAGTGAGTGAAATTATTTAATTTTCTTATTTCAAGTTTAATGTTGACCGAGTTTGCCAACAAGTTTAATTTTAAACTAAAAGCAACATGCCCAAGCAGCTAAAAACCTTAAACTTTTAAAACTTTAAACTAAAAAAACATGAAATTACCAGTAATTAAACACTTAACGCAATTCATAGAAGAAAACGACCAAGATTACATCATTGAAACAATAGATGTTCTGGAGGCGATGACTGAAATTCCTTCATTAAAAGATGAAGAATTAGATGTTATAGGAGAATTAATTTCTAATATGTACGGCGCATTAGAGGTACATAAAATGGTCAAAAACGGAACAGATAAGAAAGAAGCGCTAAATACTTTTATGAAACGTGTTTTGAGTTCCATCGACAAATAAAAAATAACTTATATTACAGTTCTAGAATAAACGCACTTAGAAATAGCTGCGTTTTTTTTTGCGTCTAAAACGGATTAATTAAAAGTGAGTTGGTTTGCAATAGTTTGAGGCCAGTTCTAAAGTATCCAACTTATACAGAACTTTCAGGACTAAATCTTAAATAATTTTCATACTTTTGAACTTCAACAAAAAAAACAAATTATGGCTTCAATAACATTAGGAGGAAATCCAATAAATACATCAGGTGAATTACCAAAATTAGGTTCTCAACTGGCTGACTTTAAACTGGTACAAAACGACCTTTCCATTGCTTCACTAAGCAATTTTGCGGGTAAGAAATTAATCTTAAACATATTTCCAAGTGTTGACACTGGAACTTGCGCTGCATCCGTTAGAAAATTTAATGAAAGTGCCGTGAATTTGGATAACACCGCAGTATTATGCATTTCAAGAGATTTACCTTTTGCACAAAAGCGCTTTTGCGGTGCTGAAGGACTTGAAAACGTAGTTAACTTATCCGATTTTCAAGAAGGAGACTTCGGGAAAACAAATGGTTTGGAAATCGTCGATGGTCCCTTGGCCGGATTACATTCAAGAGTGCTTATTGTAGCAGATGCGAACGGAACAATTACCTATGTAGAGCAGGTGGCAGAAATTGCAGATGAACCAAATTATGAAGCTGCATTAGCTGCATTATAACAGCAAATTAATGGGATTTCAAAAAGATAATGCTTTTTTTACGGGAAGATTAAAAAGTGTATCCTTCGCTTTTAAAGGAGCTGTAAAATTAATCACTACTGAACACAGCATAATGGTGCAATTTTCAATTGGAATTTTGTTGACCATTGGTGGTTTCTATTTTGGAATTACTACCACTGAGTGGCTTTTTCAAACGATGGCTATTGGCTTAGTAATAAGCATTGAAGGACTGAACACCGCTGTAGAAAAAATAGCCGATTTTATTCATCCCAATTACGATGAAAAAATTGGCTTTATAAAAGATATTGCCGCGGGAGCAGTTCTTTTTGCCGCTATAACTGCAGTAATTATAGGCTTAATCATTTACATTCCAAAACTTTCATAGGTAATTAGCACAATCAAGAATGGCGAAAACAATAAAAAAGGAACCTTTAGACAAGAAAACAAATTCTAAAACTAAAGCAGAGAAATCTTGGGAAATAACAAAACAGCATAAAATTGTTTTGGGGAGTCTTCTTATCTTATTTTCCGTCGCTTTATTGGTTGCGTTTATCTCCTTTTACATTCACGGACAAGCTGATCAAAGCGCCGTTGCCGAATTGACCGATAGAACCGAAACCGTTCAAAACTGGTTAGGCAAGTTTGGGGCCTTTCTGGCGGAAATCATCGTTTACAAAGGCTTTGGAATAGCTTCTTTCCTTTTTGTGCGATTGTTCTTCTTGACGGGACTCTTTCTTATTCTGGGAGTTTCTTCAAAAAAACTAAAAGGCATCTGGTTCTGGGATTTATTCGCTTTAATAATCATATCTGTTTTATTCGGATTTTTTTCTACCTCATTACCAGAGTTAGGTGGTACTGTAGGTTATGAACTGAATTTGCTATTGCAGGATTATATCGGAAAAACAGGAACTTTACTGGTACTGCTTTTTGGACTCATTGTCTATCTGATGTTTAAAATCAAACTATCTCCGGAAAGAATCCAATCTTTTTTCGAAAATACCAAAAATGAAATCAAATCAGATCTGGATTCAAATAAAAGCGGAAAAAGCCAAGCTTCCTACAATTTAGAGGAATTTGCAATAACCGAAGAAAAAGAACTCGAAGATATTATTTTAAAGCCAAAAACTTCCCAATTTGAAGTTGACAGGGAATTGTTGAAGCCTACCATTTCAAAATCATCAGAAATCAACCTGACTCCAAGCCCCAAACCAACTGATAATCAAGTTACATCTGATGTTAACAACTCTAATGCTGCAGATAATTTTGTGATTCAAACTGCGCCAGAAGAGGAGATTATTGAAGAGAATTTAGCATCTAGACTCGTTGCTGATTTTGGGCTATTTGATCCTACTTTGGATTTATCCAATTACAAATACCCCACAATTGATTTACTGAAAGACTATTCTACCGGTGGTATTACGATCAACCAAGAAGAACTCGAAGAAAATAAAAATAGGATTGTTGATACCCTTCGGAACTATAAAATTGAAATTGCACAAATTAAAGCGACTGTTGGACCATCCGTAACCTTATATGAAATTGTCCCTGAAGCGGGAATACGCATTTCTAAAATCAAGAATCTTGAGGATGATATAGCCCTTTCGCTTTCGGCATTAGGGATCCGTATCATCGCCCCTATTCCAGGAAAAGGAACAATCGGAATCGAGGTTCCCAATAAGAACCCTTCGATGGTTTCTATGAAAAGTGTTATCGGGTCAGCCAAGTTTCAAGAAGCTGAAATGGAACTGCCGATCGCTTTGGGGAAAACAATTTCGAATGAAACCTTTGTTGTCGATCTAGCTAAAATGCCCCATTTGTTGATGGCTGGAGCTACCGGTCAGGGGAAATCTGTTGGTCTAAACGCGGTTTTAACTTCTTTACTTTACAAGAAACACCCTGCAGAGGTTAAATTTGTTCTGGTTGATCCTAAAAAGGTAGAACTGACACTTTTCAATAAAATTGAAAGACATTATTTAGCCAAACTTCCTGATTCAGAGGATGCGATTCTTACTGATAATGCCAAGGTGGTAAATACCTTAAATTCGTTATGCATTGAAATGGACAACCGTTACTCGTTGTTGAAAGATGCGATGGTGCGAAACATAAAAGAATACAACGACAAGTTTAAAGCTCGCAAACTGAATCCGGACAATGGACACCGATTCTTGCCTTACATAGTGTTGGTTGTTGATGAGTTTGCAGATTTGATTATGACCGCTGGTAAAGAAGTGGAAGTTCCCATAGCGCGCTTAGCCCAATTGGCACGTGCCATAGGAATACATTTGATAATTGCGACACAAAGACCTTCAGTCAACGTGATTACAGGTTTAATCAAAGCCAACTTCCCTGCTAGAATAGCCTTTAGGGTAACCTCAAAAATTGATTCTCGAACTATTTTGGATACCGCAGGCGCCGACCAATTAATAGGACGCGGTGATATGCTATATACCAATGGTAATGATGTAGTGCGTGTACAATGTGCTTTTATAGATACTCCAGAAGTTGAAAAGATTACTGATTTTATCGGTTCTCAAAAAGCATATGAAACTGCGTACGTGCTTCCCGAGTTTGTGGGAGAAGAAAGTGGCACTACTCTTGATACAGATATATCCGAAAGAGATACTTTGTTTAGAGAAGCAGCTGAGGTAATTGTTAACGCACAACAAGGTTCAGCATCATTGTTACAAAGAAAACTAAAATTAGGTTACAACAGAGCTGGTCGACTAATTGACCAACTTGAAGCAGCCGGAATTGTAGGACCTTTTGAAGGAAGCAAAGCACGTGGCGTAAACATCCAAGACATGAGTTCTCTTGATCAATTTTTTAAAAATGAACAAAACAATTTATAATATGAAAAAATTAATTCTAATTAGCTTTATTCTTCTTTTTAACTTTTCGACACAAGCACAAGATAAAAAGGCAAAAGCACTTTTAGATCAGGTAACTTCAAAAGTACGAAGCTATAACAATATAGTAATCGATTTTAAATACTCTTTGAACAACGCAAAGGAAAACATCAACCAAGACAGTAAAGGAAATGTTACTATGAAGGATGACCAATATGTCTTAAATTTTATGGGAATCACAAAAATTTTTGATGGCAAGAAAACCTATACCATCGTGCCAGAAGATGAAGAAATATCAATATCACGCCTAAACGAAAAAGACGACAACGCAATTACCCCATCAAAAATGTTAACGTTTTTCAATAGCGGATACAAATATTCAATGGATATTCTGCAAGACGTAAGAGGAAGAAAAATACAATATATTAAATTGATTCCAACCAATGCCAAAGATCAAAGAAAAGAAATTCTCTTAGGTATTGATGTGCAAACCAAGCACATCTACAACTTAATAGAAATGGGAAAAAAAGGAACAAAAACCACTTTAACCGTTAATTCTTTTAAAACCAATCAGCCTTTGTCAAAAAATCAATTTACCTTTGCCGAGAGTAAATATCCAAATTACTACATCAATAAATTAGATTAAATTATTAGGTGAAAATTCTCGACAAATACTTATTAAAAACATTCCTGATCACATTTACTACTGTATTTGTAATCTTATTTTTTATATTCATACTTCAGACTGTCTGGCTATTTATAGCCGAACTAGCCGGTAAAGACCTGGATATGTCATTAATAATCAAGTTTTTACTGTTTTCGATGCCTCGAATAATCCCCTTGGTATTACCACTATCCATTTTGTTAGCATCAATAATGACTTTCGGGAATCTAGCTGAAAACTATGAGTTTGCTGCCATGAAATCTTCTGGTATCTCTTTACAAAGAGCGATGAGGGGTCTCACTGTATTTATATTGTTGCTAAGCATAGTGGCTTTCTTTTTTGCCAATAATGTAATCCCCTTTGCGGAATATAAGTTTATAAATTTTAGAAAAAATATTGCACAGGTCAAACCAGCCATGGCCATAACAGAAGGCCAGTTTAGCGATGTGGGACTTTACAACATAAAAGTGAATAAAAAATCGGGCGCTAACGGCAATATATTAACCGGTATTACCATTCATAAAAAATCTAACATAGGTGACGGAAGTAAGACCGTAATCAAAGCTAAAGATGGAGAACTGATCAGCAGTGAAGAATCAAGCATACTGCAATTAGTGCTAAATGATGGTAATTATTATGAAGACCTCGTTCCCAAGAAATATGAAGACCGCAATAAATTGCCCTTTGCAAAAAGCGCCTTCAAAAAATACACAATCAATATTGACTTATCTCAACTAAACAAGGTAGATATTGACGATCAGAATATTGATAACACCAATACTATGTTGACCGTAAATGAATTGAAATATACTCTCGATTCATTAGATAAAAATTTCAAAACAGAAATCATTTCATTTTCTGAAAACATAAATCTAAGGACCGGAATACCACAAAATAATGTTTATACCGACAAACAACTTAAAAAAGCTCATAAAAAACTTCCTTCAAACATATTGTCATTATACACTACTGAACAAAAATCAGAAATCTTAAAAATAGCAAGCAGTAATGTTACCAGCACAGGCTATTCTATTGACGCAACAAAAGTCAATCTAGACAACAAACAGAAAAATATCAACAATCATTTACTGGCATTCTACGATAAGTTCGTAATCGCATTCGCTTGTTTTATGATGTTTTTTATAGGAGCCCCTCTAGGCGCCATTATCAGGAAAGGCGGACTTGGACTACCCATTATTTTTGCTGTTCTAATATTCATTTCGTATCATTTCATAAACACTTTTGGAAAAAAAATAGCTCAAGAAAACGGTATATCCCCTTTTATGGGTTCATGGATGTCTTCTTTTATTTTGTCTCCATTAGCCATTCTGTTGACTTACAGAGCAACAAATGACATCGGATTAATAAATATGGAGGTTGTTTTAGCTCCAATTCAAAAAATATTCAAAAAATTATTTCCATCCAAAAAATAAAAAATTAGCATGGTCACAAATAAAATACAACTTAACACGATTGAAGAAGCAATAGAAGACATTCGACAAGGGAAAATTATCATTGTTGTCGATGACGAGGATCGTGAAAACGAAGGAGATTTTTTGGCGGCAGCCGAGAAAGTAACACCCGAAATGATCAACTTTATGGCAACTCACGGACGCGGATTAATTTGTGCACCATTGACGGAAAGCCGTTGTAAAGAATTAGGGCTACACGTAATGGTAACGAACAATACCGACCCAATGGAAACTGCTTTTACAGTTTCCGTCGATCTAAGAGGTAATGGGGTAACCACCGGCATTTCTGCCTCTGACAGGGCCAAAACGGTATTGTCATTAGCACATACGGATACCAAACCACATGATTTAGCAAGACCTGGACATATATTCCCGTTAATTGCAAAACAAGGTGGTGTCCTCAGAAGAACCGGCCATACCGAAGCAGCCATCGACTTTGCTCGTTTGGCAGGTTTCAAATCGGCAGGTGTTATCGTAGAAATAATGAATGAAGACGGTACCATGGCCCGTTTGCCTCAGTTGGCAAAAGTAGCTAAGAAATTCAATTTGAAATTGGTTTCTATAGAAGCTCTTGTAGCCTACAGAATGCAACATGACAGTCTGATTGTCAAGAAAGAAGATTACGACATAGAAACTCGTTTTGGGACTTTCCGCCTTAGAGCTTACGAACAAACTACCAACAAACAGATTCATATTGCTTTAACGAAAGGTACTTGGAATTTAGGCGATTCCGTTTTAACGAGAATCCATTCTTCACAAGTAAATAATGATTTATTAGGTACTTTGACCAATAATGCAGATAAACAATTGGACGATATGTTTAAGGTCATTACCGCGCAAGGAAAAGGCGCGATAATCTTTATTAACCAAGACATGTTATCTGTAAATTTATTGAATCGTCTGGCTGAACTAAAAATATTACAAGCAACAGGAGAAATAAAAGCACCAAAAATTAAGATTGATAGCAAGGACTTTGGAATTGGCGCTCAAATTCTTCATGATATAGATATTTCTAAGATTCGATTAGTATCTAATACTGAACAAGGAAAACGTGTCGGAATGATAGGATACGGCCTAGAAATCACAGAATACGTAACGTACTAATTACATTTATATTTGTTTGTAAAAAATAAATCACTCATAAAGCGAAGAAAATGAAACAATTAAAAAGGGGACTGAAAAATAGCCAAACTTTTTATCTAAATTGTTTTTGTAAACCGAAAAAGGTGCTTATATTTGCACTCGCAATCAGCAAATGATTGTGCGACTGGAGAAATGGCAGAGCGGTCGAATGCGGCAGTCTTGAAAACTGTTGACTGTTACAGGTCCGGGGGTTCGAATCCCTCTTTCTCCGCCACATAAGGTTTCAAAAGAAACTTTACAAGTCAAAAGCCTTTAAATACTAGTATTTAAAGGCTTTTTCGTTTTTTGTAATGTGTCAAAAAACACCTATAGAATCAAAGAACAGTGACCCTATTGGTGACCCTATTTTATTTTCAGCTATTTTCGAGAAAATAGGGTCACTAAATCGGAAGAATTCCCCGGGAATTCCCCGCTATCACTAGCCACTCTCAAAGTTTTTAAATCAATTTGATTATTAATTTAAAAACAAGAAGTTATGTTGAAAGTAATTTTTTATCTCAAAGCTGGAAAAGCTAACAAGAAGGGCGAATCTCCAATTTTTGCCCGCATCTCTTACAACCAACAGTCAATCACAATGACTACTGGCAAATCAATTCTAAAAGAAAGGTGGAAGTTTACCAAAAACCTTCGAACGGTGCTTAGACTTGAAAAGGAAAAGGTGTTAAAACACAGTCTGGATCTTTTCCAATTGAATATCGAAAAGAAATTTAATGAGCTAACCAAGGTGACTTCTGATATTTCACTGGTACAGCTTAAAAATGAGTTTAACGGTAAAACCACTAGTCAAGTAAAAGGTTCAAGCATCGTAGAAATAATAGATAAGCACAATGCTTACTTTGAAAAAAAAGTAAACGCTGGAGAGCGCTCTAAAGCTTCCTTCAAAAAGTATGGACGTTCTAGGCAATTACTCGTCAACTTTATGAAACAGCAATACGGCGTCGAAGACCTTTCTTCAAATGAGATTTCCAGCGCTTTTGTTTATAATCTCGAATCATATCTAAAGTACGAAAGTAATTTTAAAGGAAAAGTAGGCATCAAAAATAACTCGATGGTAAAGTATATGAGAATGTATAAAACTGCCTGTAATTACTGTATAAGAATGGGATTGATAGAGAAGAATCCATTTAATCTTTACGATGGAAAATTGAGTATCAAAGATGCTGTATTTTTAACACAAAACGAATTAGATGGAATAGAGAATAAGAAATTTTCAGTGGAACGCTTGGAGCGTGTTAAGGATGTTTTCCTTTTTAGTTGCTACACTGGTTACGCCCCCATTGATGCCTCTAACCTTACGGAAAGTAATATATTTCAAGATAGTAGTGATGCACTTTGGATTATGACAAATAGGGCTAAAACAGCAATAAGAGCTAACGTCCCTATCCTTCCCCCTACCCTGAAGATTATTAATAAGTACAAACAGCTTCAAATTGGATTGATACCTAAGATATCCAATCAAAAAATGAATGCTTATCTTAAAGAAATTGCTGATTTGTGTGGTATAACTAAAAATTTGACGTGGTATGTGGCCAGACATACGTTCGCAACTACGGTAACCTTAGGTAACGGTGTCAGGATAGAAAATGTTTCTTCAATGATGGGTCATACTAATATTAAACAGACACAGCATTATGCAAAAGTATTAGATGTAAACGTAATGGAAGACATGACCAAATTAAAGGTAAAATATATGTAACTTCACTTTACTAAAGAAAATGTTCCATTTAAAATAACATATATGTTCAATAAAAAAATGGATTCCTGTGGGAATCCATTTTTTTATACATCAATTATAGAAATTCATCAAAAATTATTTTTCTTTATTTTTAACATCTAATAATTAACTAATTATTCTACCTAACTCTTTTTATTTTTGATATTATTAATTCATTCTCCATTTTTATTGAGTAATTTTTCTATTTTACTTGCCTCATACAAAAATATATCACCGAGCTTTGTATATGGAAGCACACCTGTTTGGCGGTATTTGATAATTGTGTTATTAGATAACCCGAATATTTTCTTTAAATCTTCATTCCTATAGTATCGTAACCTTGGCTTTACATCTTGACCATTAATCTTAGAATCAATTTTTTCCAGTCGGGCTTGCAACGGCTCAAGCATATTTTTAATTGCTGACAAATATGCGAATATATTCGCTTTTCCTTCTTTAGACATGATCTATGAGTTTTTTATTAGTTAAAACAGAGAATGAAGATTAATGGGTTTTTCAAACATCTTTAGAGTAAATTATTATTTAAATGCAATCTTTTCTCTTCGTTTTTGGAGTACTTCAATAATTTGATCTAGAAATTTCAATTGTTTATCCCCATATGTAAACCCCTTAGCTTCTGAAAATTGTTTACTTATTGTACCGATACTAACTTGATTGCCTAAATCTCCAAAATAGGTAAAATTTTCTTCAATAAATTCCTGCATTTTACTTCTATTCTGCTTTGAGTTTTTATCGTCAAAAAACAAAACATTCTCATCCATTAGGATGTAGAAGAGTTGTGCTAGTTCATTTTTATTATAATGAGAAGCACATTTATACTTTGTTACTTTCATTATAACAGCCTCTCTATTTGTACTATTGGATAGCCTTAATCCTAGTAATGACTCGAATTGTTCTATCTTGGTGAATAGCACTCGTACCGAAACCGAAAGCTCGTTAACTGTTACTTTTTTCATCTTGCTTTTATATTGAAATTCTGGGCTATAAACTAGGTACCGAACAGGAAAAATAAATCTTGCTTGCCTGATTTCTTTTAAAAGAGGGTTCGTACTTAATATAGCCATAATCGTTTAGCTCTCTTACACATTTATGATAAGTGCTTGATGCGGATATTTTTGCTATTCGCATAATTTCATAACTAAAAACCTGTATAGGACTAGTAAAACCCCTATCCTCACTATATTTCAATAAAGCGGCATACACACCGATATGCGTAATACTGATACGGTAATCCTTTTCAATAGCTGAAAAGAAATCTGATAAGGGTTTTAGACTTTCCATTATTTATCACATTGAATTAGACTGCTTTTTTATTTTTTTTTTTGCCTTAGGTACGTCAGGCTCTTCACTATCGGTATTTGTCTCTCGTTTTTTACTGCCCTGTTTAACGGAAACCTTGTCGCCTTTTCTCTGTTTTTCTCCTTTAGACTCTCGATTATCAATACGCTTCCTATTTGTATCGTACACATTGATTGTCTTGAACTGGGGATTGACTTCAACAAATTGCTTAACCTCGCTGCCATCCTTCAAAAATGTAGCAGATTGAAGATTTCCTTTTTTCAGAGAATCCATTAAATCCTCTTTGTATTTTGGAGTTTCTAATTCTTTTATAGGTAACTTACCTAGGGTAGCTTCAAGATCATACCCATAATTCTGATGATACTGGTTTAGCTTGAAGTTACCATTACTATCTGTTTGCTTAAAATCCATCTGCACCCAAGAATTATAAACCTGACCTTCTTTGTTGGTTAGTTCTTTATTGACTGCTCTTCCTTCCATTAGATTATACGCTTCTTTCATGGTAATATTACTCCCTTTATTAATATAGAAAGTCTGCTCCAGTGATTCTTTAGAATTGTCTTTCTGTACATCCATCTTGTAAGAATTAAAAAAAAACATCTCAGTCTGATCTGATTTTTTAAAACTTAATGTCGCTTTGGCACGATCTGTACCGTACAGCACTTCATGGTTTAATGTAAAATTAGAGGTTTGTTGTTGCATTTTCTCCTTCAATTCATTATCCAAACCTTCTCCAAAACCAGTGTACTTAACCTGGTTACGCAAGTATTCAAAATTTTTTTCGTTCATGATTCTTATATTTAAATGATTAATAGTTATAGTTTAGGTAGAACCGTAAGCCGCAAAAGCTTTGTGTTTTTAAGCTGTAGTTCAATGTGCCTGCCTCCATTTTTTTCCATTAGTTGGATTACTAAGTGTTTTTTATCTGGAATCGTAAACTTAGGCAGAGCAAAAACAGTTGTTCCCTCAGATTCGCCATTAATTGTACTTAACTTATTGTGAATAAGTATTGGTACGATTTCTATTTCTTGCGATGCGGTTCGTTTTATCTTTCTGCTGTCGCGAATAAAAAATCGAAGCTGGTCTATATCATAATTGATTCTAGAACTGTTCACCACTCTTGTCCTGTAATAAAGGACATCATCTCGTATATAGATTCCGTTTAATTGGAATTTAATCTCATACTTTTTTTTCATAGCACCAGCTATCTTATTCTTATGATAAAAAGCTAATTTGGAATATTTAAGTAATTCCTCCTCGTTCCCGCTTTGCTCTGAAAAGTAAATTTCTGGACTTTTTGACTTTGCTTTGTCCACACTGAGATTTAATTGTGGTGACTCCTCATCATAGTTTACCACAAACGAATACAGCTTTGCATCTGCTGTGATCACCGTAAGATTGGTCTGGATAAACCCCTGTTGTGCCGCTTTAATATGCAATATATTTTCCATCCCTTTCGCCTTCTGGGTTAATACATCTTGACTTCCCTTGTCTACACTTTTAATGGCAAAAGGAAAAACTATAGTTGTTGTTTTTGAATACCCAATATAGAGGGAATCTGACTCCATTTCTGTAAAATGATTGCTTTCCGTTTGCTGTGCAAAGGCTCCATTGGAAACAATCCATAAAAAACCCATAAGTAATACATTAATTTTTTTCATGTTTTTAGTTTTTAGTTTGAATCACTTTCTTTTTGGTTGTCATCGAGAAGTAATACTTGATAACCGGCTTTTAAAACCACTTTAACCAATTTTACTTTCTTGCTTAGCAGGCTTTTTGCCGCCTCTATTCCTGCTCCCGCAGCCTTTGCACCCCAAGAGTCATCAAGACTCCCCATTCCTATGTTCTGCATGGAGCGATCAGCAGTTGTTTTAGCAACATCTCGATTAATAGTACCAGGGATGTAAATCCCATCCAATCCGTCCATATCGTAAACAGAAAGTGCTACTGGATACAAAGAACTATTGTACCTAAGACTATTTATTTTGATAGTCAGTCGCTCCCCTTTTAAAGACGCTATACCAAACAAAAAGTTGTCTTTTGGTATCTCAACACCATTAATATAAATAGCACTAGTAAGCCTTAATTTTACAGTAGCCCCATTAACTATCGTTTGCGTTTCATGAATAACAGCCGGTACTGTGTTTTGAACATCATCAGTACTTCCATTTTCATCCAAAGAATAAAATCCATTACGCTTGGATTGGCTATCAATTAAAAGATGATTTTTGGGCATGCTTTGTAATGACGAAGCTATCTCTTCCATCGATTTGGAGCTGATCGTAAATACTTGTCCCCGGTTTTCTTTCGAAACTTTTCTAAGTCTTTCCTGAACTCTATCAGGATGCTGAATATCAAGTATGTTTTCAAGCATTCCGCTAAGTTGTTTCAATTCAGGGTCTTCATTTTCTTTCTGCTCATTCATAGTACTCCTCATTTGTCCTAACCTATCAATGTCGTCGGAATGTATTTCTGATGTATTTGATTTTGCATTTTTACTCAAACCTTGATTTTGATCTGTCATGATAGTTGGGCTATTTATGGCCTTTTGTAGCGCTTCAAGCTTTTTACGAACCTTTTCTTCGTTTAAATCTCGATACATAGCTGTATTTAATCCGCTGTGCCCATCGTTCTGCCTACTTCCTTTAAAAGTCGTATCCTTAGTAATTTCTGCTGTAGCCCCCTGAAAAGATTGCCTTAGATAATTCGGATCATTTTTAATGAGTTCTTCCAACTTTGCTGAATCAATTGCAGCTTGTTCATAGTAATTCATCTTATCCAAGAACAGTCCATCTTTCAGGTTTGCATCAGGAAGCTTGGTATTAAAGCCTTTTTTTTCTGCTGTTTCTAAAGTGGAGGCCTTCATTTCACCACCTCCTAGTATCCAAAACAGACCTGTAATAAAAGGCAGTACTAAGAGCGGGAGTACTAGAAGCATCTTGCGCTGTCTTTGCATTTTTAGTGATTCGGTTTTTCGTTCCATATTATTAATTTTTAAATTGTGAGCGATAATAATTCTCTACCATGATAAGGCTATCCAGAAGTGCAGGGCGGTATTGCAGGATGCTGTCCTGTACTCTTTTTCCCGTGGAACTGCGTCCCAAACTATCCATATATATCTGGAAACGGACAATTCTTTCTAATTCACTTTTGCTTAATGATTTATTAAGTTGATTTTGTTTAGAGTCGAATACCACTCTATTTGTGGGTCTGCTGATCGGACTGACCTCTATGCTCTTCGAATTTTTTCCATTGAGACCATTCACAATCAGATAAACATTGCCAGAAACTGTAAATACTACAAAACAAAATAGTATTACAATCCAACTTTTAGTGGATAAATGTGCCGTCTTCTGTTCCAGCCACAGAACGCATTTGTGCTGTAGCCAAAGATTAACTTTATCGAATCGTTGGAATAAATAGCGCTCTTTACACTTCACTTTTTTAGCACCATTTTTGCTCTTTCTTTTAAATGTGAATTTCATAATCAATTCTTTTTTATTTTCTGTTCTTTGTACTTAAATCTCGATTCTCAATAGTGCTCCAGCGCTCAATTAAAAAACCATGTGGATTGTTGTCACTTCGGGATACATTTCGAAGATTCCCCTCTGTTATTAGACTTCGACGAGCAATACTTGTGGGTCTTATTATATTTTGGGAAGCATAGCAGCGGAACCGATAGGGATAGGCATTAATGTCAATTGTTACGCTATCCACAACGATGGTTTGGCTAACATTACCTGATATGATACCAGAATAATAACCGTTTTCCTTTAAATCATCATACACTCTTTTTGCACTGTCATCCGCTAGGTAAAGCGCCTTGGTAACATTAATTTTAATCACTTTATCATCAGGGTCTAGACTAAAAAAAAGCGTATGAAATGTCTTTACATGATCTTTTGCTTCAACTGGAATATTTTCGTTTCTATTAGATGAAAAGGCTTCCAATGCTTTTCCATTGGCGAGTATATATACCTTATCCTGCATTTGAGAAACTAGACTAAAACTTTTGTAAAGAGCAAAGCAACAGAGGATAACACATCCACTTACAACTAGCATAGTGAAGCTCCGAACATATCGAAAAGCCGTGTCAATATTTTTCATTCTACTAAACATGATATTTCAATTTATTGATTAAGAATTACCTTTTAATTTATCCCCCATATAGCCTTCCTTATCTTTGAAATAAGGAGTTGAACTACTAGATCCCGACATACTTTGAGACATACGTCCTGCCGCATTACCCATAGCATCTGCCATCATACCAGTACCCGTAGAAACACTACTTAGTGCAGAATTTGTAGAATTACTGAAGATCGTAGTTACCTTTTGACTCAATGCTCCACCACCACCCGCATGGACTATATAATTGGCTACTGAGGGAACCGTAAAATAGCCGACAATCCCTATAATCATAAACACTAAATACGCCATATCGGTTCTGCTAAAGAAAGTATCTCCGTAATCATTTACTTGGGCGATGTCCAATTGTAACATCTTCTCCTGTATTTTTCCGATGATGCTACCGAAAATATTAGCAACAGGAAGCCACAGATAAATATTGATGTATCGCGCCAGCCAAACCGTCAAAGTATGTTGAAATCCATCAAAAACAGCGATCCCAAAGACTAAAGGTCCAAGTATGGAAAGTACTACAAGTTGAAAAGTACGCAGGGTATCGATACACAATGAAGCTGCTTCAAACAAAACCCTTAATACTTCACTCATCCATTCTTTAACCGAATTGCGAAAATTAAACGATGCCTTTGCCATGGCAAATTTGACATCGTTGCCTATCCCCTCAATCATTCCTTCGCTATCCCGATTTGCATTGTCATGTGTATATTTATACCATCTGTCCTGATCACCACTTCCTGATTCACCAACATACATCTGCCAGGAGTTAGTGCTTTTAATGGCTTCTTCTTTCTTTTGAAGCAATAACTCAATAGCCTTATTAGAACCTTCCACCATAGAAGCAGTCGCTGTAACGGTAGGCTTCATTACTCCGTTGATCAAATCCAAGACCGAAGGGAAAATCATAATACAGAAACCGATTGCAAAAGGCCGCAGGAGCGGATAAAAATCTATCGGTTCTGCACTGGCAATATGCCGCCATACTCTTGAGCCGATATACCAAATAGCTGCAAAGCCAGCTATGCCCTGTCCTACTCCCAGTAAATTGTTACACAAAGGCATCATTTCATCATAGAGCTGATTTAGAACTCCATGTAAACTGTTCATGTCGGACGCTATACTTTGCGCTTGACTCCCAAAGGGCAATACAATTCCTAGGGCTGTAAATAATACTCCCTTGCTTCTCTTTGCCATCTTTATTTTTATTTAGTTATTTGTATTATAAATACTATGCATTACACGCACATCATTACGTTCTTTTGCACGCTGGATCGCTAATACTGCAGCGTTGTTATTAAAACTTCTAAGAAATAAAAGTTTGTCCTGCATATCAGCATAAATCTTGTCAATTGCTGTGAGTCTTTCCTCATCGGTCATTCTTAATGTATTGGCGGTTATAACCGTTGCCAATTCGTCCAAATTCCTCAAGCTCTGATTTAGTAGATTATTATATACCCTTGAGCAATAGGCTATTTCAGTAGGACTGAAATTTCCACTATTTCTGAAACCTTCAAATGCGGACTTGTATTCTTTTACCAAAAGCAATTGATATTTCACAATATCACCGACCCTTCTATAGTTGCGTACTGTGGGACTTACTTGCATTAAGGCATCAAGGAATGTTTCATGAAGGCTAAAATTACCCTTAGACAATTCTTTAATTGTGTTATAACCACCACTCAGGATTTGATATCCCTTTTTCATATCTGTAAGAATCTGCTTGAATTGTGCTAACTTTTCAATGTTCAGTAGCAACTGTTGCATTTCCTGTGATTGGGCTGTAAGCCGAGTTGGAAAAAATAAGCCCAGCAAAAGAATCCCAATAATTAGTGTCTTTTTCATTAGAAATTGGTATTAATGCCACGCAAGTCACGGCTGGTTTTCAGATCTTTCTTTTCTTTGGCTTTTGACAACACCATTAATCTTGTTTCCTTAGTAAAAATTTCACCAAAACTGTAATTCTCCAACATATTCAGGTACAAGACATCAATGCGTTTCATTCGCTCCTCTTCTTTCATTTCAAGTTGACCATCCGTTACTATGGTTAAGAGTTCTTCTAAATTTCCGTCACAATTCTCAAGTAGACGATCCACTACTCGTTTGATATAAGCTATTTCATCCCCATGAAAGAGATCATCCCATTGCACTTGTCTAATAATGAAACTGGAACTTTTGATGATTCTCAGTTGAAGAGCTATAATCTCGGCCACCTTTGAATATTCTTTAATTTTCGGATTGACTGTTTTTAGCGAATTGAAGTAATCGGAGTGAAGATTAAATTCTCCTCGTTTGAAATCACCAATTGTCGTTAGTCCCTTTTTGACAACCGAATATCCTTTTTGTGCATAATCAACATAGACCTTTAAGGCAGCGATTTGCTGCAACAATACTTTTCTTTGCTTTGGCTGTCCATTAATATCATTGTTCATCAATGCCGTAAATAGTAAAAACAGAAATAACTTTTTCATAGCTTTATTATTTTAGTACGGAATTCCGTAAAATTTCTTAATAGCGTCTACGTCATGCTTCGTTTTAGCTCTTTGCAGACTGAGCTGCCTATTTTGCCTATTGAATAGTCTAAGGTCATCATAGTTACCCTCAATCTGATCAGCGGCAGTATTAATGATTTCCAATCTTTTGGCATCACTCATTTGGATCGTAAAAGAATCCAGAATCAGAAAAATGTGGTCTATGTTTTTTAGGCTCTCGTTTAATATACCCGAATACACTTTGTGCATATACTCCAATTCTGCCACATTAAAATGTGGGTCTTGTCTAATGAGGTTCCAAGCTCTTTCATATTCATCCACTAGCTGTACTTGTTTCTGCGTAATATCCCTAATGCGCTGGTAATAACTAATTATTGATTTGACTTTCATTAGCTCCTCGTAGTAATTCTTATACAAGTCTTTTTGCTTCTGTGTCCACTGAGAGATCTCTCCTAGTTTTAGTTTGGAAAGCGTATTCTCCAGTTTTTTGTGTGCATTTTGAAGCCAGATAGTTTCATTTTGCAACCGCTGTATTCGCAAGTCTATCGCCAAAATCACTTTTTTAATTACGGCAGTTATCACTCCAACTATAGGCAAAGCAACGACTGCTGCAGGCCTTGCAGGACTACTGACCAGCAGTAGACAAAGCAAACACAAGCTTATTTTTCTCTTTGTTTTCATAATGCATTTAATTTAGGTTTATCTTCTCCTCTATTAGAGCGTTATAGTCTCTTTTTCATCCTTTTGCTTCCTCTCGCAAGTCAGCAGCCAATGCAGCAATTCCCTTTTGAATATTACCTCCAAACATTTTTGTATAGGCTTGGACTTTTAGCTTTTCCGTTTCTTCAGTAGTATATGCGAGATATTCTTCTAGGGACACTTCGGTTCGGTAGACTTTGGAAAGCACTCCACCCAAGGAAATAAAAACTTCCTTGTATTTCTTATCGGGATCATTGGCTTTATTTACCGATAATACCAATGCTTTTTCTTTTTCTGTGAGTCCCAATAGTTCTTGAATTTGCTCAAATTTGTTTTGATATTTACTTTGATCTAGTAATATCTTGCAGTCGCTATTATTGATGATAGCCTGCTTCACTACTGGTGAAGATATTATGTCTTCCACTTCTTGGGTAACCACGATTGCCTCTCCAAAAAATTTCCGAACAGTCTTAAATAAATACTTAATGTATTCAGCCATACCTTCCTTAGCAATAGCCTTCCATGCTTCCTCAATTAATATCATTTTACGAACTCCTTTTAGCTTCCGCATTTTACTAATAAACAGCTCCATTATGATAATGGTAACCACTGGAAAAAGTATCGGATGATCCTTAATATTGTCTAATTCGAAAACGATAAATCGCTCTTGTAACAAGTCTAAATTTTCTGTTGCATTGAGCAGATAGTCGAACTCCCCACCTTTGTAATACGGACGCAATACGTAGAGAAAATTATTCACATCAAAGTCCTTTTCTTTGACCTTGTCCTCTTCCAATATTTTTACAAAATCTTCTTTTAAAAAGTCATAGAAGGTGTTAAAGCTGGGAAACAGCTGCGAATTGAAAGCCAGCTTCTCATAATACAATTGTAAAGCATTCGATAAGGCTACATATTCAATGCGATTAAAGGTCTCATCGTCTTTTTTCCAAAGCGCCAATAGCAAGGTTTTAATACTTTCTTTTTTCTCTGTATCCAAAGTATCCCCCTCACTGATGTAAAACGGGTTGAACTTGATCGGATTCTTTTCATCATACGTAAAATAGTACCCTTCTACCATATCACACAATCCTTTGTAACTATGCCCTACATCTACAAGTACTACATGAGTTCCTTGCTCGTAATAGCTTCTGACCATATGGTTCGTAAAAAAAGATTTTCCACTTCCTGAAGGTCCAAGAATAAACTTATTGCGATTGGTACAAATACCCATCTTTACTGGTTCATCGCTGATATCAACATGTACAGGCTTTCCTGTCAAACGATCACCTAGTCGGATTCCAGTGGGGCTTAGCGAAGAACGATAACCTGTTTCCAGATTCAGAAAGCAACTTGCTTGCTCCACGAACGTATCAAAGCTATCGTTCATCGGAAAATCAGCTGCATTTCCTGGAATCCCCGCCCAATAAATCTGGGCAGCTCCTACCGTTTCCTGTTTTGCAGCTGCATCCATTTGCACTAAAGCCGAAGAAACTTTGTTTTTAATCCCTTTCAATTCTTCTTTTCGATCGCTCCAAACCAATACGTTAAAATGTGCTTTAACAGGCAACCGTTGTTGACTAATCGCTTCATTAAGAAAATCATTTGTAGCGTCACGAGCAATTAAGTTCTCTCTGCTATAAGCCGATAAAGATTGTAAGCGTAACCTTTTACTTTCTAATTTCTGCAAAGTCTTTTGAAAATCCTCTATAAAAATATACTGATTGTAAATGTGATTACAAGAAAGCAGCTGACCCAATGTTGAGGCAAAACCAATACTGAATTTGGTCCTGTCGGTTGAATACCGGTCATAATTAATTCTCGAACCGCAAAGTGCAGGTAAATCAGCTGCATCCCCTAAAGTATATACCTGGCAATGTTTGTCTCCGACCTGTAAACCTTCGTTGAAAGCAATGTCATTAAATACAAAGGAATCTGGTTTCTCAGACAAGCAGCAATAGCGTTCTATAACTCCAATTTTTCTGCTCTGACTACGTAACTCATCATTGCCCAAACGCTGCAGTTTTACAAAGCCACTGTCCTCCAATATTCGTTTGAATTGCCCTGTACTATCGATAAAATCTTGACGTAGACTCTCCTTTAATGTTTCTTCAGGTACGATTGAAGGCCTAATTAAATTAGAAAATAAGGAACTGGACGTCTTTCTTCCCGCTGGTTTTTTAGTCAAAAAAATGTAACATGAATGATCTAAAAAAGGACGCTCATTAAAGAATCGTTCACTGCAACGACTAAGAAAACTATGGTCATCATTTTCAAACTGGGGTTGATGCTTACTATCAATAAACCAGTCTTGCTTGTGAAAAACGCTAAATTTCGGCAATAGCTTTAAGGCCTTCACCCACGCTTGGTGAAATGCCTCATACTCCTGATCAGATAGCGTAAATATTTCTGGTAGTTCTGCTTTGAATACTACAGTAACATCCCCTTGTTTGGATAGAATACAATCGTGTTCAACATCCATTATCGGCAAAATAGCCTCCATCGTCTTTTCCATCATCATCTCCATTTAACTGTCTCTTCATTCCGTTCGCTATAGTTTTCGCATTTTGAAAACGCTTCTACTTTGGGTCTTGATTGCTTTAGGTAATTGTCTTTTCGCTAACTCTTTCATCATCCCAAACTCTCCGTACTTGTGACTCATTTTATAAATCTTTACAACCATCACGGTTCCTCCAATACATATAATTCCGAGGGAAATATACGAGGGGAATCCGACTATATACATGATGGAAAAAAGGATCATTAATACTACTACACCCGCTCCAAAATACCAGATGTATTGTGCTTTCAACCCTTTGAATTCGATACTTTTATTGATTCCTTTGTTAATATGATATACCGTATTTGCCATATTTATAGAGTATTAAACCCCAAAAAAGGATTTTATTACGGTGGCAACTACAACTAGAAAAACGCAGCTACCAAACCAGGCCGCCGCTACTTTTCCTGTATCAGGATCACCGGCATTCCATTTCTGATATACCTTTACCGCGCCAATCAGTCCAAGTAATGCGCCAATGGCATACATCAATTGAGTGCCTGCATCAAAATAACTCCGTACTTTTTGGTTCGCTTCATTGATTCCCGCAAGCCCATCTTGCCCATATCCTTGATAACTGAATACTAACAATACCACAATACAAACACCGATAATTCTATTTTGTCGGTTCTCTCTTTTTAAATTCCAGATGCACTTCTTCATAATTCCTTGTTTTAAAGTTCAAATCATTAAAAATTAATGCAGAGCATGCCACTGTCTCAATTTCTCATTCCTGTCACATTAAGCCATACTGCACTGAAACGGACAGGGGCAATTCCTCCACAATCTTTTATTATTGTTATTCATTTTCTTTCAATAATTCTTCTACCTCTATCTGACTTAAACTTATAAAATCTAGTTTATTGCATTCTGAGATTATCAGCTCACTGACTACAGATCTAAATGGGGAGTTTTTAATAGATGGATACTCACAAAGAAGCAAACTGAGATAACCCTGAAACTCTTTTTTGACTAATTTTCTTTGAGTTGCCTCTTCTACAACATTTTTCAATCTTTCTAAAAAAGCATCTACATCAAGTATAGATTCTTCCGGCCCTCCAAATGATGGCTGCAAGGAAGTGTTATTAATAGCCTGCGACTGAACTACATCATAACGAATTTCTAAATCCTTAACCCTGCGATTCTGAAGTTTCCACTTTCCTTTCACAATTTCTTTGATCACTACAAAATAAAATCGCAATCCAATAAATAAATACCAACTTACTAATAGCAATACAATCACAACGATGTAATTGCCCCATGAAATGTTTGTAAACATAGCTTCAAAATTAAATGTTCAACTTCCTCTTTTTCTTTCCATCGAACACTAAAAAAATAAATGTTTGATTTCATAAGTCAAAAGAACAATTAGTTAACTTTATTCACAAGTACAACTTTAACTTGTACCCTTTAGTACCCCTGATAAACAGACCATATAACACGCTTTATACACGGGATTTAATAGCTATTTATTTTTGTGATCATCTTCTCTAACGTCCGAATTGCTACTACTTTATCACGGTCTTCTGCATTGTATGACTTACTTCTCACAGATTGATAGGAAAGCTCTTTTTTAAAAGGAGTAGATAAATAAGGAACAATACTTTTAAATACCTGACTCATAGAGCGGGCTTTTACCACCCGAGATTCATCTGCAGCTCTCAAAATAAGAGCGATCTGATCGCACGACAAATCACACTCCATTTTAAAATTGGATTCCATTGCCGTTATGCTACTTTTAGGTGCTGAGTCAAGTACCTCTTCCTCTCTAGATTTTATTTGTTGCTCCAAGTAGCGAATTTCATGCTGAAACCACGTTAATAAAACCTCTTTCAAATTCGGTACTTGCGGGTCAAACATTCTTTTGGGTTTACAATTGAGTTGCCCAAATTCCTTGTAAATACGTAAAATAGTGGCAAACCTATCTCCAAGTGTAGGATAGTGATCGAGTTGATTTAGTATCTTATTTTTCAAGTAAGCACTGTATTCCTGGCAATTGAAATTAAAGCTTATCAATATTTCATCTGCTACAGAATATATAGTACTTTTAACAATTGGTAGTGCATCACTAGCTAGCGCATTCAACAGTTCCTTTCTATACACTATTTCCCTGTAGGTACTTTTATGCGTGTACTCAGATGTCACTTTTTGGTAAAGTTTTGCAATTACAATTTGTAAAGGTTCTTCTGTACTAGAAGGATCATTAGAGATATTTTTTTTAAAAACTTCTAGTTTGGACAGAATTTCTCTTTTGGAGACTATTTGATAGGTGATGGGAACACGCTCATCCAAACTAAGGTACTTGTAAAAACGGTTTTCAACAAAAGATAACAATTCCTCTAACACAGCAATAACTGTAGTCCCGATATTACGAAGATGGGGTTCTCTAAAATATTCATGTTGCTGGTTTTCAATGCTACAATCTAAAAGGTAAATAAAACTGGAATGGTAGTTTCGAACCAAATACCGAAATTGTCTCCTTTTTCGAATAGAAAAAATTTCTTCCTTAATCTGGATCTGGATCCTACGAGATTCTTTTAAAATATGGGCAACGAGTTCCTTGCTTTCAGCAATGGTTATGGATTGTAGTGCTCCACTCCTTGCATTAAGTTCCTGTACTATTAAACAATCGAACCATTCTAAGGTGTATTTTGTTTGCATCATAGAATTGTTTTTATTGGTTTTGAAAAACAATTGATTAGGGGAGAAATAGATCTACTTGCGTAAACTACTTCGGTAGACCGTCGGTGATTTTCCAACATGCTTTTTAAAAAAGGTACTAAAAGCGGAAGGACAGTTGAATCCCAAATATTCTGACAAGAAATTTATTGTAATTTGGTCGTCTTCAAGTGCATTTTTTGCCTCCATGATAAGGGTTTCTTCAAGGATTATTTTTACTGATTTCCCTGTAGTATGTTTAACCACCTTATTCAGATGCCCAGAGGTTACATATAAAACACCTGCGTAAAATTTTACGCTGTGCTGCTCTTTAAAATGTATGGCGAGAATATCCATGAATCTGATAGTAGTCCGACAGCCAAATACCATATTTTTTCCCAACTTCATCGTAAGGATTAGCATCATTTGCTGGACCCAATTTTTTCGATACTCCTGCTTGAACAGAAACACTGCTAGCTTCTTCAACTGTATTTCCATATTCATCCGTAGAGCAGGAAATCATTACTTAAACAACAAGCAAACCTAAAAATAAATTTTTCATAATTATAAGTTATAAAATGTGACTGAGAATAATTTCTCTGTTCATTTACCCGGGTAAGCAGAACCTTTATTTAGCACGATGCTAAACTTTTTGCTTTTGAATTCGAAACAAATCTATATGCTCTAAAGTCCCTGTGCAACACTATAGTGGTGGGTTTTCACGATAATAACTATGGATTTTCACGAAATCCATACAGTTTTTTTCGAACCAATAAAACACTATTTATCAGCATATTATAGTATTTTTGAAATACAATTTATTGAAAAGATTCCAGTATCTATATCTTAATACACAAGGAGTGTTTCGCAACTACCCCGAATTTAATTGATTTACTATGAAGCCATTTTTTATATTAATGTTATTTGTACCGCTGTGGATACAATCTCAGAATACCTCGTTCAAAGTTCCAGACTCCATTCAAAATAAAGATTTTGATTATTTGGAAGACCGAATAGATCAGTTTAAAAATGACAGTACCAGAGCTGCCATATACTTATTTACCTATATCAAAAAAGCGAAAAGGGAACACAACTGGCAGGAGCTTAAAAACGGTTATCAAAACTTAATGCACATGTCCCCTTCATCAATGCGGATAATTTACGCTGATAGCATGGTATATGCAGCAAAAAAGACAAAAGATAATGCTGCAATAGGTAGTGCGTTCTTAACCAAAGGAATAGTTTTGTTTTCCAATAAGAAATACAAAGAGGCATTAGATGACTATCTGATTGCTAACGAATATATAGCTAAAACAAATGATCAATACCTCATTTATAAAGTAAAATACAACATTGCTCAGCTGAAGAACAGCATGGGGTTTTACGACGAAGCCATTTCTTTATTGAGAGAATGTGTAAACTACTATAAAAAGAATCATGACAGAGCATATCTGAATTCACTCCATTCTTTGGGACTGTCTTATAATAAAGTGGGGAATTACGGCTTGTGCTCCATAACTAACGAGGAAGGAGTCAAAGAAAGTGAAAAGCGTGCTAGTCCAGAAATGACCGTTTATTTTCAGCACTCAGAAGGTGTGAACCAATATTTTCTAAATAATTACCAAAAGGCTATTGATAATTTAAAAAGTACAATGCTTGAAATAGAAAGTAATAATGATTTTGCCAATGAGGCTGTAGGGAATTTTTATATTGGGAAAAGCTATTGGGAACTTAAAAAATATGAAACTGCAATCCCTTATTTTAAAGAAGTGGACCAGATTTTAAACAGCAAACAATTTATAAGAAGAGATTTATTAGAAACTTTTGTATTATTAATTAACTACTACAAAACAAAGAAAGAGGACAAGCTACATTTGTATTATATAGACCAACTACTTAAAGCAGATCATTTGCTGCTTGAAACTAACAGTTACCTGGTCTCCAAAGTGAGCAAGGAATATGATAATAAGAACATTTTAATTGAAAAACAAAAATTAGAGTCACAAGTAAATGGACAAAAATCCAACAACTTAATTTTCATCGTCCTTGCAACACTAATATTCTTAACTCTTCTTTTCGTAAGCTATCGCAACTTTAAAATCAAAAGTACCTACAAAACAAATTATGACGCACTGATGAATAAAATCGCCCAGCCTATAAAAGAAATCACCACAATGCAACATGCTGGAATCGATGATATTAATGCTGCAGCGGTTACTGAATTAATTAGGCAATTAGAAAAATGGGAACAAGGAAAGAAGTTCCTAGATAAAGAAATAACCTTAGTAAAACTAGCCGCTACTTTTAACTCCAATACTAAATATCTTTCTCTTGTTGTTTACCATCACCGCCATAAGAAGTTTGTTACCTACGTCAATGACTTGAAAATTGACTATCTGATCAACGCTCTTAAAGAAAGTAAACTTCTACAACAGTATACAAATAAAGCACTGGCCGAAGAAATCGGCTTTAGTTCTACCCAACGTTTTGCGAATGCTTTTAAAGCAAGAGCCAATATGCCTGCAGCTTTCTATATAGCACAACTTAAAAAAGAAGAAAAAAAATAGTAACGTAAACAAGTTATCAACTCAAATTTTACACTCTACGTCGTCTAACGAGAGCATAAATTACTATTTTTACCTCTTAAATTTATAAAAAAATATCATGAAAGATTTAATCGAAAAAATCAACGCAGAATTTGAAACATTTAAAACCGAATCTGAATCACTAACTGAAAAAGGTGTTAAAGCAGCTGGAGCAAGAGCTCGTAAAGTAACTCTAGAGCTAGAGAAACTATTAAAAGAGTTTAGAAAAGTCTCTGTACAAGAATCAAAAAAATAATATTTTCCTAAAAAAACCTCGTTTAAATCTTTTTAAACGAGGTTTTTAGGTTTATCATGCCAATTAAATTTTTAAAGTCCTAGTTCAAAAACTACCAGCAACACTTTTTATATTTTTGTGGTACATAATACTATATAGAAAGCTTATCCTTTCATCAATTGTTTTAAACGTCCTTGGTAAGACTGCCAATAATTTCTTTTCGTAGCATCGTTAAGGAAAGAAGCAGCTACCATTTTTTCTACCAGTTCTGACTGTGATAACATTAACTCCATGATATCATTAAAGTTTTTTTTCACTGATCCCTATCTGCTCAGCAAGGACAAAGAATTGTTGCCTTATCTTTCCTTGAGCTAAATTTTTAGGCAATAGTCCATCATCCAACGCAAATTCTTTATCTTCAATGTGAATACGGCTATTCAACAGGTCGTATGCTGGACTTAGTCTATAATCTCCCATAGCGGTTTCAAGCAAAGAAAAGTTTTTAAAGTGGGCATCTCCATTTGAAAATAGGTAATTGAACACCAATATTTTTAATAGCTTTGGTGCTTCCGGCTTATATGCAGGTAAATATTGCTTCATTAATTGAAATAACTCTAAATAGCTTCCTAAATACTTATAATGTTCTCCATAGGTTTGTGGTGTCCTTCCTGCCAAAGAGGCAAAATCATCTTGAGCCAGTTTTGTGCCGTCTTCTTTTACATCAAACCGTTTGGTTATGTAAGCAGGAGAACCATTCTTAAAAAATATTAATGCATTTTCGGCTGTTTCTATTCCATAGACTTGACGGGCAATTTGCATAGTTAAATGCTCATTAGCGGGCATTTGGTCTAGTTTTTTACCCGCACCGGGAATGGGTTTCAGAATATAAGTACCAGGTTCTCCTTCATTAATAAGCCTTAACTTGTTTTTTTCAAGCACTACAGAAAATTTTTCCTGCACTCCTGAAATTGACATACGCTTGCGGTTTTCTTCAAAAAGTGCAGCTGCTTCAGGATTCGATGCCGGAGAATCGTAAGGCAATACGTGATTTACCTTTTTACCATGAAACACTCTGTTCAAACAGGTTCTACTATACGTATCAAAACCTTCAGCTAATGTACCCGGACAATATTTTATTTCAGGTAGACTCATAACTCTTTTATTTTAATAACTCTAACAGCACCGATGCTGTCATTTTTTGCAGTAATCATCAGTAGTCCAAAATAATCGTCTCGATCAATTCTATTGTACTTACACACAACTTGTTTGTTAGGTCCCTCTGGTAGCATATTATAAAAAAATGGAAATAAGAATTCTGAATGAAACTCTTGTTCCTTTTTAGGCAAAGTAAGACTGATTCCTGGCTTAGTACGGTCTGCTGTCCAAGAATCACTATAGCGGAATGTAAATGATCCATTATCGTGTTGTGTCAATACACCCGCTTCTTCGTCCTTAAATAGTATTTTTGCTTTTCTCATTCGTTACGGGATAGATTTTTAACTTGAAGAACGACTTCCATACCTAGAACGTCTGCTAACTTTGATAAAGTAAGTAGCGTAGGATTTCCTTTTCCACTTTCAAACTGTTTTAGTGTTCTTAAGCCAACACCCGATAGTTCTGCCAAGGTTTCCTGCGTGACCTGGAGTTCCTCCCTACGCTCTTTTATAGACTTTATGATTTTCTCGAAGTGCATTATATAGCTCTTTTTTATACAAATATATAACAAATAACACTAATTACACAAAAAAGAGCGTTATAAAGCACTAATTTGTGTTTTTTATAATTTTTAGCATTAAAATTCATCGTATAGTGCATTTAATAGCACTATATAATTGACTGTATTTGCTAATTGTTTGTTCTTTGTACCATATTCTTACTTATAGTATCAGTCCTAAAAAATGCTACCCCCATTTCCCTTACCCCTATCTAACATACAACCGTGTTTCAAACCCTGATTTATCATGTCCTATTTTATTTCATACCATCAGAATATCTTGCAAACAGTAGAAAATTTCATGTCACAGCATATTAACTGAAAAATAATTTAATTACGACTCAACTTTTTCTTGAATCATCAGTATAACCATAAAGCAAATAGTTATGATAACAATTACAACACAAATTTTAATTTTCATTCCAGCGATAATTATCCTACTGTGGATGATGCCTGATAAAAAAATCAAAGTAATCTTTGGAGAAATTAGAAAAACACTCCAGATATTACCTATCTCTAAAATTGCTCAAGCCATGATCAGTTGGTCAAAGAAGAAAATTGATCCCTAAAATGCAATACTCCCTAGAGTAAAATTATATAAATCAGTCATTGTAAAACAAGCAAAGAGATTACCTGTAACTAAAGTATTTTGATCGTTGTGTTGAAAAAGCGTTTTGGATATCTTGGAAATAACATTGGCATTTATAGGCTTATTGATAAAGGAACCTATTCACTAGTAGTTATTGCGTATTCTTTTTTAAAGCGTTTACCAGCTTCTTATTGCGTTTGTCTGCTCTACCATTTTGTAAAGAAATAACGGCCCAAATCGCTGCTGGAATCCAGCCAATGACCGTAATCTGTAGAATTAAACAAATTATAGATGTGATTATTCTTCCTCTCAGAAAAAAGGAAATAAAGGGAAAGAAAATAGCAATTAATGTCATACTTATAATTTTAGAATTATTCTTTAAATAGAATGCTGTATCACATATAAGTCATTATAAAAGTGTACAAAATCACTGTTAATGATAGTATTCCGATACCTATTTCCAAGAAAGAACCTTTAGTAAAGTCCGATAATTGACGATTTAAAGTTAACAATTAGTCTATAAACGCTTTCATTAGTTACAGCTAGTTGTTGCATTGCCCGCGATTTAATAGTATATTAACATTTAGTCCGGTAGTTATGATACGACTAATCTAATTACCAATCTTCATACAAAAAACTTCCAATCTCTTTTGCTATTGAATGTTTTAGCTTAGCCATATATTCTAGACTAATACCTGGCAAAATCGCTTCTATTTCATTTAGTCTTAAATTATGGTTAACGAGTTTCTCACCATTTTCAAATTTATCGGTCACAATTAGAGAAATAGATTGCTTTGTGCTTGAATCAATAGCAGATAGACCATTTTTGTTAAAATGTAAATCTTCTAAAGTTAGAATTAAAGCATTTGGCAAATCTTTTGATTCTTTGATTTCTTTATTGCCAGTAATAGGAATAAATACCCAAAGAGATTTACCTAGGTTTTGCATTATCCCCGTTGTATCGGGTCTTGCTGAACAAATTAGAATTTTTTTATTCCCATCATCTAAAATGAATAAACCATTTAATAAATGCTCAGATTGCTGTAAAAGAATTTTATGCTGATTTTCTTTTTCGTGAATTGTTGTAACTTCAAGAAACAAGGAATTAATCATATTTAGATTGTGCTTCAGGGCATTTATAAGTGTAACCCCCATAAGAACTCCTGCTTCTCTATGTGCGAACCTATTTCTCCATTCTTTGGCATCTAACCACTGTTGATGTAAATGTTTAGAACAATATTTTTCCAGACGATTAAGTTTAGAATGTAAACTTTCAAATCCTTCTTTCTTTTTAAGCCCTACAACTTCAAGTTTTAGTGTAACGCTTGCTTCAAATATTCGAGTCGATTTTGAAAATGCTTCATCCAGTAAAGCATAATGAAAATAACTATAAAACAGAAGCCTTTCAACAAGTTTATAATCATCCACAATTTCTTCTGGTACTAAACAATGGAATTTTCCTTTCAACACAAATTTCTCGATAAAATCTGTTTCCGACTTCACATCAAAACTTTTCCAAATATTATCAGGTTGAAGATAATTCATCTTTTGTATTATATTAACATCCGTTTGTATAAAATATCTAAACGAACTATGTTTTTATTAATTTAAAAAGTAAATATATAGGACTTAAACTACCTCCAGCTCATTTCAACACACCTTTCATTGTTTGTGCTGCGAACGCAACGAAACTCTAGCTGTTAGTGGCCGTTTTTCTTGGCGGTCAGTTAGTTTTTTTTATTAGAATTCCTTTGTCCACACTTTCGTTTAGTAAATTCTCTGCATAATTCCAAATTACAGACGAACCGTTTTTAATTGCTTTTTTCTTCTCATAAACTTTTTGATACGGCACATTAAATTCCGTCCAAGTTCCACCATGATCTGAAGTGTTTTGCAATAGTGGTTCAAATCTATCCATTGATTTTGAAAATTTTGCTTCGTCCGTACTACCTTCTTCAAATTCTTCCCAAATTGCTATAAGTTCTTCGGCTTGTTCTGATGGTAAAAGTCCAAATATTCGCTTTGCGGCAATAAGTTCTTCTTCGGTATTTGTATGACTTTTTGTAGAATCGTAAATAAAAGTGTCACCCGCATCAATTTCCACGATATCGTGGATTAAAACCATTTTCAAAACTTTAAGTACGTCTATCGGTTTGTCCGAATGTTCTGCCAATACAATTGTCATCATTGCTAAATGCCAACTATGTTCTGCATCATTTTCGTGTCTATCGCTGTTAAATAGTTTAGTTTTGCGTTGAATGTATTTCAACTTGTCTATCTCTTTTATGAAGCTTACTTGTTTTAATAAATTGTCTGTCTGCATATTTCTATAATTATTGAAAGAATTTTACTGTCCGTATAATGTCGTTTAAAATTGCCACTAACGTCAGTTCGCATAAAAACCTTAAAACGATCTTTATTTTATTAATTAGGAAGTAAATATACAGAAATTAAACTGCCTCTAGTTTCCGTTCAACGCAGGCTTCATTGTTGGCTTTTCAAGCCCAACGAAGCCTTAGCTGTTGTAGGCAGTGCTTTATTTGGATGATTTAAACTTCTTAATATTCGAAGCTTTCTGTTTTATCCATTGAATTGAAATAGCAACAGTTTCTGTAATATCCCCGGAAGAAGTATTGTGTCCTAATTTAGAAAACAAAGTATATTCGCAAGGTTTACCTTGAGCTTTCAATGTATTTAATTGCTCCATACACAACTTTACTGGAATCTGTATATCTTTCTCGCCAAAAAGCCAAAGTCCCGGAATTGAAAGAGTATTCAGAGAATTTTTTGGGTCAGTCGCCACGAATTGATACCTGTCTGGGTCATTTTTAGTATGTTCACGAGCATCTGCTTCTGTATGATTTTCCCAAAAATTATTGTTGCCGTTAGTATAAAACTGAAATCGAAGTTGTTCTAGAGTTGTAATTGTAGGGCAACTAAATAAAACCATAAATTCTATTTGTGGATTTTTGCTTGCAGCAATTGGGATTATCCATCCTGCTTGACTGAAGCCAACTAATCCAATTGGTATTTTTTTATCTTTCAAATAGGTTCGAAATGTGTTTACTGCTGAACTTGCATCGTGAGATAATAAATTAAGATTAGTAGTGTCAATATTATTAGTACCAACAGATGGCCCTACATATACACCGCCCGATTCCCCAACTCCTCGTTTATCATATGTCAATACAGCAATACCTTCTTTGGCAAGACGTATTGCGAAGTCCATTTCTCTTTTTACAGGATCAGACCCGTGAACAATTACAACTGCTGCAACTGTTTTTTTAGGCGTTAAAATTGAGCCTGCAAGAGTGACGCCCTGACTTTCAAACTTTACATCTTGAGTAACAAAGTCGGCCGATTGACAAAATACCATATCTGGTAAAGTGATTAATAATAACCAAAGAAATAAGTTCGAAAAAAAGCTAATGTTCATTTTGGTTTAATATAAAAAAAGTTTTGAATGGTCTGCGTTAGCATTGTCTACAACGTCAGTCTGTGAAAAAACCAGCGTTTTATTACGAACAAATATAACAAAATACTCGTGTAAAAAGAAGATTATTCTTATTTTAAAGAATGCAACACATCACCGTAATTCCCACCAACAATTGCCTTTTTCAAGTTTAGAAAAAGCAATACTTCCAGACTATCAAGTTCATTTTATAGACCCTTTTGTAGAATATATAGATTTCTCTACACTTAATTTTGCTATAAAAGCTCTAAAGACAGAAGCTCGCCCGGGTTTTAACTACCCAGTATTTCTTACGATCAATAAATAGAACTATCATAACAGAGAATACTATTTCTTATCATTGAGATTATTTGATTAATTGATTTTGTCTTGAGGGCACAAGCGAAACGCTTGCGCCAGCAGGGGCTATGCACTACAAATACGGTAATATGAATTTAGTTTTTTGTTATAGTCAAAATTATACATTTTTATATATCTAATAAATGAAGTTTTGGGAAGTGAACTTTCTTCAAATTTACCTGCTAACTCTTCGGAATTAGTAATCCATGCATTTACATAGACTGCCATAGGAAGGTTTGGAATAGGTGTTGGCATCCATGTTTTTCTGACATGGATAATTTCATTGTCAACATACCATCTAATCTCATGATATTCCCACTCTATCCTATAATCGTGAAAATCTTCAGAGGCATCAAAACCTAAGTCTATTAATACTGGAGTACCTCTTAATCCAAAATTATATTTCGTATTTATGATACCAGGATTATAATAAACATTTAATAATATTTTAGTTGTATCATGTCCTAAAAATTCAATGTCAATTTCTTGCCAAGGGTCATTTCTATGCAAGAAAAAAGCAGAAACAATACCTTCTCCTTTTATAGGCTTCATTGAAATTTCAAAACTGCCATAGATATATTTTTCTATAGAAACTATTGATGAAGATGAATATTTTTTGTCTCCTTGAACACTATTAGTTATTTCTAATTGAAATCCAGAATCTAATTCATTAGATAGACTGAAATTTTCTTTTGAAAATTGAGATTGATTTGAAGGAAAAGTGTCTTCTAAAATGCCCCAAAAATTAACATCAAATTCTTCAAAGTAATCTATTCTATTTTCAACGTGTTTAGCAATTGGTATTATTTCATTTTTATTAAAATCATATGGTAAGTATTTTTTAATGTTTTCAATAGGTAGTACCCAAGGGTTAACATCATGTTCCAAATATTTGGAATCATTAGGAATACTTATTTGTATTACTTTTTCATTTATTTCGGTATTTATTTTTAGTATATTGTCACTATCAAGATCCCAATTTTTGATTTTAAGTAACTTTGAAATCTCCTTTGTAATATTTCTTTTAGGATTAACGCAAAATATATTTTTATCGATATATAAAGAGCAGGCTTGAGGAACTGAATCAGTATCCTTTGAAAGAATAATGATTATAACATTTGGATAAAAACTTATTAATGGTGGTATCATTTCAATTAATGAATTAAACCCAATATATGCATCAAATAGTAATGGTTCTTTTTTATCAATCAAGTTCATTATGTGAACTAATTCTCTATCAGCTTTCATGAAATGAGTTCGATAACTATTTAAACTTAATAGTATTTCAAGTTTCAAAAGATTTGATTTATTAGAACTTAAATCAAACATAAAAACAGGGTTACGACCTTTCAATTTATCTAAATCAATAAATGTTTTGTTAGATTTAACACCTATTTGCGATAAAATTGGAAGTATAGAATAATTATTATCTGAGGTTATAAAAAGTTTTTGACTAATTATTGAGTCATTACATGTATAAACATCGAGCTCGTTAAATTTATGATTAATCCATAGGTCAACAGGGCCAGTTATTGGAAGTTTTTCTTGGAGTTTTCTTGCTCCTTTATTTGATAAGATATATCCTGAGAACCACCATATACCTCTATTAGGTATGGAAAGATTATTTGAAATTTTTGTTATGTCTGGGGTGTGTTCAACTTTTTTATACGAAAGATAAATAATGTCAAATTCAATTTTAGACTCAACAATTTCTTTCCATAATGAGTTTAATTTATTTGAGAATTTATTTTCAAAATAAATATCATCCTCCAAAATAAGTCCGCTATGTATATTTTCATCTATAATTTTATCCCAAATAGAAAGGTGGGATAATGCGACAGCGATTTCTTGTTTTGTAAGTTCAATAATTATTTCTTTTTCTCGAATAATATTTAATAATTCTGGATTTGGATCTACAAAATATTGGTCTTCTAATGTATAAGAAGAGTTGATTTTATTTGTCTTTATTGAATGATTTTTCGCATCAATAGCTGAGAATCTTTCTGTAAAACTTAGAAGGGTGTTTTTATTCGGAATCTTAATTTTCGTCAGTTCTTCTTGAATTAATCTCCATCTTTCTTTTTGCCTGTCAAGATTGATAATAAAAACCTTATTAATTTGATTTTCACCCTCACCAAATGTGTTTAATTTTTCTTGTTTTATTAAAAATCTTAATATTTTTTTTAACCTATATTTTAGAAATAGAAAGTTACGATTGCCAGTTATTATATTCATATTAATTATTCCTTAAACCATTTGTTTTCATTTCCATTGTAGAGTCGCCAATTTCGATTGTCATACCGATAACTTAATGCCCAGACGCTTGTTGATATTGAATTCCAGTCGTCAATATACTCTACATCATTCCCACCATTTATCAAATAATTAACCAAGGACGCACTAAGGTTTCCTGGCCCTGTAGTTGCTTGAATATCAAATATGTTTTCATTACTTACTAACTTATCAGTTGCTCTTTTAAGAGCAATAGCAATCAAGTGATGATTAGGAGGTGATATGATTGGATTATTATTGAAGTAATAGATATTTGTTTCGTCATATGGGCAATGTAAGAAATCTTTATTATCAACCATTTTTTCTTCTTTTAAGGAATAGCAGAGAGGTTGAATTTTAATGTTATTATTCTCAAATAGGAAATCAATTTCAGTATTTAAAATCAATTCATCTGAATCAGCATAAAATCCACCAGATACATATAAGTAACATAGTCTAAAATAATCACATCTCATTGCTGGGTGATGACATTTTAAATAGGAGTCTATATGTTCTTTTTTTAGATGTTTTTTTATAAAACATTTAGCAGATTCGTCATCAAAAAAATCAAACCTAAATCCTTTTTTTATTAGGACTTTCCAACTTTCGATACATTCTAAAACATCCTTTGGTATCTCTTTTGACGAGTGCCAATATTGCATTATTACCTTAGGAATAGGAACCTTATTAGCTGTTATGATATTTTCTTTTTGTAGAAAATCATAAATGAATTTTGAACGAGCATCATCATCTTCAACTATTGACTGGGTATTTTTTTTATTCATTTACACTTATTGGTTATTACACATAATTGCATTATTTAAATAAAATCTAACTGCTAATATTTTAATTATTTTCAACTACGTCATTTAGGCACAAGTAGCATATAACGATTTGCTGCTTTGAGATAGTGTGTGGTTCGTAACCTTTCAATTTTCGGCTTTGCAGAAAATTGATGCGAAACGATAATTCCACTAAATTCCAGCTAGCTCAAAGCTGTTATGCCTTCGTGCTTTTTTTTCTATTTATACCATTCTTTTTTTAACTCTTCAAAATTCATTTCTTTCCATTCATTTTTCCATAATTCCCAATATGGTATATCGTTTGATGAAGGCTGTGGACTACATCTGTCTATTGTGACGATTGAAGGCAAAATTATAGATTCGCCCACTAATAATGCGTCACCTTGTTTTAACGATGTCATTTTCTCAATTAATGAACCCAAAGAATCAGGTAATAATTTTTTAACATAACTTTGATCCACAGGATTTGTTAATCTCATCGCTATAAAATTGTTACATTGTGAAAAAATTGTTTCTGAGATCTCAGATGGTCTTTGGCTCGCAAGCATTAAAGTTACTCCGTATTTTCTTCCTTCTTTAGCAATCCGTTCGATAGACTTTTTAGATGAACGATACTTCACAAGTTCACTATTTGGAACGTATTTGTGAGCTTCTTCATAGACGAGTAGAATAGGGACATCATTATTGATTTTTTCTAATGGATTTGTAGTACATCTCAGTCGTTTATAGAAATAGCCATGTTCAAAAATTAGTCTTGAAATTAAAGAAACGGTAATACTTAAAACTTCAAAAGGAACACCACTTAAATCAATAACAGTTATGTTTGATTTACTATCTGTTTTATAGCCTAAAAGATTTTTTAAAGTTTCCTCAAATGAAATTCCTTTAGCATCAGGACCAAATAAAAATGATAGTCGGTCTTGATTGATTTTCTCTTGAAACCTAACAAAAAACTTATCTAGTGTTCCTTCAGCATAATCTCCTTTAGTTATATTTTGATTTTTTGTTGGATGAAACTGAAATTCTTTTTCAAAATATTTAGATAGTTTTTCCTCTTCACTTAATAACACACCTGTATCAACAGTTGTACTGCTATCAGTGCAAGTATATGAGCCATCAATCAGCATATATCTGTTTGATGATTTTGAATTTTTTGTTTCATTTTTTAAGTTATACAATGCATTTTGAATTTCTGTAACATCAAAAAATAAAGGTGTGTCATAAAATACTTTAACATGTCCGGGGTTATGTTTCTTTTTATTTTCTGTAACCAATTTTCTAAAAACAGAAGATTGATTGTAATTATCTCTTTCACCTGTGTCCAAAAGAATTTCTTCAAGTTCTTCACTATTTAATAACCAATATGGTAACGCCAGATTCGTAATATCTATGAAATTAGCATTTGGGAATGCAGATTTGTATTCTGAATGAATGTCAAAAATAATTACGTGTGAATTATTCAATGAAAAACTACCATCTTTTTCCGATACAGCTTTTTGAATAATTGACGATAGTGTATGAGATTTACCAGAACCAGTTGAACCCACAATCGCAATATGTTTGTTGAAAAACTTATTTCCATTAACGGGTACTTTTACTGTAGGATTAGATGAAAGAGAAGAGAAGGTAAAACTCTCTTTTTCCTCTATTGATTCTTCATATATTTTTTTTATTTCATCAATTGTTGCAGGAAAAACACTTTTCGGCGGAATTGCAAGAGAATCACCTCCTCTTTCAAATTTACCATTCCTTAAAACTCCGAGAGGAAATGCTTCTATAATATGTTCTCTTACGTGTTTTATATCTCCATTTTCATCTTTTACGTCTCGAATTGAAATTTGAAAATTTTCAATAATTGCAATTAAACTTGCATTTTCGCTATCTTCAATTTTTAAATATGAACCTACTTTCAATGTTTCATCAACATTTTTAAATATTTCCAAATCCTTTACTGTTATTTTAACCTTATCAGGAAACACTGCTATTACTTGAGCATTTGGCTCTGTTGAATTTTCTGTACTCATACTATATTTTTAATAATATTTAGGTTTTCTACTTGAATTTTAACCTCTTTAACTGAACTTGAACTATAATCAAAAAATATATTGTTCAAATAAAATTGATAAATTTCAGAACGTCTTCCAGTTATAGCTAGTGTTTCATCTAAGAAATCTATCTTATTTAGGAATTTAAGTTTGATTGGATTAGAAAGGGCTGGTTTTTTTATTATCGATTTTGAATTAAAATTGGCTCCTTCAAAATCAAAACCATCAGAAATTATGATTTCATCGTCTGTTAAGTCTTTTTTTAATTCTATTAATTCTAAATTATCAATTCCATGGATGTATATATAAGGGCAAAATGGAGTAGGTTGATTTATAATTTTTGCATAATTTTTAATTACTAAATTTAAGAGAGTTTTTAGATCACTTCTTGAATAGGATCTTGGATCTATTTCAAATAAGAAAAATCGTTCTTTAAATAATATGTTCACGTTGCTAAAATATTCCTTTCTTAAATTAGAATAATGTGCTTTTTCTCCCTTTATTACCACATACCATTCATTAAATAATATTTTTGAATTATTTACACGTTTAAGAAACTCTCCTTTAGTAATGTTTCTATTTGATTGATTTGAGTCTTTTGAAATATCTCTTATAACTCTTAAAGCGCTGTTGTAAAAATAAAATTCAGATGTAAAGTCAGTACAGGTAAAGACCGTCTTAAATAGACTGATAATTTCTTTAAATTGTTTTTCAAATTCAAAAGCATGGATATCAATCTCAAGTAATCCGATGAATTCATTTAATTCGGCATCATTAAGTGTAAGCTCGTTATGATGAAGATGTTTTACTTTAGTTGGTACACTATTAATTTTTTCAGTTCGAGTATAAGTTAAAAAGTGGTCTTTAAGATTTTGTATATTTAAAGGTAATGACAATTTGGAATGACCTGATTTGTAGTAGCCTCTTAATTTGTATTTAATAGAAACTTGATTTCCTAATTTTACTTCTTTAAAATGATTTAGCATTAATCTGATTGGTTCAGCTATTACTGAGTGGTTGTATTCAGTTTTTTCATAGTACTTACATTGAATTGCTGTTGTTTCTGTAGCAGTCTTAATATCAATATCTTCTATCCCTTCAACTAAAATAGATTCGCTGTCATTTGATAGATTTAATAAAGAAAAAATTGAATAATCAAATTGATAAAAGTATCCTCGAATTGTGTCAATTGCTGTTCTGTCTGCCATTTTATTTTATCGTGTTTGTTGTCATTCGTAGCATGAGGCATAACGTCAGTCTGTGAAAAAACCGTCGTTATGTTCTTTCAAATATAATGTATATTTCGAATATTAAAGCAAGAAAAGTTGTATATTTAATGATGCAACACATCACAGGAACTCCTCGCAATCAGCTATTTTTTTCTAGTTTAGAAGACACTATTTTACCGGAAAACCCCGTTCGTTTTATCGATGCTTTTGTCGAAGCATTGTCATTACAAACTTTAGGTTTTTCTGTTCAAACCATTAAAGGGGAAGGTCGCCCTAGCTTTGATACTAAAATCTTTCTTAAAATCTATTTGTATGGTTATCTAAATGGGCTGCGTAGCTCAAGAAAGCTAGAAAAGGAGTGCGCTCGCAATAACGAATTGCAATGGCTTTTATGTGCAATCATACCCAACTACCATAGTATATCCGACTTTAGAAAACAAAATCCATTGGGATTAAAAAAACTCTTTAAACTCTTTGTTTCTTTCCTTAAAGATGCTGACCTAATTGGCTGTGAAATCATCGCTATTGACGGCACAAAAAGCAGAGCGCACAACAGTAAGAAAGCAAACTTCAACCAAAAGAAAATAGAGAGACACTTAGCGTATATTGAAGAGCGAACCCAAGAATATCTTGCCGAATTGGCTAAGAATGATCTACAGGATAATAGCATTGCAATCACAAAGATTGCAGAAAAAATAGAACGATTAAAAAAGAATAAAATACGCTACGAACTTCTAGAAGACAAACTAAAAGAGAGTGGACAACCCCAAATAAGTACCACCGATCAAGATGCGAGAGCCCTTTTAGTTCAAGGAGTAGTAGTTGAGATAAGCTATAATATCCAAGCAGCAGTGGATAATAAGCATAATTTAGTTGTGGCTACTCACACCATAAATCGGAACGATCTTAACGCCTTAGGAGCTATCGCTTTGGAAGCAAAGGAAAATTTGGGACTAGATACTTTTACTGTTTTGGTGGATAAAGGCTACCATAATGGAAGGGAAATCGCCCAATGCATAAACCATAACATCAGCACCATTGTAGCGCATCCTACGCCAGGAACAAGCAAAGAAAGCGTTACGCAACCCGATTACTTGGTAGCCAAATTTAAATACGATGCAGAAAACGACAGCTATACGTGTCCCCAAGGAGAAACTTTAAAAACTACAGGAAGGTGGCATAAAAAAAGTGGGCGAACAGAGCAAAGTAGTTATCAATTTAAAAAATACCGAACCCCAGCCTGCCGGGAATGTCTTGTAAAACATCTTTGTACTGCTAGACCAGCAGGGCGGGAAATCGATCGGAGCCAGTACGCGCAAGCTGTTGAAGAAAACAACAAACGCTATCAGGAAAACCCACAATTATACCGAACACGACAAGAGATAAACGAACATATATTCGGTACTATAAAAAGACAATGGGGTTATAATCACACTAATTTAACGGGACTAGAAAAAGTAAACGGAGAACACAGCTTAATTATGCTGGTTTATAACATCAAACGCAGTATCAATATACTGGGCGTTCCTGATCTGATTGCCAAACTCAAAAAATGGAACACACCTTACAGAGTACAAGTCTTGCTTTTGCTAAAAACGGAGTATTTAAAGCGAACTAACGCCCTTGATTATTATCTAATGAAATTAGTAGCCTAAAAAAAGAGCCTTCTTAAAAGGCTTTATTTGACTTGTAGAACAGGAAAATTGAAGCTTTTTAATGGAAAAAGGAGGTTTTTTCACAGCCTGACGTTATGCTGCTTTGAGATGGCTGGAAAATCGTAACCGTTCAATTTTCGGCTTAACGTAAACTTGCTGCGAAACGGTAATTCCACTAAATTCCAGCTATATCAAAACAGCGGTTGGCAACTGTGCTTTCATATATATTTATTCAAATTTCAATTCTTTCCTAAATCTGATTTTTTCTTCAATATCTTTTCTTGTATAATTTTTAAACTGGTCTATTAATTTTGGTAAAAAATTTTCGAAATTTGGATATTTTTCTCGATTGTTTTCATATTCCTCCAATAGTTTTTCCGCATCTGGGATTAGTATAAAACCTTTGTCAACAACATTATCTTTACGCATTTCTTCCAAGTCTTTAATGTCTAATTTTTTGGAGATCCGTATTGATGCCACTCGCACCATATGTTCATTTACAAAACCCCACCAATGTCCATAACTCTGTTTTTCCATTATTGAATCAAGTTCAGGGACAAATAGTGAATCGGTTTGGTTTATTCTTTCTTGATATTTTTTTTGCTCAATAATTGGTGTTATAAATGAATGGCAAAATTCATGGGCAACCAAATCACGATAATAAGCATCCGAACCTTTTCCCGAATAACCAAATTCTTTGTAATCTGTTAAATTTTCGTTCCAATGAATATCACTTGCAGGTGATATAATTTGATATAATATTTTACCCTTTCCAGTTCCAACATTTGCACCAAAGCCCATGCCAAAAGGGGAAATGGGAATAATTATTAGATTGTAATGAGGATTAGATTGCCCAAAATACGTTTCCATTATTGGGATTAAATTTTTGTCTAAATGTGATGTCGCTTCTACTATTGCTCCTTGATAAAATTGGTGGTATTTTTTTAAGAAGCCCTCGACATTAGCTGTATCATAAAAGTGTTTTAAAACTTTTAGATAAGCTTTTAACTCTGGCTCGTTTTTTTTCCAATATGGATTAAGTCCATACTTTAAATTCGTTTTGGGAAGTTCATTCGAATAAAGTAATCCTTGAAGTATTAAATCACCAGTCATAGATGTCTCCGCTAAGATTTCTTGTGTATTTTTAACGGCAACATCATTTTTGAAATTTTTAAAATATTCCCTTGCTGCATAAATCAATGGTTTTGCTTTGTAGTCAGCTTTTCTATATTTAAATAATGGGTCGCTATCGGATAATGACCTTAATATCATAAAAGTCTCTATTGTTTTATTAGTAACGACTTCTATTTCTTTCTGTTCTACATTATTTCTTTCTGTTTTTTTGTTTTGACCATAAGAAAGAAGTGAAAAAGTAAATAATAAAAAATATAATTTGTTCATTCGGATAGATTTTTTTGCATTGTTGCCAACTAATATATAACATCAAGAAGTAAAGTTTTTTTTTAAGTTTTACCATAAATTAAGCTATATATCCTAGTTCGTAAATAAAGGCTTTTTTAACTATTGTTACAATACCCACTTTTAGTGATATTGACAAAAATGTAATAAGTAAAAGTATTCCGTAATAATTTTAATTCGTAGCGGGCTTTCACGAAAATAAAACTCATAAAAATGCCCTCAATAAGTGTCTAACTTTTTGGGGCAGTCTATCCTAGCATCTTTTATTATTTCTTTCGTCTATCCTTCCAACTATAATTAAAATGCCTATTTCTTAAACGCTCATATAACCTTCCTCTCAGATAAAGACCTAAAACCTATATTACAATTAACCCTTTAATTTCATACCACTTCATTGGCTGTATTCTTAAATTAAAAGAATGCAATAAATGATTTTGTATTTTAGTATGCTATGCAATTCAGGAATTTAGATATGCAATATGAGAGCATTAATAAAAATAAAAAAGATGCCTAGGCATCTTTTTTTATTATTTTATAAAAAGTTACTCAAATAACATTCTAATATCTACTTTTAAAGCTGTAGCAATTTTCATAAGAGTTTTAACCGTTGGATTACTTTCTCCCCTCTCTATTCTACCAACTTGATTCTCGGATAAACCAATTTCTATAGCTAACTTGGATTGAGAAAAATCTGTTGTTTCTTCTCTAATCCTTCTTATGGTAGCACCAAGGGTAACCAGTACCTTATATTGTTCATCTTTTATCACTGTATAAAATTCCGTCATAAAAAATTATTAATTCCACACATATATGTGTGTTTGTTATATTTTTTTATTATATTTGCTAATGAATACATACATTTGCGTTTCTTCAATTAAAATATTTGAAGCATTCGCTTTGAATTTCGTCTTAGAAAACTGGTAATTTTAAAAGGAACGAAATGATAAGTAAGATGCTCACGTCCCATGGCGTGGGCTCACTTATTGTTCCCGGGTATACCAGTACCTCTAAGGCAGTAAGCTGAGTTCCATGCCATTTTTTATGCCTAATATTTAGGCACTACTCAACTTCCATTCTTAGCACTGCCTCATCCTTTAACAGTCTCGCATTGATCCTTACTGTTTAACCGTATAAACTTTCGCTTGCCTATGATTTAAAAAAAGAATTCTATTAAATGTCTGTGCTGTATTCTTCATTATTTTGAATTAGTAAAAATCCAGTACTGGCTATTAAAGCAAAAAAATGGCCCTCTAACTCTTCTTGGCGGTTGACTAGAGGACCATTGCTAACAAAACTAACGTTTCCATTAACTAACCCAATATTATGAAAAATAATTCATTTTACAAGGGGAGATTGGCTTTTTGGTACCTGATTGTTTTCGGGTTCCTAATCTCCTACACCCCTGCTTTATCAAACACGGCACTTCCGTCCTTACCCTCTTCCATCCAACAAAACCAAATAAGTGGGATCATCACTGATGGTAAAGGCCCTTTAGCTGGTGTGACCATAACTATAAAAGGGCAACAAAAAACTACTATCTCTGACTTTGATGGGGAATTTACGATCACGGTATCTCCCAACGATATGCTTATTTTTAGTTTTATGGGTTACAAAACCCTAACTATTCCTGTTGCTGGCCGTACTATAATTAATATTGAAATGCATCAAGATGCGACTTCACTACAGGAGGTCAAAATCAATGCAGGCTACTATTCCGTAAAAGAAAGTGAACGCACGGGAAGTATTGCGAAAATCACGGCAAAGGATATTGAAAAACAACCTGTGACTAATCCGTTAGCAGCCATGCAAGGACGCATGTCTGGCGTGAATATTACCCAAGCCACAGGGGTGCCTGGTGGGGGATTTGATATTCAAATTAGAGGAATTAATAGCATCCGTACCGAGGGCAATTCACCGCTATACATAGTGGATGGTGTACCTTACAGCTCGCAATCACTGGGTTTCAGTTCCGCTTCTTCAGGAATACTTGCGGGTACTACTAGTCCATTAAATGGTATCAATCCAACTGACTTAGAAAGTATTGAAGTACTCAAAGATGCAGATGCAACCGCAATTTATGGGTCTCGTGGGGCTAATGGTGTGGTCCTGATCACTACCAAAAAAGGCAAAGCAGGAAAGACAAAGTTCAACTTAAATGCTTACAGTAGCTTTGGAACACTAACTCGTACCCTAGACTTAATGGATACGGACCAATACTTGTCTATGCGCCGTGAAGCTTTCTCAAATGATGGGATCACAACTTATCCTAGTTATGCCTATGATGTCAATGGAAAATGGGATCAAACAAGGTATACCAATTGGCAAAAAGAACTAATTGGAGGGACTGCAACAACCAATAATCTACAGGCTAGCTTATCTGGAGGCAGTTCTGGAACCCAATACTTAATAAGCGGTACTATGCACAAGGAAACCACCGTTTTTCCGGGAGATGCAAAGTACGGTAAAGGGGCGGTACATACCAGCCTGACTCACAGTACTGAAGACGGTCGTTTCAAAATAAACTTTTCAGCAAATTATACTGCTGATAAAAACATACTTCCCCCATCTGACTTTACCTACAAGGCAGCGATTCTGGCTCCTAATGCACCCGCTTTGTATGATGCAAACGGAAATCTCAACTGGGAAAATAATTCCTGGACCAACCCTCTAGCTACCTTAGACGGAAGATATACTGCTACTACCGCTGCGCTAATTGCCAATACATTGCTATCCTATCAAATTTTAGAGGGTTTAGAATTAAAAACGAGCCTGAGTTACACCGATAACCGAGTACAGGAAAGTCGCATCAATCCATCTACAATGTATAATCCTGCGTTTGGAATTGGTAGTGAACGCTCTACTCTCTACCTCAACAATGCATCAAGCCATTCATGGACAATGGAACCACAACTAAATTGGCTAAAAAAAATAGGTGAAAGCGAGATCAATATCCTTGCAGGAGCTACTTTTCAGGATCAAAAATCCAGTCAGTTAGCACAAACAGGCTCAGGATTTCCCAGTAACGGTTTGATTTATAATCTTGCAGCTGCATCGCGCTTAAACATTTCAAGCAACTCCTTTTCTGAATACAAATACCAAGCTTTTTTTGGTCGAATTAATTTCAATTATAAAAGTAAATACATTCTCAATGCAACGGGCAGACGCGATGGTTCCAGCCGATTTGGACCTGGTAATCGCTTTGCCAATTTTGCCGCTGTTGGTGCCGCTTGGGTATTCTCAAAAGAATCCTTCCTTGATACTAATACCTTTCTTAGCTTTGGAAAACTTAGAGCTAGCTATGGGACCTCTGGAAACGATCAAATTGGCGATTACCAGTTCTTAGACACCTATGATGTTACAGGAAACAATTACAATGGTGTCATTGGGCTCCAGCCTTCAAGACTATTCAATCCTAATTTTGCTTGGGAAACGAATAAAAAATTAGAAATTGCTATAGAATTAGGATTTGTCAACGATCGTGTTTTTTTAAGTACAGCGTATTACCGCAACCGATCTTCTAACCAATTAGTAGGTATCCCATTGGCGGGTACTACAGGGTTTCCCTCTTTACAAGCCAATCTTAATGCAACAGTTCAGAATTCGGGATTAGAACTAGAATTGCGAGTAGAACCATTCCGTTCTAAAAATTTTAATTGGACTTCGAATTTCAATCTGAGTCTTCCCAAAAACAAGTTGTTGGAATTTCCTAATCTAGAAAGTTCCCCCTATGCTAATAGATACCTCATTGGGCAATCTATCAGTATTCAAAAAGTATATCACTATACAGGAATCAATCCACAAACCGGACTATATTCTTTCGAAGATTATGATAATGATGGACAGATTAGTAGCCCCAACGATCAGCAATGGATTGAAGACACTGCTCCCAACTGGTTTGGAGGTTTTGCTAATCAATTAAGCTATAAAAATTGGTCCATGGATTTCTTATTCCAATTTGTAAAACAAAAAGCAAGAAATTATTTGTACAACACTTCTTGGGCTGGAGATATGGTCAATCAACCTATAGCTATAGGAAACCATTGGCCAGTGGATGGATCAAACTCTCAAACGCAATTGTATACTACTGGCGAAAACGGAGAAGCGCTCGATGCTTGGTCTTCTTATAGCAATAGTAGTGCAACAATCAGTGATGCCTCGTACATCCGTTTAAAAAGTGTTAGTCTATCGTACACCGTTCCTACCAAAGGATCGGCTATCAATACGGCTAGAGTGTATTTACAGGCACAAAATCTATTGACTTTTACGAACTACAAAGGAGCAGATCCTGAAAACCAATCTTCCTTTTTCATAGCACCATTGCGTCAAATCTCATTGGGTGTACAACTGGGTTTATAACATAAAAATTGACAAGATGAAATATTACAGACAAATACAAGTTGGATTAATAGCTGCTTTAATAGTTATTACATGCCTTTGGCTTTTTAGTTGCGATAGTTTTACTGAAACGGATCTCCCGAAGACGCAACTAATCAAAACTGCCGTTTTTCAAGATGTAAAAACAGCTACAGCAGCTCTTTCCGACTGCTATGCTCAAATGCGAGATTACAGCATGATTTCAGGGAATTCTGATGGACTTTCCAGTCTGTTAGGAAATTATGCGGATGAATTAACCTACTATGGAGTTAGTGACTCTCCCTTGCAAAACTTTTATAATCATACACTACTACCTTCCAATAGTGGGGTTTCCGTTTTATGGAATTCTAGCTTCAATCAAATTTACGCTGCAAACGCTATCGTAGAAGGTGTAGATAATTCAACAGCGATTACAGGAGATAATCGAAACCGCTTGAAGGGAGAAGCACTGTTTATCCGTGCTTTTACACATTTTAATTTGGTGAACTTGTTTGGAGATATTCCCTATATCTCCAGTACCGATTATAAAACAAACACTATGATTTCAAAGCAGACCCAAGCAGACGTCTACAACCAAATTATAGCAGACTTACTAGAAGCAAAAGAGCTATTACCCGAAACGTATACTTCCACTCAACGAATCCGCCCCAATAAATACACCGTTTCTGCCTTACTGGCTAGAGTATTTTTATATACGGAAAACTGGCAGTTGGCAGAGAATGAATCGAATGCAATTATTAATAAAACAGCTTTTTATCAGTGGCAGGATAATTTGGATTTAGTTTTCTTGAAAGACAGTCCTTCCACGATTTGGCAATTGCACCCTGGTGTAGCGGGCTTAAATACAATGGAAGGCCGAACTTTTATTTTTACTAGTGCGCAGCCAAATATTGAAGCTATAAGTCCAGAATTATTCCATGCCTTTGAAGCTGGAGATCAAAGAAAAAATCAGTGGTTGGGTAGTGTGAATGATGGAACGGACACGTATTATTTCCCTTTTAAATACAAGCTTGATACGAATTCAGGAACATCTCAGGAGTACTCCATCATTTTTAGATTAGAAGAGCAATACTTAATTCGAGCTGAAGCTAGAATACATCTAGGAAAACTAGCTGAAGCAAAAAATGATATCAATAAGATAAGACAAAGAGCAACTTTAGCAAATACGACTGCTAGTACTTCAGAGGAACTATCACAAGCTGTCTTACAAGAACGAAGAGTGGAATTGTTTACTGAATTTGGGCACCGTTGGTTTGACTTAAAACGTACTGGAAAAGCGGATACTATTTTGAGTGTAATTAAATCTGCATGGAAAGATAGAGATAATTTACTTCCGCTTCCTGCGTCTGAACTGCTTGCAAATAGCCATTTATTACCTCAAAATCAAGGATACTAAATTATGAAAGACACTATCTTATTAATAAAAAAACATACAATCTTACTTCTTTTTTTATTGGGATCCGTAACTATTTGGGGACAGATTTCAGTAAAAAGAAGCGTTTCTCCTTCTGATTACAGCCAATGGAGTACGCTTAACTCCGAGAAATTAGCTGCTGATGGCAAATGGGTAAGCTATAAGCTGGCCTATGATTCAGGCAAGGATACTGTTTTTGTACAGCAAACAACGGGCAGTAAAAAATACATTTTTCCTTCAGCAACAGATGAAAATTTCAGTCGAGATGGAAAATGGTGGGTCGCAATAGTACCCGAAAAAGGACTTGGTATATTGAGTTTAAAAACCGGGAAATGTCAATGGACGGAGGATGTGATTTCCTATGAATTTCTGGGAAATGGTGCATATGTGGCTTTTCTTAAAAAAACAGGACTGGAACAGGAACTCGATATTTTGAATTTGGCAACCGGACAAAAATATAGTGCAAAAGACATTGCGGAATATAGTTTTAATGCCAGTGGGAAAATCGCGGCATTTATAACAAAGCAAGAAAACGCCGTACAATTAATTTGGCTTGATGATCACTTCCGCACTTCGAAAATCATGCAGCCTTCCGACAATCGGTTTAAAAACCTAATTTGGAATAAAGACGCAAATTCACTGGCATTTCTACAGGAACTCCCGCAGGATAAGTACCAAGGAACCAATCACAAACTGTATTTCGTGAATCATATGGATACCACTCCCAAACTGCATATTCTGGATCCCTTACTTGCTGAAGAGATCCTTAAGGGGCTGCGAATTGTAACGCCATCGGCCAGAAAGTCCATTGAAATGGCAACGGATGGCAAAAAGGTTTTCTTTTATACAACCACTCCGAAATTACAGACCAAGGAGAAGGAAATCGTACAGGTATGGGACGGTGCAACACCATGGACCTACCCTAGCCAAAAGAATTCAGAAAGCTGGCAATACAATTCCAAAATGGTAGTGTGGTGGCCCGAGGAAAACAAGTTGTTTAAGATAGGAATCGATGCATTTCTAAAAACGCAACTATTAGCAGATGGAAATTATGCTTTAAACCATAATCCGCTGCAATATGAACCACAGTATGAATTTGCCAGCCCTGTTGATTACGTACTAATAGACGTACGTACTGGAAAAAGTAAAAAAATATTGAAAAAACAGATTCGAAAATATGATTTTATCAAGGGTTCCGGATCCGGAAATTTTATCAACTATTTTAAAGAAAAGCATTGGTGGGTTTATAATAGTAAGGAGGATAGCCATATCAATCTGACATTATTTCTAGGAATACCCATAGATGAGGTAGATTATGATTGCGGGGGTACTGCCCCCCCTTACGGAAGCCCTGGATGGTCAGCGGATGAAAAATACCTGATTGTTTATGATCAATATGATATTTGGCTACTGTCTGCCGATGGAAAATCACAAAAAAGAATAACACACGGTCGTGAAAAACACATTCGATACCGGATTGCTGAGGACAGCTATACGGATTCACTGTTGCTAGGAAATGCTGTTTTGACTGGGAATCAATTTGATCTCTCTAAAGGAGTATTGATCGAAGCATTTGGCGATGACAAATCTTCAGGCTATTATTATTGGCATCCAGAAAGAAACATAAAAAAAATGGTGTATCAGGATCGAATGATAGATCACTTGATAAAGGCAGAACAATCCTCAAGCTATATATACAGAGAACAGTCTTTTAAACTATCCCCAAGATTGATGTTTAAGACTGAGAAAGAGAAACAGCCAAAAATTTTGATACAAACCAACCTACAGCAGAACCATTTTGATTGGGGGCATAACGAACTGATTTCGTATACCGATTCCAGAGGGACTCCACTGCAGGGAGTATTGTACTATCCGTCCAATTTTCAAAAAGGAAAAAAGTATCCCATGATTGTACATATTTACGAAAAGCAATCACACATACTATATCATTATTTCAATCCAGCAGAAAATGCAACGGATGCTTTTCCTCGGACGAATTACACTTTGGATGGTTATCTCGTCTTATATCCTGATATAGCGTATGAAGTAGGTGAACCTGGTAAATCAGCAACGGATTGTGTGATAGCAGCAGTAAAAGTAGTGACAGCAAAAGGAATCGTAGAAGAGCGACACATCGGATTGACGGGGGCTTCATTTGGTGGTTATGAAACAGGCTATATTGTGTCGCAAACCAATATTTTTGCGGCAGCGGTAGCAGGTTGCCCACTTACCGACTTTGTAAGCCAATACCTTAGTCTGGATGATAACTGGGGACTTCCAAGGATGTGGAGATACGAATCGCAGCAACAACGCATGGGAGTATCCCTTTTTGAAGATTATCAGGGATACATTGAGAACTCAACTGTAGCACAAGCTGTAAAAATTAACACCCCTTTATTAATATGGTCTGGCCTGGAGGATACAATGGTAAGTTGGACGCAAGGACTCGAACTGCATTTAGCCTTGCGTAGGCTGCAAAAGCCAAACCAATTTTTAGTATACCCAGGAGAAAACCACTCCTTTTTAAAACGGGAGACAAAAAATGACTTGACACAGCGTACCAAAGAATGGTTCGATCATTATCTTAAGGAGAAACCCTTTAAAGATGATTTGAGTAGTAATTAAAAACAACAATGCTGGATTTTAAAAAAATCCAGCATTGTATTACCAATAAATACTGGCTTAAGAACGGTTACTAAATTTTTTTAAATAGCGCATCCGGACAATAAGTTCCAGCAGCATTCAGACGATAAAGCTGCTGACCACTAGAGGTACACATTTGCGCATTAGGAACTGTGGAACACTTTACGTTTGTTTGTTCACAGGAAGCAGGGAGATGTCCATTAACATCAATTGTGCTACTCAAATTAGAACTTGAAACATTGTTAGCGAAAGCTCCCGCAATCGCAAAAACAACTACTGCAATGGGAAATCCCATTTTTGAAAAATTTGTTTTCATAATACTAAAATTAAAAGTTAATGATCTACTCTTTTTTACAGGTTTTCGATCGAGATCCTGATACTGCGCAGTATATTTTAATTCCTTTTTAATAAAGATCAAGGTGTATGTAAAATCTTAAATCCCCTTGGTTCATAAGCATTAGTCCGTATCTTATATGTAACGATAGAATGATCGTATAGGGCTACAAAAACATCCTCAACTATCCTAAAATCAGTCATTTTTTGATTTAAAAGATTAGGAACATAAAAACTAAATAAATAGGTATTTTTCATAAAATCATAGACATCAATTATGGATGATTTATCCCACATCTCTTCCGTTTCATAACGCCCCATTAGACCGGCATGAACAAAAAGATAATTACCAAAAGTTGCTGTTCTTTTATTTACTATGATAGGTGGAGCGCTTAGCTTACTTTGATTTTTTGAATAAATAGTAGTTACTTTAATTTGCGCTCGACTGATTGTATCTATAGTATGGCCTTGAATTACTAAATTTAAGCTATCATCACATACGAGATACTCATTACGATAATAGTAAGTATACAGAACCTTTTTTAATTGCTCATTATATATTAAATTACCATCGGTATCAAAAATACCATCAATTTGCTTTTCCAATAGCTGCGATGCTAATCTCACTTTAATCGTATCCGTAATTGTTATAGTTCCTAAAACATTTTCATGATTTTTACTGCTTATGGAACTAATAGAAAAAGACTCCTTATTTAGTGGCTCTCCTTTTACAAAATAAACTTTATTGTGCATCCATAAATTAGCTTTCCAATCGGTAAGACTACCTCTAAAAATGCAAGGAACGGTACCGTCCATCAAATAAAAATACGGGGATTGGACACATACTTGTACAGAACGAAAAGGAAGGTTAGATTTGGAAAGTCTTATAACATAACTTTTTTTCGTTTGTAACCCAATGTCGATTACTATGACATGAAGAGGTGCCTCATAATTGCCTAGATAAACTTTGTTCTTCTCGATTCCGGCAATATAGAAGGGACGGATGTTTTAAATCTAATTCATTAATTTTTGTAATTGGATGATGAGGAAAACGACGAATAAAGTTATTGCGATGATGAGTAATATCTTCCGATAATAAAAAAATTATCACGACAACAGCAATACTGCTCAATAAGATGATAGAGACCGTTCCAAAAGTTCTATTATAATGATTCTTAGAAGCAACATTTTTTGGATTAAATAGTAACAGCATTATACCCGTAAATGCCAGTAGCACGAATAAAATATTAAACACCAAATGCTCAGTCCAATCTAAATTTTCAAGTATTCCTCCACAAGAGCAAGGAATAGAAGAACTATAATTCAAGATAATGATAATGTATGTAGTAAACATAATCATTAGGCTAAAAGCTGCAAATAGCCCTACTAACCGATATCTTGGAATAAGCAACAATAAGGCTATGAGTAGTTCCACAAGTGGTACGCCCCAAGAAACCGATCCTGCAAAAGCACTTAGTAATGGTGACTGTCCCAGTTGCACTTGAAAGTTCTCAAAATCCAATATTTTACTCACTGCAGCATAAACAAAAAGCAGTATATACAACAGACAAATTACCTCTAATATTCCCTTCTTTATTGCTGCACTTACTTTCATATCTGTTCTTTTATTGGATTAAACCGAATGAATTCTAAATGTTCACAACTTTGAAGTTTCTCTGGATTTGGATTTAAAAGATTCAAAGTATTTCCGATTATTTAAAACAATCATTCTTAAATACTTACCAAAATTACAGCCGTTTTTTTGGAAACATGGTTTGAAAATCAAGCCAAAATATTTGAAAATAAAGCCATTTTTCGAATAATGAATGGAAACAACAATTACTCTTAGAACCAAAGATGATTAAAACCAAAGAATGCCAAATAAACAAGATTAGTTTACTTGGCATTCTTTTAGTTTCTATTTAATAATCCATTCTACTTCGTGGTTCCACTCAACGCATTTAGTTTTTCACTTAGTTCTATCAGCCCAGCTTTTAAGAGACACTCCCCTCCTAACGACCTCAACTCTTCCAAATTTTCTTCTGGAACACTTGTCAATAAGTTTGATGCTTTATCATCTACTTTAGCCAATAATCCACGTTCAATAACATGGTTTAATAACAATACATTTTTACGGGAGATTTTCAAATCAATCTTCACCAGCTCATTCATACCAGGGATACTAAGGATCGTATCAAAAACCTGGGCTACTTCATTTGTTGTCAGCATAATCTTCTCGTTTTAAATTAGTAATTCATTACTCCAAAAATAAGAAGCTTGCTTCAATTTATCCTAGTCAAAATATGATGAGGATTGGACAAAGGATTTAGCTTTTTTACTTTAGTAAGCGGAATCTGAATTATGAACCTGATAAAATGTATGTTATGAATTTCAGCAACGATAGCTTTTCGATAAAGCAAGCCAAAGCAATAGATTTAGTTAATTACTTAAAGTCGTTGGGTTTTGAACCCAAAAAAAATCAGGCGCGATGACTACTGGTACCTATCTCCATTGAGAGATGAAAAAGAAGCTTCCTTTAAAATTAATCGCAGATTAAATCGTTGGTATGACCACGGCCTTGGCAAAGGCGGAAACTTGGTCGATTTTTGTATCGAATTTTACAAGTGTAGCATTCCTGAATTACTAAACAACTTAAGTGGAAATCTTTCTCTTCAACAGTCAATAGTTTATCCCATAGAAAATAGTGTTCAACAAGAACCTAAAATTAAAATTATAGAAGTGACTACGCTTACTTCTTATCCGCTATTACGCTATCTCGAACAGCGTACTATTCCAGTTGCAATTGCACAACAGTTTTGCAATGAAGTTCACTACAATTTAAATGATAAGTCGTACTACGGAATTGGTTTCAAAAATGATTTGGGCGGCTATGAAATTCGCAACCCTTATTTCAAAACAACAGCTTCGCCTAAGGGAATAACCACCTGTGAAAATGGTAGTAATGAGGTAGTTGTTTTTGAAGGCTTTTTTGACTATTTATCCTTTAAAGCGATGACCAAAAACCTTCCTGAAAACAGTCAGAATTTTGTCATTTTAAACTCTGTTTCTTTTTTCGAAAGAGCACGTCCTTTTATGGAAAAACATGAATCCATTCGGCTTTATCTTGACCGGGATGAAACGGGACAAAGCTATACGAAGCGTGCACTTTCTCTGAGTACAAAATACAAAGATGAAAGCAACCTCTATCAAAACTATAATGACCTCAACGACTGGGCAATGAATTTTGGAAAATCAAAGAAAATTAATTTACGGCAAAAAAATAGCTAGTTCCTACTCCAATCTTCACTGTAAATCATAACTATTCTACATACCACCAAAAAAACGACTTCAATAATCAATGCCATTATAATTAGCTAAAAGATTGCCACGTTCCTGCAATCGGCAAGATGTCCGGTTGTTAAACAACCGAATCTTGCTGCCCATTCACTCGGAACTCGTGGGCAGTGAGACTGAAAAGACAAAAAGAGTTCAGTAATGAATAAAATGAGAGATGATGGAAAGAGAAAATTCAAAAAGAACACGTATTGTCGGTTTACGATTTACGCCAGAAGAGTATGCAAAAATTGAACGCAAATGGAAAACCAGTACCTGCAGGAAGCTGAGTGACTACATTCGCAAACACCTATTCAACAAACCTATTACTACTAATTACCGTAACCAATCCCTAGACGATTTTATGGCAGAAATGATGCGTCTAAGAGGAGAACTGAACGCTATTGGAAACAACTTTAATCAGGCTGTAAAAAAGTTACATACTCTGAATCAGATTTCCGATTTTAAGCACTGGCTCATCAGTTATGAGTTGGAGAAAAAAATACTTTTTAATAAGGTGGATGAAATAAAAAAACAGATTCAAAAAATAGCAGAATCATGGTTGCAATAATCAAAACGGGACATTCCATCCATCGGATTTTAAACTATAATGAAAACAAAGTGCAGCAAGGTGTAGCGGACTGTATTGGAGCTGGAAATTACCCAGTCGATTTTGAAAAAATGGTCTTTACAATGAAACTAAACCGCTTTTTGAAACAGGCTGATTTAAATGAAAATGTAAAACGAAACAGTGTGCATATTTCGCTCAATTTTGATGTGACGGAAAAGGGAATTTCAAAAGAGAAACTGATGGAAATAGCAGATACCTATATGGAGAAAATTGGTTTTAGCGAACAGCCATATTTGGTCTATCAACACCACGATGCTGGACATCCACATATTCATATCATTTCTCTAAAAGTCAGAGCTAATGGAAGCAGGATTGACATGCAGAATATTGGTCGAAACCAATCTGAAAAAGCTAGAAAAGAAATTGAAATATCGTATGGATTAGTTCCGGCTGAAAAACATAAAAGAGAAAAAGAATTAGTCGTAAAACCAGTTAATACCAACAAAGTAGAATACGGTCGCACAGAAACAAAACGAGCCATAACCAACGTACTGGATAAAGTACTCAAAAATTATAAATACACGAGCTTGCCCGAATTAAATGCGGTACTCCAACAGTACAATGTGGTAGCAGATCGAGGTACTGAAAATTCAAGGATTTTTCAAAATAGAGGATTGGTTTATCGGATACTAAATGAAAGTGGTGAAAAGGTCGGTGTTCCAATAAAAGCCAGTGATTTTTATAGCCATCCAACACTGAAGTTTTTAGAAGAACGATTTATTGTAAATGAAAAAGCCCGAACACACTATAAGTCCAGATTAAAAAACACTATAGATATGGCACTACTCGATCAAAAAAAAATGTCGATTCAGGAACTTAAAAAAACTTTGGCACTATCTGGAATCAATATGGTTTTTCGACAAAATGGAGAGGGTTTGCTCTATGGTATTACGTATGTGGATCACCAAACGCAATGTGTATTTAATGGAAGTGCTTTGGGGAAATTATATAGTGCAAAAGCCATTCAAGAACGTTGTGGCTTAAATGATATAATTGAGCAACAAATAACTACTTCTAAAATTGAAAAATCCCATCGAGCTGCATCGCAAACCAATTCGAAAGAAGTTAGCCATTCATTAATCGGAAATGGTTCTCCAAGAGACTCCTCTGCTGATATAGCTACTGGAATTGGAAAATTAATAAACGTACTCACCCAGTCGGAACAAGATTCCTCCTTCCTGCCGAATCAATTGAAAGGAAAGAAGAAAAAAAAGAAACGAAAAGGACAATCAGATAACCAATAAAGGAAATTATTATGGCTATGCAAACCGGAGAAAACGAACAGGCATTACGAAAAATACTCGATATGACTCGACTGATCAGTATCGTAATTTTACTGATCCATTTTTATTATTACTGCTATACCGCTTTCAAAGTATGGGGTTTTGTTAGTGGATTCAGTGATACAATTTTGGGCAATATACACCGTACTGGAATGTTCAGTAATTTTCATAAATCCAAGGTTTTTGCATTATTCTTTTTATTGATTTCCTTGCTTGGAGCCAAAGGACGCAAAGAGGAGAAATTGAACCATAAAACAGCTTTCGCCTACATCAGTACCGGTTTATTAATTTACTTTTTAAGTTATCTATCTCTGTTTGTAAAAGCACATAGTACTGAAGTAGCTATTGTTTATATCAGTATTAGCTGCATCGGATTTTTATTGATGCTTTCAGGAGGTACATTACTCTCACGGATTATAAAAAACAAGTTGAATAACAAAGATATTTTCAATAAAGAAAATGAAACTTTTCCACAGGAAGAGCGATTGCTAGAAAATGAATATTCGATCAATCTTCCAGCACGTTATCATTTGAAAGACAAAGTTCGAAACAGCTGGATCAACATCATCAATCCCTTTCGAGCCTTAATGGTTTTGGGGACACCTGGATCCGGTAAATCCTATTTTGTAATTCGGCATGTGATCACCCAGCACATTCGAAAAGGGTTTACGATGTTTATTTATGATTTTAAATTCGATGACCTTTCAAAAATCACATATAATACCTGGCTTAAATACAAACACCTCTATCCTATCCCACCGCAGTTCTATGTGATTAATTTTGATGATTTGAGCCGTACACACCGTTGCAATCCGCTAGAGCCTTCTGCTATGACCGACATCACGGATGCAGCAGAATCGGCACGAACAATTTTATTAGGACTCAACAAAGAGTGGATCAAAAGGCAGGGTGACTTTTTTGTGGAGTCCCCTATCAATTTTCTAACAGCAATTATATGGTATCTTAGGAAGTACAAAGAAGGGCAATTCTGTACACAACCCCATGTTATTGAGCTCATGCAGCTCGACTATGATAGCCTGTTTACGATTTTACGGACGGAGAAAGAAATTGAGGTTCTTATTAATCCGTTTATCAATGCATATCTCAATGATGCCATGGAACAATTGGAGGGACAAATTGCTTCGGCCAAGATTGCCATGGCCAGACTCTCTTCTCCCCAATTGTACTATGTATTATCTGGAAATGACTTTACATTAGACATCAATAATCCAGCCGAACCTAAGATTGTGTGTATGGGAAATAACCCGCAGAAAATTCAAATTTATGGTGCTGTCTTATCTTTGTACGTCTCCCGTTTGATAAAACTAGTCAATCAAAAAGGCAAACTAAAAAGCAGTCTGATCTTCGATGAATTCCCAACTATCTATCTCAATAATATGGATAGTTTGATAGCTACAGCCCGAAGTAATAAAGTAGCCACTTGTTTGGGAATTCAAGACTTTAGTCAGCTTCGTAAAGATTACGGCCGAGAACAGGCTGACGTGATTCTAAACATCACGGGGAATATTGTTAGTGGTCAGGTAACTGGAGATACGGCCAAGCAGTTATCA
>CALJVL010000020.1 GCA_937773775.1 uncultured Flavobacterium sp.
AGAGCTTCTTTGGAAATTTTAGATTTTATACCTCTATCTACTGTAGATTATTCTGGAGGTATAATTATTTCTGATTGGTACAATGACTCGAATAACAAAAATGAGTCTATTAAAATTACTGTAAGATTTTTATCTAACGAAATTCAATCCAACAGTTTAAAAGTTCTTATTCATAAAAAAGAATGTAAAAACTCTTCCTGCACAGTCAAAGGTATAAAATCTAAAATAGAAGAAGAGTTAGTAGTTTCAATATTAAAAAAAGCTGCTGAAATTGAAAAAACTAAGAAAAAAAAATAGTCTAAAATATGGAGCGGGTAAATTTTCAGTCATTGGAGAAAAAATGGCAAAAGAATTGGTTAAATAAAAATTTATTTAATTCCAATAAAAATAAAAAATTTTACTGCTTAGAAATGTTTCCTTATCCATCAGGTAAAATTCACATGGGTCATGTAAGAAATTATACCATCGGTGATGTTATAGCTCGTTACAAATATATGTGCGGATTTAATGTTTTACACCCAATGGGATGGGATGCCTTTGGATTGCCAGCTGAAAACGCTGCAAGAGAAAACAATTTAAATCCAAAGGAGTGGACAAAAAAAAATATTTCTGAAATGAAAAGGCAGTTAAAAATGCTTGGTTTATCAATCGATTGGGATCAAGAAATTTCAACATGTGATGAAAACTATTATAAACATCAGCAGGAGATTTTTATAGATTTTTACAATGCTGGGCTTGTTTCAAGAAAGGAAACTTATGTGAATTGGGATCCAATAGAAAATACCGTACTTGCTAATGAACAAGTTATTGACGGAAAAGGATGGAGATCAAATGCAATTGTTGAGAGAAAAAAACTATATCAATGGTTCTTTAATATTTCTAAATTTTCTGAAGAACTTTTGGAAGGTTTAAAAGATCTAACAGACTGGCCCAACAAAGTAAAGTTGATGCAAAAAAATTGGATAGGCAAATCTACTGGTTGTGAGATTAATTTTGAAATTTTTGAAAATAAAAATGCTGAAAAAATAAAAGTTTTTACTACAAGACCAGATACTATTTTTGGAGCGACATTTATTGCTATTTCTGTAGATCACAAATTATCTAGTGAATTTTCTAAAAACATGGAATTTAATAAATTTAAAACTGAGTGTTCAAAAGTTGGAACTACAGAAGAAGCAATTGCAAACGCTGAAAAGCTTGGATTTTTCACCAATAAATTTGTAAAACATCCTTTTATAAACGGTAAAAAAATTCCAATTTATTTTGCGAATTTTGTTTTGATGGATTATGGCAGCGGTGCAATTTTTGGCTGTCCGGCTCATGATCAAAGAGATTTAGACTTTGCTAAAAAATATAATTTAGAAATTATAGAAGTTGTCAGTGATAAGGAAAATAAAAAAAAAAATTTTGATAAAATCAGTGAGGCGTATACAGGAGAAGGAATTTTAGTTAACTCTAGTTTTTTGGATAATTTAAATATTTCAGAAGCAAAAAAAAATATTATTGCAAAAGTTGAGTCAATGAAAATAGGTTCAAAAAAAACAACTTATCGCCTAAAAGACTGGGGTATATCACGTCAAAGATATTGGGGTTGCCCTATACCTATGATTTATTTAGAGGATGGTACAGTAGTACCGGTAGATAAAAGTGAGCTACCAATAAAATTACCAGAAAACATAGATCTACTTGGGGATGGGAACCCCTTGGACAAGCATAAAAATTGGAAAAAAACTATTCACAAAAAAACAGGAAAACCGGCAATTAGAGAGACTGATACATTGGATACGTTTGTAGATTCTTCTTGGTATTTTATGAGATTTTGTTCTCCTAACAATAAAGATGCTCCATTTGATATAGAACAACTTAATTATTGGATGCCTGTAGATCAGTATATTGGAGGTGTTGAACACGCCATTCTTCATTTGCTTTATTCTAGATTTTTTATGCGCGCAATTAAGTCTAGTAAAAAAAAGATAAAAACTACAGAACCATTTAAGGGTCTTTTTACCCAAGGCATGGTTTGTCATGAAACTTACAAAGATAAAAATAATAAATGGATCAGCCCAGATGAAATAGAAAAAAATAGTAATGGCGAATATATTGCAAAAAAGGATATGTCCAAAGTAATCGTAGGTGCATCGGAGGCAATGTCAAAATCAAAGAAAAATATTATTGACCCTGAAAGTATGATTAAAATTTATGGTGCAGACGCAGTACGATGGTTTATTCTTTCAGATAGTCCGCCAGAGAAAGATGTCCAATGGTCAAATCAAGGTGTTAATGCTGCTTATAAGTTCTTACAAAAAATTTGGAATATCAATGTTGAAACAATGAACAGAAAAAATGAAACTACCTCTAAAGATTTAGAAAAAAAATTTGTAAATGAATTTCAAACTTATTCTGCAAAAATTACAAACTTGATAGAAAATTTTCAATTAAATGTTGTTATAGCAAATTTTTATGAGTTATTTCATTTGATAAAATATTACAGTGAAAAAGAAATTAGCAATGATTGTTTACGTGAAGTGTTAAAGGATTTTATGAAAATGCTAATCCCTTTTACACCACATTTAGCTCACGAAGTTTTAGAAATAATTAAGGAAAAACGTGTAGATGAATGGCCTGAAATTGACAAGAATGCAATTCAAAATCAAATGTTTAATATGGTAATTCAAATTAACGGAAAAACTAGAGATGTGATAAAATTAAAAAGAGGCTTATCAGAGGATAAAGTTGTAGAAGAAAGTAAAAAAAGTAATAAAGTGAACTTAATTCTAAATAAAAAAAAGATTAAGAAAATTATTTTTGTTCAGAATCGTATTATAAACTTTCTTGTTGAATAATTTTATGAATAAAAAATTTGAGATAATATTAATATTTTCTTTTGTGTTTATACTTAACGGCTGCGGATATAACAAATTAAATAATACTAAAAACAATACTATTCACATTAGTGAGATAACTTTGCTAGGTGAGCAAAGAATAGGTTATATAATTAAAAATGAACTATTACTTAGTTCAAGCCCTAACGGAGAAAATAATTTAAAATTAAAATTAGATATAGATAAACAAAAATTTATTAAAGAAAAAAGTATTCGTGATAAAGTTACAAGATATAAAAATACAATAACGGTAGAATTATTGATAATAGAAGTGTCAACTAATAAAGAAATTAAAAAAAAATTTACTAAAGATACAAATTATGTAGCATATGATAGTAAATCTAGAACTATGTCTAGCGAGAGACACTCGATTGAAAATACTGCTGAACTGTTATCTGATAATATAAAAGACTTTATTAATTTAAATTATAAAACAAAGTGATACTGAAAAGTTACATTGTAGAAAAAGATCTTAAGATTTTAGAAGATTACCATTCTACAATTTTCTATGGAGAAAATGACGGTATTAAAGATGATATTAAAGATCAGTTAAAAACGCACACAAAGGAAACTGAAATAATTAATATTTTTCAAGATGAACTTCAAAAAAATAATAATCTTTTATTAAATAATATTTCTAACTCATCTTTATTTAGTGAAAAAAAAATAATTTTGTTACATGAAGCAACAGATAAAATATTCAACTTAATAGAAGAAAGTGTCGAAAAACTTAACAATGATACTAAATTTTATATTTTTTCCGATTTATTAGATAAAAAATCAAAATTAAGGAACTATTTTGAAAAAGAAAAAAAACTTGGAATTGTTCCTTGTTATCAGGATAATGAGAGAACATTACATATGTATATTTATAAGCAATTAAATGGGTACAAGGGATTGAGTGGAAATATTGCTAATACAATAATAAGTAACTCAAATACGAATAGAAAGATTATTAAAAATGAAATTCAAAAAATAAAAGATTTATTTATCGATAAAATAATCGATGAAAAACATTTAAATGAATTACTAAATGTCAAAAGTAGGTCAAGCTTTAATCAGTTAATAGATGCTTCATTATTAGGAGATAAACAAAAAGTTAATTTACTGATTGGCAATACAGACTTTTTACCAGAAGATAATTTTTTTTATATTAATCAACTTTTTGCAAGAGTTAGCAAATTAGTAGAAATTAAAACAGTAAATAATAATTATAACGATTATGAAATTTCTATAGAAAGTTTAAAATTTAAGATTTTTTGGAAAGATAAGCCAATTTATCTCCAACAACTAAAAAAATGGGAATTAACAAAATTGCAAGAAGCTTTAGACGTTATTGGATATACTGAAATAATGATGAAAAAAAATTCTCAGATTAGAAACGAAATACTAATAAAAAATTTGTTAGTAAATTTATGTACAAAAGTTACGGCTGTTGCTTGAGTAAATTTGAAATAAGATCGAATTGATCTAAACCTTTATATTCAATAGTAATTTTACCATTATTTTTTTTTGAATTTTTTATGGTTACTTTTAAACCTAAAACGTCTTCAATATCTTTTTGTGCTTTTATAATATTTGAATCCATAATTTTTTGACTATCGGTTGATTTTGAATGTCTAGTCAAAGACTCGACTTGTCTAGCACTTAATTTTTTATTTACTATTTCCTCAGCAATACTAGAGGCGTTAGCAAGCCCTACTAGAGGTCTTGCTTGACCGGCTGTTATTAATCCACTTTCGATCATTGTTATAATATCTTTTGGCAGAGATAATAATCTTAGTGTATTGCTAACATGACTTCTGCTCTTAGACATAACCTCTGCAATTTTATCTTGGTCATATTTGAACTCATTTTTGAGTCTTTCGTAACCTTTTGCTTCTTCAACAGAATTTAAATCTTCACGCTGTATATTTTCAACAATTGCAACTTCTAATGCTTCGTTGTCATCTAAGTCTAAAATTATTATTGGGACTTCATGCAAACCAGCTTTTTGAGCGGCAAGCCATCTTCGTTCACCTGCTATTATTTCATACTTTCCTACTTCAAATTTATCTTTTCTAACTGCAATTGGTTGTATAACGCCATTTTTTTTAATTGAATAGGATAGATCATTTAATTTGTTTTCATCAAATTTAATTCTTGGTTGATATTTATTTCTGCTAAGCTCGCTGATCAAGGCAACGTTTTTTTTTATGTCAATTACGTTTGTATTTTCAATTTCACTAGAATCGCCAAACAGAGCTGACAAACCTCTACCAAGCCCTTTTCTTTTTTTTACTTTTCATGCTGCACTACCTATATAAGCCTTCTCTTGATTTAAAAACTCTTCAGCTAAACTAAAATAGGATTTACTACCTAAACAACTTTTATCATAAATAACGCAAGGCAAGCCATGTGAAGGAGCTTCTGAAAGCCTTACATTTCTGGGAATAACTGTTTTATAAAACTTTATTCTTAAAATGATTTCTTGCTTCTAAGTCTACTTGAGAAGATAATTTGTTTCTCTTATCAAACATAGTTAAGAGTATTCCTCTAATTTCTAAATTAGTATTTAAACTAATTTTTATTCTATCAATAGTTTTGATTAGTTGTGTAATCCCTTCTAAGGCAAAAAACTCTGCTTGTAACGGAACTAATAGTTGATGCGCTGATACAAGCGACCATAATTGTTAGCAAACTAAGTGATGGAGGACAGTCGATAAAGATATTTTCGTATTTTGATAATATATTTTTATTTTTTTCACCCAGAAGCTCTTTAAGTATGAATGCTCTATTGCTATCGTTAGCCGTTTCCACTTCTAATCCAGACAGATTTACATTTGAGCTAATTAGGGTCAACTCCACCTATAATGGTTTTTTTAATTACGTCCTCGATTTTTGATCTTCCTATTAAAAGATTATAAATATTTTCTTTTTCCAAGCTGTTAGACTTTCCAAGTCCAGTAGTCGCATTACCTTGTGGATCAAGATCTATAACTAAAATATTCATTCCCTTTTGAGCGAGAGCGGCTGCAAGATTTATTACAGTAGTAGTTTTGCCTACTCCACCTTTTTGATTTAATTACAGATATAATTTTTTTTTTCACAATTATTTCACATCTATGATAATTATTTTAGATTCTTTATCAGTGATGCTACTTTCCATTTTGTATCTTAATGATTGAAGTTTTAAAACTTTATTAATTTCTATCTGTGCATTCTTTCCCTTTAAAATTATGATTTTATGGGGTTTTTTAAATATTTCACGTGAAATCGCCAATATTTCGGGTATTTTCTTAAAAGCTCTACAAACAATATAATTTGAGTATAAATTGCTAAATAATTTTATATTATCAACAACTTTTGCATTTAATTTCATTTTATCTATTATTGATTGAAGAAATATTCTTTTAACTGAAGACTTTTCGTACAATTTCACGTGAAAATCACTTTTTTGAGTGAAAATAGCAATAATAATACCGGGAAATCCCCCTCCACTTCCTAAATCAGATATTATTCCAGAGGATTTAATGTCAATAAACTTTGTAATCTGTGCAGAATCTAAGATATGACGTTCCCACACATTATTTTCAGTACTTTTCGATATTAAATTATATTTTCTATTATAATTTAAAAGTTCATCATGGAAAAAAGATATCCTATCGACATCTTCTTTAGTGAAATTAAGTTGATTTAATAGAATATCCTTAACACGCTCGAATTCCATCAAGCAGAAGCTTTATATTTAGATCTTTTTATAAATCCTAACAATATAATTGCAGCAGCTGGAGTGACACCATCAATTCTCAAAGCTTGGCCAAGTGTTTTGGGTCTTACTTCTATTAGTTTAGATTTAACTTCGGTAGATAGACTGCTAAAAGAATTATAATCAATATCATGAGGTATCAATATGCTTTCATCTTTTATAAATGATTTTACGTCCTGAGATTGTCTAGCGAGGTATCCTGAGTAATGAGCATCTATTTCAACTTGATTATCTATGGCATGTTCATTTT
>CALJVL010000021.1 GCA_937773775.1 uncultured Flavobacterium sp.
AACAGGGATTTTGGAATGATAAAAAGGTGGAAGTAGATAAGGCACACCCAAACTCAAAACTCCTAAACATTAAACTGTCCAAACATTATTTTAAAATTGAGCAAGCTCTTCTAATGCTTGATGATGATTTTACGATTGAAAAACTTAAAGCAGTGATTAATGGTAAGCCAATTTGTGACATTCCCGATACATTTCAAGTATTTGCTGATAAAATCATACAACAAATGATGGAAGTTAAGAGGACGGGGAATGCAATTGTCTACCAAACTGCAGTTAATAGACTTATCGCCTTCTGTGGTAGAGATATTTCTTTTGAGGAAGTTAATTATACTCTTCTTGATCAGTTTAATCACCATTTATTAATTTCTGGACTTAAACAAAATAGTGTTTCAAACTATTTTAGGTCAATAAGAGCTATTTTCAACAAAGCAATCAAGTTAAAATTAATCGATAGGTCTTTTTATCCTTTCCACGACATTAGTATTAAGACTGAGAAAACAGCAAAAAGAGCTGTTTTAAAAGATGATCTTTACAAACTTCACATCCATTCTCTTGACGAAGATTCAACAGCTTGGACGTCAATAAATTATTTCTTTTTGAGCTTCTACTTAAGAGGCATTTCATTTACTGATTTGGCCTATCTCACACCATTGAATATTGTTGATGATAGAGTAACTTACAAAAGACGCAAAACACATAAAAACTACAGCATAAAACTATTTCCTGAAGCATTATCTTTGATTCTAAGGTTAAATTTAGTTGGCAGCAAGTACTTGTTACCTATCTTGCCAAATGATGTTCCTGAGGACAGCATTAAGGCTAAAAAGATAATTAGTCAATGTATCAAAACGACAAATAAATACTTGAAACGACTGTCTTTTGAAAATGGTTTTTCTATCCCTATTACTACCTACACTAGCAGACACTCTTTCGCTACAATTGCTAAGAGGATAGGCTATTCTAACGAGTTAATTGCTGAAGCTTTGGGACATGAATATGGAAATAAAATAACGAACATCTATTTAGATGCATTCGAAACAAAAGTGATAGATGAAATGCATTATAAAGTTATTGATATGAAGGAATGTTTAAAAGTATAAATATATTTTCTCTTTGTAAAAAAAGCATAAAAAACCCCTCCAAATTTTATCTTTGGCGAGCAGAATAGTTATATTTCGCTTTTAAAATCACGCTTATACAGTACTGTACGTCATAAGTTATTACCTTACTACACCCACGCTGGAAACTTAAAAAACCCTGTTATTTCAGGACACTTATTACTCTGTGTAATGTTCCAACCTACTGATTTCGCTTTGATCCCATTTTTTAACCTATCGGAGAAACCTCACCACTATGTTCCCTATTATTTCAAGGCGTGGCTACAATCCGACTTCTGAGCTGCTGTAACTCTTTTCATCGAGTCCTTTACACAGCTGTACAATCTATTACTAGAAAGGATTAGGTACAAATTTACTAAAATGTCACTGTAATTCCTAAATTATCTTGATTTTGAAGCAAAATAATATAATTTTTTTGGTTAAGATCACCATTAGTTCTTTTAACCTTCTTAATTCTGATTGTAGGCAATGAATTTGCGTGTTTTGAATTCAAGCAGTATACCCCACCCCCCATAATTTCTTCCTTTCTATAGGAAATGAAAATGCTGCATCCAATATAATATATGGCATTAACGAGCATTAAATCGCTCCAAAGCTCTTATAATGAAGTGGGTTATTTTATCAAAAAGAATAATCTGGTTGGTTATAATTTATAATTTTTTTTATTTTCCTATGTGAAAGGTAGGGTAGACCACTCCCCACAATGACCCCCATTTGAAATTTTAAAACCGATACCACCCCGCCTGAAGCATGATCAAAGAGATGTTAGACTTAAAGCGGTACATATTGATTTTAAAATTAGATTGAGCTATTAATTTAAGATACATACAAGCGCTATTAATACATAGCATTAGTACAACTACTGAAACCTACACCCATGTAAGCACAAAGAGTATTCAACAAATTAAACGTCCTTTTGATAATTTATAAGGTTTTTATTACGCATTTGATCTTATTATATTTTTAATAAATAAAATATTGTGTACCGTATGTCACACATGTTTACACTAAATTGGGTGGCTTTGTTTAATTTTGCCAAGCATCCTACCGTTATACGCACTTCCTCCTTTTGTGGAAAAAACAAATAATTACTTGAAGCTTACCGCTAAATAGCTGAAAAAAAAGATAAAAAGTACGGCTAAAAATCAATAATGCTCTCGAAATCATTATATACAATTTTTACAGTTTTTCAGTTGATATTATTTCTAATACTAATGGTTAGGATTAATAAAGTTGTCTAACTTTGGCATTTTGAATTTCAACCGGTTTAAAAACAATCATGTCATGACAGAAACCTTTGGTAATTTTATTAGAAGGAAAAGAACTAGGTTGGAATCAAATCCAACTTGCGTTTCAACTAAAGATTGATGAGGCAAAATTAAGCACAATTGAAAACGGTATTTTTTCACTACAAGAAGATAGATTACAAGTGATTTCAAAAATATTTGAAATGAATTACGATGAAGTTAAGGATATATTTTTCGTAGATAGAATTGCAAAAATTATTTATAAAAAGCAATGTACCGTTGAAACATTTAAGCATGCTGAAGAAATATTGACAAATTATATTAGTACTAATGCCACACAAGGACAAATAGAATTAAAAAAATGAGTTTAACTTTTGTTGATTTATTTGCAGGTGCTGGAGGAGCATCGACAGGATTAATATCTGCTGGTCTTAAACCAATAGGTGCAGTAGAAATTGATGATTGGGCATCGGATACCTACGAACGGAATCACTCCAACGTAAAGTTAGTGAGAGGGGATATTTCGAAAATTTCTGATACTATCTTAAGTAATTTTAAGGGTGCGGATGTAATTGTAGGAGGCCCACCCTGCCAAGGTTTTTCAATTGCAGCAAGCAACAGAAGAAACGAGAATGACCCAAGAAACAACCTTTATCTTGAGTATGTTAGAGCCGTAGAACTGATTAAACCTGAGTTTTTTATTGTTGAAAATGTTAAGGAAATAGTAAAATTCAAATTAAAAGAGGGTGGATTATTGTTAGATGATTTTAAATCAAAGCTTGAAGCAATTGGATATAATGTTTCTTTTAGTTTTTTAAATTCTAAAGATTTCGGTGTACCACAAGATCGAATAAGGTTTTTTATGATTGGTTCTCTTAACCACAAAATAGACTTTTCACTTTTGAATAGCTTTAAAAAGCCTGAATTGTCATTGTGGGATGCAATATCAGATTTACCAACTCCGATTACAAAAGTCGATACAGTTTCTTATGACAAGAAAACTGTTAATGAATATCAGAAAAACAGCAGAAACGGATCTGACATGGTCTACAACCATGAACCAATGCGCCATACAGCAAGAGTTATAGAACGCTTTAAGTTAATTCCAATAAATGGTAATACACAAAGTGTTCCTGAAGAATTTAGAAATAGAAAACGAGGAGAAGTCAATGAACTATCAGCAAAAGTTTATCACCAAAATCATAGGAGATTGAATCCTGATGTCCCATGTAAAACAATTACAGCTTCATTCTATTCAAGTTTTGTGCATCCATTCCAGCATAGAAATATTACTGTCAGAGAAGCAGCAAGAGTACAAGGATTTCCGGATAGTTTTACCTTTTTAGGCAAAAGGACAACTTTGAGTAAGAATTTATTAGAGAAAAAAGGAATATTTGAAGACATTCATTTAGACCAATTTAATCAAGTAGGGAACGCTGTATCTCCTCCTGTAGCTGAAGCCATAGGGAGATATTTAAAAACTTTAAAAAACGTATGACAATTAATTGTTTAGACTTATTTGCAGGTTCTGGAGGTTTCACTTTAGGCCTTAAAGACGCAGGTATAACAACCAAAGCTGCGATTGAAATAGATCGTTTTGCAGTAGAAACCTTTCGGCATAATTTTCCAAAAGTGGATATGCATCATCGGGATATTACTTCTTTCAGTGATAAAGAAATAAAATCGAATTTTACCGGTGTTGACCTTATTGTTGGAGGACCACCATGCCAAGGGTTTTCAGTTGCAGGACCTTCTCAATATGGAAAGCTTGACGATAGAAATAATTTGGTCCTTGAATATTTAAGGTTTGTAAAGGTTATTAGCCCCAACATGGTAATAATGGAGAATGTAAAAAACTTCATCAATGGGAAACTACCTTCTAAAGATAAAGTCATAGACGTTGTAACAAACATTTTAGATGAACTAGGTTATGATATTAAAATTGAAGTCCTCTATGCTCCAAAATTCGGGGTTCCACAATCTCGAACAAGAGTTTTTGTAATCGCAATCAAAAAAGGTTGCGGATTACCATTTCCAGAAATTCATGAAACCCATGGACCAGACAAAAAAAACTATATAACAGTTCAAGAGGCTATTACGGATTTACCATTTATCTCATCCAACGCTGGATTTGACGATTCGCCCGATAAATTAACTTATAATGAAATCGAATTGAGCAGCTATCAAAAAATGATGAGAAAGGATGGTAAAGGGATTTACAACCATATTTCAATGAAACATACACCGAGATTGATTGAGAGGTTTAAGCATATCCCATTAGGTGGATCATTGTTAGATGTTCCTTTAGAACATGGGCAAAGGGCTAGAAATGGATCTGATTTAGATACAAAAGCAAGGTTTAAAATGAATAATCAAAGGTTGGATCCAAGTAAAATTAGTCATTGTGTAACAGCCTCTTTTCAATCTACATTTGTTCATCCAGTGATGAATCGAAATCTTACTGCTAGAGAAGGAGCGAGACTTCAATCATTTCCAGATAAGTTTATTTTTAAAGGGCCTCGTACTTTGATGAGTAAAAGTTTGTTGATTCGTGAAAATAGAGAACATGAAATTGGCTTATCTCAATATAATCAAATTGGAAATTCAGTTCCACCATTGTTAGCAAAAGCAATAGGAAGTGCAATTGTTAAATCATTTAAAAATAAAGCCAATGACTCTAGGAGAGCTACACACGAACTTGCTTAGTATAGACAGTCAATTACCCCATGGGAGTAATTTACGCACCAAGATTGGTAAATCTATTGAAAATGGTGGGCATAATGGAGCTGTCCTAATTGGAATAGGTGTTGAATATAGTGCTTTACTTGAAAGTATTGAAGGCTACACTTCTGAGGATACTTTAGGATGGATAAACGAATGTCTTCCTGATTTTGAAAAATACTATACATTTCTGCGCGAAGATTGTAATAAGAAGTTTAGTCATCAATCAGACTTTCTTTCATCACTCGTACCTGAGTTTTTGTATCAACTATACTTAAAATTTGTTGTGTCAAAGTTTCCAGATTTGAAAATAACAACACAAAAGGATATTGTTATTGATATGTCATTCCTTCCTTATCAAGAGTTACCAATGGTCTTTAAACCTAAAAGAGTTGATGTGGCTATAATAAAAACCATGCCTCTGAAAATTGATGATACAGAAATAGATTTTAATATTACAGTGGTTGGGGTTGAAGTTAAGACGAACCTAGATAAGAATATGATTTCTGGAGTAGAATACTCGGTTGATAGATTGAAAAAAACATTCCCACTAAGTAAATTTTATTTAATATCTGAATTTGCCGACTTCGCGTTGGAAAAACAAAATTATGCGTCTTCACAAATTGACGAGATAATAATCTTGCGTAAACAAAAGAGAAGTGAAGTTCGAAGAGACATTTCTTTAATAAAGGATATTGATATTGAATTAGTTAGATCTCATATCGATGAAGTTATGAATTATTTAGAGTCGGTTATTGATGCCCCAGAAAGTTTAAATACAAGAATGCAATTAGGAAAACTCATTAATTAATTATGGCTGAAGAAAGACATTATGTTCATGGAACACTTTTAAAAGAAAAGAGTACGACAAGCGCAGATTTGGCTGCGGTCTATAACCACTACAAAGAGTTTTTAGAAAACACTAAAGATCTATCAATTCTTGACGAGGCTGGAGTTAAAGATCTAGTAAGTGCTTTTAATGACTATCGCTTAGCAGTATTGGAGCCCATTGAATCAAGAAAAAACTCAGGGCAAGAAAACATTAGATCTACCATGTTGGAAGAATTTTTCTGTCACCTATTTATTGATGTAATCAAAGATTCCTTGGAAGAAGTTCCGGACAATTTGTTTCTTGGTAAAGCAAATAGTTTTGTGGATTTAACATTTTCACCTTCCTCTTTCAAAGAAATATTCTTGGAGCCTAACCCTTATTTTCATTCAAAAGATCAAGACTTTGTTTTAGGGGTGTCTCTAGGCGTCACCATTCAAGCCGAGGAAAAATCATATTCACAAAAAATCATAATTCCTGTGGTTGCAATAGAATGTAAAACATACATCGAAAGAAATATGCTGGATTCTTGTTCTGGAACCGCAAGCAGGATCAAAAGTGCCATGCCATATTGTATTTATATTGTCGCGTCAGAGTATATGAAGCTTAAAGATGAGTTACCGGAATTAAGTGACATTAATGAAATATACATTTTGTGTAAAGCCAGTAATTCTGATAGATTGAAAAACAGAAAAGATGGTCTGGACCCTCATAAAATTGATGAAGATTTAATTATAGATCTATTCAATAAAATAAAAGGGCATTTGAATAGTATTTGGTGGCAACCATCTAGAGCGTTGGAAACGGGCAAAATTATTAATAGACCTTAACCATTTTTTTTCGTAATACAATTTCTAAATTAATGACATAAGGCATACAAATATAAAATGCGTATAGTGCATAGCACCCTGCGGGATGCTAAAAAACCATACACGGAACGTTAAAAAAGTAAGGTACAATTAACAGTTTTATTTTTAGGTTGTTTGATACGGGCAATCAAGCGGTCTCACTTTGGTCGTTCACTTTGTTACGTGATGCTGTTCCAGTCAGTCATTCTTCCTTCCATTCCACAGACACTTCACAGCACTAAAATAACAACAGCTTGAAAATAAGCAGTTATTATTTTAAGCTGTTCGTTCATCATCTCCACACGCTCTCTTCCTGCGTTCGTAGGAGCTACTACATTCACAGCACAGCTTCATCGCATTTCACTCCGTAAACTACGTTACATTCGATTCAGCATTGCTATGTCTGTCGCTCCTTGTTAATTCAGCGGTTGCTCCTATGACCAGCAGTTGGGTTTGCTCCGTTATCACTTTGCATTAAATTAAGGAACGCTACGCTGTGTTTTATTTTTTCCCAACGTCTAACGCTCTCAGTATTCCACATCACTCCGTAAACTGCGTTCTGTTCCCATCCTGAGGCTGCTGTTCATTTGCCGCAACAACGCCACATCGCTCCTCATAAAAAATTCCATAAAAATTCCATTTTTTACTGCGGTGCTTGGGGTTGTTATTATAAACAACATTATTTTGCTGTAAGATAAAAAACCCAAGCAAATTTAGAGTTCATTCTTCACTTTCAGTCAGTCATCCTTCCCTCCATTTTCGTTCATCATTCCCTCTGTTTCTAGAGCTTTCTTTTTTTTCTTTTTCTTTAGAAAATTTTTATGCCAAATTGCTCTTAAGAGTACTTTCTTTTTTTAAATTAAATAATATTAGAGTTCAAAAGGAATTTCATAAAAGCAAGATTAATTATAAAATTTTAATAAATTTGATTTTTATAAAACACAATTAAAAATAATTATAACTAGGTTTTGGTTTGCACATTATTTGCACACACTATTAAGTCTTTCATAAAACACAGTTTCCTTCTTAGCTCAGTTGGTTAGAGCATCTGACTGTTAATCAGAGGGTCCTTGGTTCGAGCCCAAGAGAGGGAGCTTTTTAAAAAGACTTTACAGCAATGTAAGGTCTTTTTTGTTTTTAAGCCATAGTGAAATCAGTACTTCATGCTGTTTTATTAAAAAAGGGCAGATTTGTCATTTGATAAGTTTGACCGCTATGCGAAGATTCCGATACAAAAAATATCATTATTGAATCTGTCAATCAAGAACGGCAGGGAAAAGGCGGTTGTTTGGAAATCCACGAACAATTAGGTGGAAGGTTCTAAGATTCGGCAAAAGTGATCCATCGACACAATTCTTTTATTGATGCAATCATTCAGTCCAAATGCCATATTATAACCTCAACAAGCAGTAAAGTGGATTATAGTCGTGACAAGACAGTAGCGGGAAAACTAAGATGATGACTTTAGGAACTAAGTATATTACAAGAGAAGGATTCGAATAGAAGCTATAGTAAATTTCGAGTTTCTGAATGATAAGCATCTCTTGTCAGCTTCCAAAGAAAGAACGGAATTGTTCTAAGGCTACCCTCCGCTATATTGTTTTTTTACCCACCACAGATTTTCCCATATAAGAATTATGTAACTATTGTCAACAATTGTGTAACACACTAATCTATAATATCCCCCAGCTTAGTTAAAATCTGCTGAATGTCATTCAACAAATTTAGGCTTAGTCATTCCGAGCTATGAGATTGAAGTATGTTTTGAACAAAGCCTAAAAAATAGTAATAGAATGTCCTTTACTAATCTTAATTTAAAATTATTACAACATGTCCAGACAAACACTTAATCCAAATACCAATAAAATAGCAAAGTCATGTTTAATTCAATGATTCAAATGATGAAAGATAATCCGGAAACGTAGCAGAAGGTCACAAAATGAATACATCTAAAACCAACTAACATGATTTACAATGGCATTGGGGAACGGGAATGGGCTGAGGAACTTGGCTGATACCAATCCTTACCATATTTGTAATCCTATATTTTGTACGGTTTAAAAGGAGAAATTGGCAGATAAAACCGGAGTAACAATTGTGACCGGAAGCATTAGAATGATAAGACCCATCTTTCATTCATAAACTTGCTGCTCATTAAATAAAAGTAAATTTAGAATAGGACAATGATACAGGACATACAAGAGCAAGTAGCGGAACCAGTACAAACTGTAGTACAAAAGTTAGAAGGTTGGCTTGATGCCTTCGTGAATATGATACCCAATATGGTAGTGACCCTGCTGTTATTAGTGATTTTTCTTGTTCTTGCCAGACTAGGAAGCAAACTATCTATAAAGCTTTTCACCAAAGCATCAAAAAACGAAGCACTAGGGCATTTATTTTCCACTGCTGTTTATGCGGTTATCTTAGGGCTTGGTTTTTTTATTATGCTTGGAGTACTCGGACTTGATAAAGCATTAACATCGCTAATCGCAGGAATTGGTGTGCTAGGTTTAGTATTGGGTTTTGCTTTTCAGGATATAGCGGCAGATTTTATTTCAGGTATTATTCTGGCCTTCAGGAAACCTTTTAAAATTGGGGAAATTATAGAAATAAAGGGGATTATGGGCATCGTGCGTAAAATTGAGTTACGGGTTACGGTTGTTGAGACTTTCCAGGGCCAAGAAGTTTACATTCCAAATAAAGATATATTACAGGGTGCTATTTACAATTTTTCTGTTTTGAAAAAAAGACGTATTGATATAGCCGTTGGAGTTTCTTACGCAGAAGATCTTGATAAAGTTGAAGATGTTGTATTGAGTACAATAAAAAACTTGGAAGGAGTCCTAGATAAGGATTTGATAATTTTTGACTATTCTGAATTTGACTCTAGTTCAATCAACTTTAATATTCGATTTTGGATAGAATATCCTGGAGGACCCGGCTACTTCGCGATGAAAAACAAAGCCATCAAAGCGATTAAAAGTGCATTTGATGCACATGATATTACGATTCCTTTTCCAATTCGGACATTGGACTTTGGCATTAAAGGCGGGCAAAAACTCTCCCAAATGCAATTGAATACGAAGGGAGTAAACAAAGAAGTAAATTAAGGTCCAAGTTTATGAAAACTCCAATGACGAAAGCGGTCTGTCGTCTCTTTTAATTGTTTAATCTATAAAATAAAGTTTTGAAAAAAGAAATAAACACATCTCTAACGCAAAATATTTTTAGAATACTATTAGTGTTATTTATGATCATTGCCGGATTTAGCCATCTTACCTTTAATAGAATCGACTTCCAGGCTCAAGTTCCTGATTGGATTCCATTGAGTAAAAATTTAGTGGTCATATTATCCGGTATTGTTGAAATAACACTAGGTCTGACTTTACTGTTATGGAAAAAGCAACGAGTAAATATTGGATGGGTCTTAGCCCTATTCTTCATCCTAGTTTTCCCAGGTAATGTTGCCCAGTACCTTGATGGAAAAGACGCTTTTGGAGCTTTAAATTCTGATAGTGCCCGATTAATCCGACTTTTCTTTCAACCGATTCTCATAGCTTGGGTACTTTGGTCGTCTGGCGCATGGCAGTCATGGAGAAATTCTAAAAAATAAACAGCATGCTTAATCAAAAATTAAAACGCAACTGATATGAAAGTACTACAAATAATAAAATACGGCGAACTTAAAAACAGTTTATCAATAAACGAAATAGAAAAACCATCAATCAAGGCTTCGGATATTCTTATTGAGACCAAAGCAGCAGGACTCAACCCTATTGACTACAAAATGGTGAGTGGTGGACTGAAAGATATGGTCCCCTTGTCACTTCCCAGCACAATTGGCTTTGATGTGAGCGGCGTGGTTGTGGAGAAAGGCGCGGAAGTCACCAAATTTGAATTGGGAGATGCCGTGTATACCAGAGTGCCTCAACAACAAATGGGCACGGTTGCTGAATATGTAGCTGTTGATACTAGTGTGGTGTCCAAAAAACCAGATAATATATCGTTTGAAGAATCCGCCGGCTTACCGTTAGTAGGACTCACTTCAATTCAGGCGTTGGAAAGCGTTGGTTTAAAAGAAAACGATCGCGTGCTTATTCATGCAGGATCAGGAGGTGTAGGAACTTTTGCGATTCAATATGCCAAGGCGAAAGGGGCCTTTGTTTACACAACCACCAGCACTACAAATGTCGATATGGTTAAGGCACTTGGAGCCGACCGTGTGATAGATTACAAAACTGAAGATTACAAAACGATTGCTAAAGATTTGGATAATGTTTTTGACACCTTAGGAAACAACTACACGTTAGAAGCCTTTGAAATTATCAAAGAGGGAGGAAAAGTATGCACTTTTGAAGGCCTTCCAGATGAAGATCTGCAAAGCATTTGGGGATGACTAATTATAAATTACCCGAAGAATTATTTAACCTAATCAAAGAAAAATCAGCTATTTATAAACATACCTGGATGCAACCTAATGGTGAGCAATTAAACAAACTCTCCACTATGGTAAAAGACATGAAGATAAAGCCAGTGATTGATAAGGTTTTTTCTTTCGAAGATAGCATTGAGGCCTATTTATACTTATCCACAGGTAGAGCAAAGGGTAAAGTGATTATAAGCCTTTCCTAAACGGTTTAAAAAAATGATCTGCGAACGAATATATTTATACTAAAAATAAAATATCATGACTAAAGAGAAACAGAATATATTAGTTGCCGGAGCAAACGGCACTACAGGAAGAATCATCGTTGATTTATTAGTAAAATCAGAGACCTATCGGCCTATTGCCATGGTTAGAAAACAGGATCAAAAAGACTATTTTGAAAAGAATAATGTATCGACCATTGTGGCCGACTTGGAAGAAGGTTTAAGTTATGCAGTGAAAAACGTGCACAAAGTAATTTTTGCTGCAGGATCAAAAGGTAAAAATGTTTTAGGTGTAGATCAGGAAGGAGCAAAACGGCTAACTGGTGCTGCTAAGGATGAGGGAGCCCGCAAGTTTGTTATGCTAAGTGCCATGGGAGCTGATGATCCCTCCCAGAATAAAGATCTTCAAGCCTATTTGGAGGCAAAGAAAAATGCTGATGACTATCTGATTGACAGTGGTTTGGATTATAGTATTGTTCGACCAGGCCATCTGACTAATAAAGAAGGTACGGGTAAAATTCAACTTAAAAAAAGATTTGAAAATCCAGGAAATATTTCAAGAGCAGATGTTGCCAAAACTCTAGTTGAAGTTTTGGATGATGGCGTAATGCAAAACCAGTTTTTTGAAATTATTGATGGTGACACGCCTATTGAAAAAGCAATTCGTACTGTTTAAAAAAAAAATGTCCAGCAGATCTATGTTCAAATCAGATTTACAACAAACTGACAACCGTTCAATAAAAATATTGCTACAACCGAGAAATATCCGATTTTACAGTCGCACAAATCTTATAAAAACCCGTAGTACTTATTAAATCAAATTAATTTTTCCATTGTTGTAAATCTTCAAAAATAAGTGGACTAATTCATATAAAATCGTTCTGATTAATATGGTTTTTTAAGTTTGAATATTCACTTCTCAAAACCGGAAATTTACGAAATGTTGATTGTTTTTTAGAATGATAATAATTTGGTTTTTTAATAGTTACAAATTTACAAGGTGAATTTTGGTTGCAACTTCGAGTAATAGAGGGAGTTTTTTTAAAAGACTTTACAGCAAAGTAATGTCTTTTTTGTTTTTACTACTTTACTATTTGGATAAAGACCAAATTAAAGATTAATGTTTGTTTTACAAAAAATTAAAGAAATGGACTTAGTGTATATTCTTGTGTGATTTTAGAAATATCTAGTACTATCAAATAGCTTAACCTAACTTTAACGGTCTGAGTCCTTTTACTTCTTTTAAAATTAATTACCTTTAGATTAAAACATAATTATGTGGAATAAATTTGTATATATGTGTAATTCATTGACTGTTTACGGTTTGTATTTTGACCTAAGATACAATCGTAAAAAATACATCAGAATACGTTTCTTGTAATTCATTAAAATAGCATCTCTGTTATTTCAATTTAGTATATCTCAGAATTTTTTGAAGTCAGTAGTATCCATTTTTTTATCACTGTTAAGTTTAAAAGTACCAATGTGTTCTTTATTCCATTCTTGTGGACCTATCAAAGAAAGAAAGTTTACTCCATTAGAATCTCTATATAAATGATAAATTTCCCCAATAACAGGTTCAAATGAAAACTTAGCACTATATACTAACTCATTCCATTCGTACTCTTCCATCAACTTTTGATATTGAATTCTCAATTCGTTGAATTTATTTCCAAGCTCTTTATTTACATTATCAATGCCTCTACTTTTCCAAGAAACAACATCATCAACTCTAATTACTGGGGCGCCAACATTTGTGGCGTAGGGCAATATATTGGCATTAAATCCTTCTTCAACTGAATAAACGACATTATCGGGTATTTTACTTTTCATGTGATTTTATTTTAATTTAAGCTCTACAATTATTAACTCTTAATTTCATTTTGAATTTTACGAATTAACTCAAGCCCATTATTAGTTCCGTTAGTTTTTCTATTAACTAGTTTTTGTTTAATAATTACGATGCAAAGCTAAACAAAAAATACACGCTATCGGCAAAATCTAAACTGAATAGGGCAATACGAATCCTATTTTAATCCGTTATTCTAAAACTAAAAGCTAATTTCATTTTGCTTCTTAGCAACGCGTTTGTTTTTAGGTTTGATAGGGCATTGCTAGAAAGATACCGCCGCCACTCCTACTCAAAAACCAACACAATTTCCTGTTTTTATTTAAAAGCTGAAAGTAGATTTAGCGAGCTATTCTCTTTGATTTTCCCCCCACTCATTGTTTAGCTGATCTTCTTTTACTACCTTCGAACATTAGGATTTATTAAAATCAGCTTTAAAAACCCAAAATCATGAGCAGAATCACACCCATACTACTTTTATTTATTTTTATTAGCTGCACAGCACAAGAAAAAGCAAACGATATTCCCATACAAGACGAAGTGAAAAATTATACTTTTGAAACAGTAGCTTCTGGTATACAAACCCCTTGGGGAATGGCTTGGTTACCTGACGGTAACATGCTAATTACCGAAAAAAGTGGTATTCTGTATCAAATAAAAAACGGAACAAAAACGGAAATTAAAAACGTTCCTACCGTATACAATCGGGGTCAAGGTGGTTTATTAGATATTGTCCTGCATCCTGACTATGCTAAAAATGGCTGGATTTATATCACTTATGCCTCTACTGAGGGCGAAGGCGAAGGCGGCAATACTAAACTTATTCGTGCGAAACTGCTAGACGGAGCTTTGACGCAGATTGAATCTTTATACAAAGCAGGTCCCAATACCACCAAAGGCCAACATTTTGGTTCTAGAATTGTATTTGACAACGAAGGATTTCTATTTTTTTCAGCTGGGGAAAGAGGAAACCATTTTGTAAATCCGCAAGACATTACTCGTGATAACGGAAAAATATACCGTTTGAATGACGATGGAACTATCCCTAAAGACAATCCTTTTGTAGGCCAAGAAAATGCAAAAGAAGCCATTTATACTTATGGAAATAGAAATCCACAAGGATTAGCTCTAAATCCTGTTACGGGAGATATTTGGGAACACGAACATGGCCCAAAGGGTGGAGATGAAATCAACATCATAAAAAAAGCAGCTAATTACGGTTGGCCAATTGTAACCTACGGTATCGATTACGACAACACTATCATAAGCAAAATAGAAGAAAAACCAGGAATTGAAGATCCTATTTACTATTGGCTTCCCTCCATCGCACCAAGCGGAATGGCTTTTGTAACCAGCGATCGCTATCCTGACTGGAAAGGGCATTTGCTTGTAGGTTCCTTGAAATTTCAGTACTTAGAATTAGTAAAATTAAAAGGAAATGAAATCATCGGAAGACAAAAAATTGCCACTGAAATTGGTCGTTTAAGAAACGTAGCTCAAGGCCCAGATGGCTATATTTACATAGGTGTCGAAGGAAAAGGAATTCTTAAAATTATCCCGAATTAATATGATGACAATCAAACTAACTTTAGAACTAGCGATTTTACTTTCGGGTGGATTCTATTTTTCTAATCAGACTCAAGCTTTTACTTCAGATCAAGAAAGTGATTATCTAGCGGTGGCCAAAGTCACACAGGAAAAGACGCCCTTAGAAAAAAGCATTGCCGAAGGCAAGGAAATCTATGCTGATTTCTGCATGCAATGCCACCTTGTCAACGGCAAAGGTGATTCTAAAAGCTTCCCTCCCCTTGACGGCTCAGATTGGCTCACCAAAAAAGAAACCCAAAGTATTCATGCTGTGAAATTTGGACAAACGGGCGCAATTCTTGTAAACGGAAAAAAATTCAACGGTAGAATGCCTCCAATGGGTTTATCAAATCAGGAAGTGGCAGATGTAATGAATTATATTAGAAACTCTTGGAGCAACAAAAATTCTAAAATGATTAGTCTGGAGCAAGTTCAAGCCGTAAAGCAATAAGAAGACTAATTCTTAATTAATTTTTTATTGAAAAACATACGAAACGGAAATCCCTCCATAAAATTGGATTGGATTTCCGGGATAATAATACCGTGGCGCTGCATTGCCAAAACCTATGGCATTAGGCAAAATACTAGCTGCATATTTGCGATCTAACAGATTATTAATTCCGCTGCTTACTGTCGTTTTTAAGAATTCAAGAATTGTAAAACTATAGGCCGCTTTTACATCCAAAAGTATATAGCTCTCACTGTATTTTGTATTTGCATCATTCATCGGAATTTTACCCATACTCATAAAACTAGTGTTTAAAGTAAAACCGTTAGCTGTTTTCAGGTCAATCCCTGCATTCCATTGTTGATTGGGAACTCCTGTAAGTTGATTACGGGAATAATCGATTCCATTATCAACAAAATCTTTAAATCTAAAATCATTCAAAGAAGCTGCGAAATAAGTACCTATTTCAAATTGGGAAGTTTTTAAAATTTCATAATTTACGGTGAATTCAATTCCCCGATGGGAACTTCGTCCTGCATTAATCCCCACAAACTGATCTTCGGCCGTACGTCTGGCCACTAATAAATTGCTGATTTGTGTGCTATAAAACACAAGTTCACTATCTAGTTTTGAATCTAACCAATATCCTTTAAAACCCAATTCATAATTAAGCCCCACTTCTGGTTTTAAATCAGTATTGATTTGCCCTTCGGGAGTGAGCGTTTCGGCCGCCAAAGGAGTTGAAAATCCTTTACTAATGGAGCTAAAAATATTTTTTCCCGGACTTAGCTGATAAGAAATTCCGAGTCTGGGTGACCAAATCTTCCCAAAAGTATAGGCTTGTTCCGATTGATTCCCGTTTTCGGGTAAAATCTCTCGCAGCGTATATTTTGTAGTGTTCAATGCCAGGCCGCTTTCTAAATGAAGGTCTTTCAATAACTCAATATTCACTTCAAAAAAATAATTACTATAATTCCGATTTTGATTCACCTTACTAAATTCGGATCCAGCAAGGCTTCCCTGACCAGGCTGCGACATATAGAGGTTGTCGAAAAGGGAAAACGTATAGCGCTCACTTAACGATTCAGTTCCAACACTAGCCTCAAAGGGCACTGAAAATAATTTGGTTTTATAATTTAGCGTAGATCGAAAACCTAAAGAGTTTGTTTTTTCGTCCAAAATATCGAAAGGTCTTGGTTCATAAGCCTTTTTAAAATTAGAAAAAACACTGCTTTTAATAGACCAGTTCTCCGAAAAAGCGTGCTGATAACCTATGCCCAAAAGTGATTTGTCGTATGACTCATAACCCTGCGCAGCTGCCCAATTGGCCGCGGCCTTTTCAGGATTATTTCTAAAATCAGTCTCATTTATGGAACTCGGAATAAATGCTTTCAGGCGAGTAAAGATTCCCAAAAAAGACAAACTCCCTTTTACCCCCAAATTCTGTTTCGCGTGCAGATTCATGGACTTGCGATCATAGGAACTATTGGCCCGAAAACCCTCACTTTGCAAATGCGTATAATTCGAAAACAGATTAGAATTTGTGTCACTATAACCAGCGCCCATACTTTGTTTGAGTAAACCATAACTGCCGAAAGTCGTAACCGATTTTGCAAAAGATTCTCTTTCAGGAGTGTCACGTGCAAATAAATGAATGACACCGCCTAATCCCGAACCAAAACTCGTATTATTGGGCCCTTTATTAATTTCGATACCACCAATAGTCTCCATGTCGATATCCTCAATAGTCGTATCCCCTTCTCCACTAGTCAAAGGAATAGCTTCAAAGTAGGCTTTAATCCTACTGGTTCCATATTGGGTACGAGCGCCAATTCCGCGGATACTAATTCGAACTGTATTCAGAGTTCCTTGCTGCATGTTAATCCCAGGAATTTTATTTAAAACCGAAGTCAGGATTACCCCATCACTTTTTTCGATATCCTTTCTTTGAATTACCGACACAGAAGAAGCTGAATTTTGAAGTGATACCCGAATTGGGGCTGCTTTTATGACTATTTCAGCAAGCGAGGTAGTATCTTTTTTTACTTGTCCAAAAACAGGAAAAAAATAAAATTGCAGTATAAAAAGAAAAAAAACAGACTGTACTTTTGTATTCAAGGACTTAGATTTAAATGAGTGACTAAAATTCTTTATAAAATTAATCTTTTAATTGTTCGCTACAAAACCGAAGTGTTGTTAAAACGGATGGAATTACCCGGGCCTTCATTCTTAAAATTAAAGTAAATGTGATATCTTCGCAATCTCAAAAAGACTTCGAAAGATGAAGAGGAGTGATGTTTTCTGCCAGCTATTTACCCCCATTTTCCCATCTGGATGAGATTAGTTGAAGAGCTATAAAAAAATACTCTTTTTTAATTTCCAGCCCTGTAGTTCAACGGATAGAATGGGAGTTTCCTAAACTTTTGATCCGGGTTCGATCCCCGGCGGGGCTACTACAATTCATAGACCTACCTTCTTGAATGTTTTTTTTGCTTCAGCCCTACTTTTTATATGTTAAGACGGGGATTGCACCAAATTTTTGATTTTCTTTCGATTCAGCACTTAGAAATAATTCCTGTCTAAAAAGTAAAACAGGGATGAAACCCTGAAATTTAAAAAAACCCAACCGATAATATAAATGTTTACATTTGAATTTAAATTGTGTCTACTTTACACCGTAAATTGTGAAACATAACTTAAAAACAGTAGGCCTCTTAGTTAAAACATAACAGTATTATTTTATTTACATATGGACATTCTTATTGTTTTGATCTAAATAGAGTTCAGTCCTCTTAGACAAAACCCAAAAAGAAATGATCGGTTTTAAAAATCGAATCGGAATAGGGAAGAAAGCAAACTGAAGATACACTTAAGCGTATTTTCAATATTGAATAAAAACTAAAAATAATTGAATCTAATAATTAATAGTTATTTAAGATGGGAAAAGAACTTTCGAGAAGAGATCTCCTTAAAACCTTAGGGCTTGCAACTGGAGGATTATTGACTTTACCTTTACATGGCTTTACAACAGCAAACATCCGTTTGTATATCCCCGATCCTGATAAATATCCTGAACCAGACAAACCCGTTACAGCAATTACTTTAGGCGCTGGTAATAGGGGTAATGTCTATGGCGGTTATGCTGTTCAGTACCCTGATCATTTGAACATTATAGGAGTTGCTGAACCTGTTGCTATTAGAAACGAGCGCTATTGCCAAAAACACAATATAGCCTCCGAAAATAGTTTTCATACTTGGGAAGATGTTTTTGAACGTCCCAAATTTGCTGATGCCATCATAATTTCGACACCAGACAATTTACATTATGGGCCTTGCATGAAAGCACTCGCAATGGGATATGATATCTTGCTTGAAAAACCAATAGCACCCACTGAAAAAGAATGCCGAGACATATTAGCTTTAGCAAAAAAAACAAATCGTGTAGTCGCTGTTTGTCATGTCTTGAGGTATTCTCCCTATTTTATTAAATTACGAGAACTAATTCAAAATGGTAGTATAGGTGAGCTTATTAGTATTCAACATTTTGAACCCATTCAACACATACATATGTCTCACAGTTATGTTCGTGGAAATTGGCATAACAGCAAAGAAACTACCCCCATAATTCTTGCAAAATCCTGCCATGACCTTGATATTTTGCGCTGGATGGTTGGTGAAACTTGTGAAAAAATATCCGCTTTTGGTGATTTAAAATGGTTTAAAAAAGAAAACATGCCTGTAGGTGCAACTCCTCGATGCATTGATGGCTGTGCTATTGAAAAAAATTGTGCTTATAGTGCTTTAAAAATATACTATCGTGACAGGCAACGAACTCATGTATTTGATCTGCCAGATGATATGGATAAACAGGGCGATGCCATTCTAGATCGTCTAAAAACGACTAACTACGGTCGTTGCGTATATCAAATGGACAATGACCAACCGGATCATTACACTACCAACCTTCAGTTTTCTAATGGTGTTACTGCTGCATTCAGCATGGAAGCTTTTACTTCCTATGAAGGGAGGCGCACCCGTATAATGGGAAGTCAAGGAGATATCGTCGGAGACATGTCTCAATTTACTTATACCAATTTTTTAACTGGAGAAAAGATAGAATGGGAGCTAACTAGTGATGCACATGGTGGCGGTGATTGGAATTTAGTCTCCGATTGGATACAAGCAGTGTCGCAACAAAACTCCGCTTTACTTTCTTCTTCGATTGATGTATCTGTTGAAAGTCATATTATTGGATTTACAGCTGAAAAAAGCCGTTTAAAAGAAAAAACTAAAAACGTAATTTTGTAGGAAGTCAAAATCTATCCCCATAAAAATATTTCATTAATTTCTATACTTGAAAAGGAGTCATTGTACCTCTTTTCATCAATAACAGTATTATGGAGCAACTTAAAAAACGTTATTTATCATTAGATGTCTTTAGAGGTTTGGATATAGCACTAATGATAATTGTTAATTCTCCCGGAAAACAAGCAACTACTTTTGCTCCGTTATTACACGCTAAATGGCACGGGTTCACATTAACTGACTTGGTTTTCCCAACATTCTTATTCATAGTAGGTAATTCGATGAGTTTTAGCATGCCTAAGTATGAAGCTTTGTCCAATAACACTTTTTTTAAAAAAGTATTAAAGCGTACTGTAATCATATTTTTATTAGGCTACTTGATGTATTGGTTCCCGTTTTTCGAAAATGGAGGTCTCAAGCCCTTAAGTGATACACGGATTTTTGGCGTACTACAAAGAATTGCTTTGTGTTATTTCTTTGCTGCTCTTATTCTGCGATTTTGGAAAAACAAAGGAGCTCTAGTTTTTAGTGCGATCGCGCTTATTTCCTATCAATTAATACTCCATTCTTTTGGAGACCTCAGCCTAGCTGGTAATGCAGTCTTAAAATTAGATACTTGGTTAATTGGCGAAAGCCATATGTATTATGGGGACGGCATCGCCTTTGACCCTGAAGGTTTATTGAGCACACTACCAGCTATAGTAAATATAATTGCAGGTTATTTAGCGGGTAAATTTCTACAAAAAAGCGGGCAAAATTATAAAACCATTGTCCGAATGATCATTCTTGGAGGTCTACTTATCCTAACCGCATTAGCTTGGGATACCATTTTTCCATTTAATAAAAAACTTTGGACAAGCTCTTTTGTATTACTCACTATTGGTCTTGACCTTATAATTTTATCGGTACTAGTTTATGTTTTAGATGTTGTAAAAAAAATTAAATGGACTTACTTTTTTGAAATACTGGGCAAAAATCCGTTGTTTATTTATCTGCTTTCAGAATTACTCGTAATTACCCTTTATCAAATTAAAATTAAAGGGGATTCTGCTTACGATTGGATCGCTGAAAACATATTCGTATCTTGGCTTGGCGGCTACTTAGGGTCTTTAGGATTTGCGCTTTCTATAATGCTATCTTGTTGGATCGTTGGCTATTTCTTGAATAAAAATAAAATTTACATCAAAATATAACCCGATTAAAAAACCGGTTTAGAAACTAAATCAATAAACACTAACTGATTATTTATACAGGCGTTGTCTAGTCCTATTTAAGCAAAACATCTAAATCAAATTCTTATGCAGATTTAAATACGATTCTTGAAACAAAAAAAGCAATGAAGGGAAAGCTAGTAATTGTAGCTGTAAATATTTCCAACTCGATGGTTTTTGCTGAATTTAAGAAAGAAGTTGATGCCAGAGTGGGTGAATTTGGTTTACAAATAGAAGCTTTAATGGATATCCTATCTGGAAAAACAGAGCCATCCGCCTTGTTACCTTTACGAATGCCAATAAACATGTCTACTGTTGAAAAGCAAATGGAAGATGTTCCTCACGATCCGATCCCTAATAAAGACAATAATGGAAATAGCTATAATTTTGGTTTTGGATTAAACTGGGACGGTGGGATAAAAGATTCTGGAACATCAAAATCCAAAGTTGATAAAACTAAATTTATTGCTATTTACTATCATAGAGACCTTCTTGCTGAAGGTTTTTTATACATAAAATTAGGGGGTTTAAATAGTTATGAGTCTTTCTAAAATGAAAGACATAAAACCATCTAATGATACTATTTTATTAGGATTTACGGTAATTAAAAAGTTACCTTTGATTTTAATCTTTAGATTTTTTTTATGAAAAACCCCGTTATCACGATACTTACTCTATCTGTTTTGATTGTCTTTTCAAGTTGTAATCAAGGTAAGTCTACTGCCGACGTCGTAAACGTTACAGAGGAAAAAGTAGAAGTAAAAATCGATTCTGTAAAGAAAAAAATGGCCCCTACAATAGATACTGTAGACTATAATAAAAGAATGATTGCTATTAGCAATAATGACACTACAGGAAGGTGGCCAGTGAAAGCGCCATATCCTTTACCCGGAGCAATATTGCCTTACAACAGAATCATTGCTTTTTACGGAAATCTATATTCCACAAGAATGGGAATATTAGGAGAAATTCCTAGAGCCCAAATGATAGAAAAATTACAAGGCGAAGTGGCCAAATGGGCGGCAGCTGACTCTACCGTTAAAACAATTCCAGCTTTACATTACATCGCCGTTACGGCTCAAGGGTCACCCGGATCAGCAAACATGTATCGCATGCGCATGCCTTTCAAACAAATAGACACCGTGTTAAGTTGGGCAAAACCTATAGATGCATTAGTATTTCTAGATATTCAAGTAGGACACAGTACTGTTAAAGCAGAAGTTACAGAGCTAGAGTCCTATTTAGCACTCCCCAATGTTCATTTAGGTATCGACCCTGAATTCTCCTTAAAAAACGGAGAGGTACCGGGTACTAAAATTGGTTCTTTCACAGCTGAAGACATCAATGATGCAATTGATATTCTAGCTAATCTTGTCAAAAAAAATAAGCTTACTCCAAAAGTGCTTGTTGTACACCGTTTTACACAAGGGATGCTAACCAACTATAAAAAAATAAAAAGAGTGCCTGAGGTGCAAATAGTGATTGACATGGATGGCTTTGGCAGCAGAGTACTGAAGAGATCTACTTACCTGAGTTATATCTATAGAGAACCGATTCAATTCACTGGTTTTAAGTTGTTTTACAAAAATGACAATTGGAATAATTCAAAAATGTACACTCCTGAAGAGTTATTAAAATTCACTCCAAAACCTATGTACATTCAATACCAATAACCTGCTACAGCATACTCTTGTATTATGAAAAATATATTCTTATTGCTTTATATCGGGCTATTTTTTTTGGTTGGCTGTAACTCTAAAACCAAAGAACCAGAAACGAAAGTGCAAGTACAAGCTGTAGTCGAAAAACCTATTGCAAGCCTACCAATAATAAAAGACAATAGCACAGAAGCTATTTTGTCTAAAAAAGAGGTGCCTATATTATGCTATCATAACATTAAGAATTTTGATGCCAATGCCGGTCCAATGACCAAAGTCTATACCGTAAAACCAGCTGCTTTTGCAGAACAAATGAAAGCCTTGGCTGATGCCGGCTATCATAGTATTTTACCAAATCAACTATACAATTATCTCGTGCATGATGCTCCACTGCCTGAAAAACCAGTAATGATTACTTTTGATGATACCCGAGGGGAACAATTCAGCATTGGCGCTTCCGAAATGGATAAGTACGGTTTCAGGGGAGTATTCTTTGTAATGACGGTTTCTGTTAACCGTCCTAACTATTTGACTTCAGATCAAATTAAAAACCTATCCGATAGCGGACATGTTATCGCAGCGCATACTTGGGATCATCATATGGTGACGAAATATATAGGAAACGACTGGAATACACAGCTAATAAAACCTAAGAAAAAACTAGAAGATATCACCGGAAAACCAGTTGAGAACTTCGCTTATCCTTTTGGTTTATGGAATAAAGAAGCTATTCCTAAAGTAAAAGAAAGTGGCTACAAGATGGCATTTATTCTGTCCACCAAGCGAGATTCTATCGACCCACTTTATACTGTTAGACGAATAATAGTCTCTGGCAACTGGTCAACCGAAGGAATGATTCGTTCTATGGAATCGTCTTTTGATAAATAGAGAATGTGAATTTCAGGAACTTGATAATTATTCCTTTTTTAAAAAATCATAGGCTATAACTAATAAAAACTTCGACTTCGATTTTTTTTTGAGCAGTGACTTCTCTATATATTTCAAAACGAAAAGTTTTGAAACGCTCGAAATGGCGAAAGTTATTATAGAAAAATGATTACGGCTAACTGCCTTACAATAGAACTTCATATGTGCTTTTCCACGCCGTTCCCACTACTCAATCACATATTACAAGCAAGCTACCGCCTTAGACTTTTAAGGCTTATAAAAAGTAATTGCATAAAAAAAGCAGCTCAGTTTCATAGAAACTTGAGCTGCTTTTTTATTCTTTATCCGATTAGCGTTTATTTACTACTCAGCCATCCTTGCGGGTTTGTGTAGGTGGTATTTTGTAATAGTAAAAATTTGATTACTGTTTTACCAGTATCACCGTTGGTTCTTACCCTTCCCAAAACTTGCTTTATGCTAATCTTATCTCCTTTATTGACAGATACAGAACTTAAGTTTTGATAAATTGTAAAATAATCTCCGTGCTGAATCATCACCGCTTTATTAACTGGGGATAAAACCATAACACTAGCCACTTCTCCTCCAAATACCGCTCTTGCCGAAGCACCTTCATTAGTTGTGATTTCTACTCCACTATTGTGAATAACTAAAGTATTATAGATAGGGTGCGCTTGATCTCCATATCCTAATGAAATAAATCCTTTTTCAACGGGCCACGGTAAACTACCTCTGTTGGCTCTGAAATTATCCGCTATTAATTTTGCCTCAGGAGTAAGTTCAATTCTTGATGACGATACAGGCTCTTTGGCGATTGCAGCAGCAACCTCCTTAGGGCTTGCATTAGCGTTTTTTGCCAAGGCTCTAGCTTTGGCTTTCTCCAGTGCCGCTTTTCTATTTGCTTCAGCAATGGCTTCACGAATCAAGCGATCAATTTGTTTGTCAATTGTTTTTGACTCCCGTTGTTTTTTTCTGATATCAGATACAATTCTGTTTTTGTCTTTTTTAATAGAATTCACCAATTTTTCCTGCTCTTGCTTTTCCTTTACCAAGCCAACTTTTTCTTTTTCGTTTTCGGCGATTAATTTTTGTTTGGCAATTTTTTGGGCGTTTAATTTGTTGTTGTAATTAACAAGCTCAACGGATTTTGATTTTATTTCCTCTCCCTGATTTTTTCTGAAACTAGTGTATTGCTTTAAGTATTGCGCTCTTTTATAGGCTTGTAAAAAATTGTCCGATGATAATATAAACATCGCACGGCTTTGTTCTGAACGACTTTTATAAGATTTCACAATCATCTTTGCATAATCTTCTTTAAGAACTACCAATTCTTTATTAAGCTTGTTGATTTTCATCTGATTAATATACATGTCATTTGCTAAATATTTAGCTTGCTTTTCTGTAGTGTTAATCAGGACTTCCTTCAGTCTTATCTTGTTTTTTTGAATCATAAATACATTCATCGCCGACTTTTCCTTAGACTTAACGGACTGCAATAGCTTCTCGTTATCCCTGATTTCCTTTTGGATTTCGGCTTTACGTTGTTCTAATTTTTCTTGCTGAGAAGACTGACTCCAGAGAACAGAAGTCATGCATATGAATAGTAGGCTTGCGAGAAATTTTGGCATCTTAAAAATATATTTGTGCAAATTTACTTAATTATAATCCTATTGTAACTATTTGGAACGCTATAAGGAAAAGAAAGTTCTTCATTAAATGTTATGGTATCATATTCCAAATTAATTTCAGATTTCCCATTCTTTTGGTATGTATGAATAACAACAGTCGCTGGTAAAGTCGCTTCCTTGTATTCTTTAATATACGTATAGGCCACCTGAATCATTCTTTCTTCTGCAGTTTGTGTGATTTCTTGTCTGTTGATACTAAAGTCACTTGCGTTTATATAAAACGTCTTTTTTGTGTTATCATTTTCCTTATCATCAAGACGGTACAATTGATCCACCACGGACTCGGTGTATTTTCCTTTTTTCAAATCATCCAAAGCTTTACCTAACAGCATATTCTGGATTTTATAAAAATCCAAGTCAGTTCCCAGCCACTGACTCAAAGCGCTAAAATCACCTTCAAAGTAGGTTCCTTTGATTTTTTCATAGTAGCTTACCGAAGTTGGTGTTATCGATGCTTTGGCCATTGTAATTCCAAGAAATCGTATACTCACCAATATTTGCTCGTCTTTCTTTATTCTTATTTCTGCAGTTACATTTTGAGATTGTCTCTCATCAGAATATTTTACGCTTGCCTTTATATATAATGTAGAAAAATCACTCTTATTGTCGTAATGGCTCGCTATTATATTTTTTGCTTTCATGTAAGTGACTGGTGTTGTCGCCGAAGCCACGACGGCTTTCGACTTACAAGAGACCATAAAAACTACCACTAATACTGCTAAAAATTTATTCATTTGAATTTTATTTTTTTAATAATTGATTGGCTTTTGAGAAATAGAAATCTTTTTTCTTCGAATCGCCCAAGCCACTATAGGCTTCGCCCAATTGAATATTGAAATTAATTTCCAGTGCAAGGTCGTCGACCAAATAATCCAATCCCATCTCCAATATAACTTTTGATTTTTTAAATTGTGTCAATTGATTGCACCCCAAGCCCGCATAATAGTAAAACTGAGGTTGCGCAGGAAAAACATCAATCATTTCGACAGCGTTTTTCGTTAGTTTTTCAAACTGCTTGGTTTCGGTGTATGCTTGAAGCAAAAGTAAATTAGTTTCGATATCTACCTCTGAGCCTTTTTTATTTGCCAACTCGTAATAACTTACCGCTGAAGCCCATTGTTTCTTGGTCTGATAAAACTTTCCTATTTCTTTTGCCACATTTATATCTGGGTCATTATCAAAATAAGCTATGGCTTTTTCCAAATCAGGCTCAAACTGTGGATTTGCATTTACAAAGATCAGAAACTCATTCAGAATCCGGTGCTTTATTTTGGAGTCTATTTTGGCACTGGCCAAAGCAATATTCATTGCTTTAACGGCCTTTTCGCCGTCATTGTTCTCCAAATGGGTTTTGAACAAACTAACCTGAGCCCATTCGGACGTCGGGATTGCTAATTCCAGTTTCTTTGCTGTTTCGAGCACTTTGTCTGTTTCGTTGTTCTTAGAGTATAAAAAAATTAGCGAAAGGTAGTTGGACTCCTCTTGAGGCTTAGCCTGAATTTGTCCAATTAAATTTGCTATTTCTGCATTCTGGTATTTTTCTTGAGAGAATATCTGCGCTTTAAAGGCTTCCCGCCTGTCGGTTTTTCCAGAAGTTTCGTCTAGCTCATTGATTAGAGCCAAGGCTTTATCATATTGATTTGTAATCATGTACAGAGAGGTCAAGTCTTCTTTAAATTTCGCATCAAAGCCTATTAATTTATTGATAACATATATCGCATTATTGAAATCCTTAGTTGCATAATTCACATCATACATACCAACCCAAAACCATTTGTTAGTAGGATCAATCTGCGTTGCATGTTCAAATGAGGTGTAGGCATTTTTATAGTCTTTTAATGCCAGGTAGTTTTTCCCTAATTCGAAATGAATTGTTCCATTTTCAGGTTCAATTTTCAAACATTGTTGTAAGGAAACAATCGCTTTATCGTAGTTCTCAATGCCTTTTTGCTTAAGTGCCTCGAAAAAGTAATCTTGAAATTTATTTACCTCTAGCTTAATATCTTCCGGTTCCGTTTGTGCCAATAGCAATGCTGAATTGCTTAGCAAAACAAAGAATAGAATCAATAAACTCGATTTTTTCATTGAGGCCTTTATCATAGAAACGCAACAAATTAAAACTTGTTACAGTTGAATAAATTTTTAACTTTTTGTGGCGACCAATCTACTCTAATACTGAATAATCTCCTATGCTCACACTCGTGAAATCACCTTTAAAAACAACATGATTTCCTATCATCGCATTGTCCAAATTAGCATTTGATATGTGTGCATGCGATTGAATCAAACTGTTTTTAATGCTACCCCCTAATATATGACATCCTTTTCCCAGAGACACGTTAGGCCCAACAGTTGTGTTTGTCAAAGAAACATCTTCTCCAATGAAGCAAGGTGGAATAATCGTTGAGTTTTCTAACCGTACAGTTCTGTGAACTAAATCAACACCGTCTTTGTGAAGAAACCCAAGCATCCTTGAGTTCGTTTCAATAGTTACATTTTTGTTACCGCAATCCATCCATTCATCGACACTTCCTGTTTTAAAAACTTTACCATTAGCCATCATTGCTTTGATTCCGTCATTAATCTGGTATTCGCCCCCGTTTTGAATGTTGTTGTCCAAAACAGTTTGCAATTCTTTTCTCAAATCGCGCACTTCTTTGAAGTAATATATCCCGATAACAGCTAAATCACTCACAAATTCGGCCGGTTTTTCTACCAATTCGGTGATTTCATTATTTTGATTCATCTTAACCACTCCAAAAGCTTCCGGCTTCTCCACTTGTTTTACCCATATTACAGCATCTGCAGTGGGATCTAAATCAAAATCAGCTCTGATAAGCGTGTCTGCATAAGCAATTACTGCAGGTCCCGACAAAGAATCTTTGGCACACATAATTGCATGCCCAGTTCCTAAAGGTAAATCCTGACGGTAAATAGAAGCTTTTGCCCCTAAACCTTCAGCTAGTTCCTCTAAACTTTTTACCACGTCATCTCCAAAAAAAGCCTCGTCACCAAGAATAAAAGCGATCTCTTCGATAGGTTCTTTTAATATTTTAGCAATATCTTCCACTAATCGGTGGACTATAGGTTTTCCCGCAACAGGAATTAATGGTTTAGGAACAGTTAACGAATGTGGGCGAAGACGTGAACCACGTCCGGCCATTGGCACTATAATTTTCATTTTTTGTCTTTTATTTAAACGCAAACTTCACAAAGAATTTTCGCAAATATCGCTGAGTTTATTATTGTTTTATTTTTTTAACCACAAAAATCGCAAGGTTTTACGCAAAGATCGCTAAGGCTATTGTTGTTGTCTTTTTTTAACCGCAAAGACCGCAAGGCTTTTCGCAAAGTTCGCTAAGCTCTATATATTTCAAATAGTAACTCGATTCCGCGCTGACTGCTTACTGACCACTGCTTACTGAATACTGAACACTGAATACTGAACACTGAGAACTATTTCACTCCCGTACTTCCAAATCCGCCTTCTCCTCTTAAAGTTTCGGATAATTCTTTTACTTCAATCCAATCTGCACGCTCATGTTTTGCGATAATGAGTTGGGCGATGCGTTCTCCGTTTTGGATTACGAAAGCCTTATCGGATAAATTTACTAAAATTACCCCAATTTCCCCTCGATAATCGGCATCGACAGTTCCGGGACTGTTCAAGACGGTAATCCCGTTTTTGAAAGCCAATCCGCTTCTTGGTCGTACCTGTGCTTCATAGCCTATTGGCAATTCGATAAAAAGACCTGTTTTAACGACCGTTCTTCCCAAAGGTTCCAACGTTACTGGTTCGATTAGATTAGCCCTCAAATCCATTCCTGCAGAAGCTACTGTTTCGTAGTTTGGTACGGCGTGCTGTGATTTATTGATGATGTTTATTGTCATTTTTTTAAATTTTAATTTTGGGTTTTTTAGCCGTGATAGGAGTGGAAAGCCATTTGAAATAAAATTAATTTTTTTCTTGGGCAGAAAGAACGACCGAAGGGAGCTCCTTTGTGGCGGTGGAAAAAACAATTTTATAAAAATGCTTGCAGCATACAGCGCGAATGGCTACTAATTATCTTTAGGTTTTTGATCCTTTTATGATTTTTATTAATGTTTCTTTTTCGTGATAATAAATGAAATACAGGAATGCTATCAGCAATAAAATTCCAACAAAATAGTTTTCCCTGAACCCATAAAATGATACGGCCGAGAAGAATATCGACAAGGCGAGATACCCTCCAATTTTCTTCAAGTCATAAGGAATGGGGTAGTATTTATTGCCGAGATAATACGAAATAAACATCATGGTACCGTAAGCTGCAATAGTAGCAATGGCCGAGCCATAATAACTCATTGTGGGAATCAGTAAAAAATTAAGCGCCAAGGTTATTATCGCTCCCACAATAGAAATATAAGCGCCATAATATGTTTTATCGATGAGTTTATACCAGACCGAAAGATTCGTATAAATCCCCAGAAAAAAGTTGGCCAGAATGATCAGAGGCACTACTTTCATGGCTACCCAGTAGGAGCTATCGCGAATCATCAGGACTTTGAACAAATCGGCAAATACGATTACAGATAATAAAATGAAAGATCCGAAAATCACGAAATACTTAGTTACCGTTGCGTAGGTTTGCGGAGCATTTTTGTCAGTAGAATGGCTGAAAAAGAACGGCTCAATCCCCAAGGTATAAGCAGTTCTGTACAATACCATGAACAAACCCAGTTTGTAACAGGCTGAATAAACCCCCACTTCAGACTCGGCGATACTTGAAGGTAGTAATTTAACCAACAAAATTTTATCAAACTGTTCGTTAATGGCGAATGCAATTCCAGCTACCAGTATTGGCAATCCATAACCCATCATTCGTTTCCATAAATCAAAGTCAAATTTCCATTTTAAGTACACATAATCCGGCGATAAAGCGACAAAAGTCAACAAGCTGGCAACGATATTGGCAAGGAATATATATCCGATTTGGAAATTTTCGACATACAGAGAGCTCAATAAACCATTTGGACTTGCTTCAATCAGTTGTGGGAAATAAACTAAAAAAAGAACGCTAAGAATTAAATTAATAAGTACGTTGCTAATTTTAATGACCGCGTACACCATGGGCTTTTGGTAGGCCCTTAATTTTGAGAATGGGATTATGACCAAAGCGTCCAATGCCAGAATCCAAATCGTATAACCAATGTACTGGGCATCTACTCCTGACCACATCGATAAATAGTTTCGGGACAAAAGAGCGATGAATAAAAATGAAATTGTGGTCCAAAAAATAGAAACCATCGAAGTTTCGACAACCGACTCTTTATTAGATTCCCTGCTATAAAACCTAAAAAAAGCCGTTTCCATACCATACGCCAGAATAACATTGAAGAATATCATAAAAGCAAAAATAACGGACAGCTTTCCGTATTCCTCTTTGGGTAGCAAATCAGTATATAACGGCACTAGCAAAAAACTGAACATCCTCGGCAAAACCGTGGCGAGTCCGTAAATGACCGTTTGTTTAAAAAGCTTCTTATATAATCCCAAAATATTGTCTCTAATTACTGTTTAAAAAATCAAAAATAACTAATTCTTTGGTTTAATCCTTTGTGGAAAGCCATTCATTACTTCTCAGTAATCCCCGTGAGCTTAAAAAAAATAGTTTTGTTGTTTTTCTTGTATTCCAATATGGCTTCGTCTTTTTTTAATTTAAATTTTGGTTTGACAATTATCAGGGCTTTGTTCCCATATTCATTTTTGCTATCACTATCTAAAATTAAATCTTGTATTACTTTCGCCTGAGCAAAATGAGCAACGTATTTCTTGTTGGATTCCTTTTGAATTACCGCCTCTTGATTTCTGAAATATACTTTTTGCAGACGAATCTCTTCAGAGAGTATCTCTTTAAACTCCATGTGAAGATTAAGCCTAATAACTTCAGGCTGATTATCATCAGCCACAGAATCATAATAAACCCGCACTATTCCTTGTGTAAAGTCCATTTCCCTTTGGTGATTAGAGCCACAAAAAGAGAAACATAAAAAACTTAGCATCATTAAAACTGTTTTTTTGAAAAACTTCATTTGAAAGTGATTTAAGATAGTCCCTCTTCGTTTAATATTTTTAAAAAATGAAAGCCTTTAGGAACGAAGCCTTGATTGTAATAAAAACGGTGTGCCGTATAGTTTCCTGTATAAGCATCGAGTACTGTCATGGTACAGCCTTCCTCTCTGGCTTTGACATCAACATAATCCGTCAGCATTTTACCCAATCCTTTAGAACGGTGATCTGGATGAACAATAAAATTGTCGATTTCTATATATTTTCCGCACCAAAGTTTAACTCCCGTCCAGAATCCGGTTACAGCAATACATTCGCCATTTTCAAAAATCCCGACCTGTTTGTAATTATGGGGCACCATTTCTTTTAGGAAACCTTCGTATTTTTCGACAGTAAATGTGGGATATGAAAAACGCATTACTTCAATATTCTCTAGCATTTCTTCTATCGTAGTCAGTTCCTTAATATCCACTTGCATTGCAGTATTTAGTTAAATTAAAAGTCAAAATTAATCAAAAAAAGAGCCACGTCACCGTGGCTCTTAAATATATTCCTTAAATAAATTTTATTTATCCATTTAAAGCCTCAGCTCCACCTACGATCTCAAGGATCTCATTGGTAATAGATGCCTGACGTGCTTTGTTGTATGTCAATTTCAATTGATTCCTCAAGTCGGTAGCATTATCAGTCGCTTTGTGCATGGCAGTCATACGCGCACCATGTTCAGAAGCAAATGAATCACGAATCGCTTTGTAAAGTTGTGTTTTTAATGATTTTGGAATCAAGGTCAACACAATTTCCTCTTTTGAAGGTTCGAAGATATAATCCCCTGTTGAAACAGCTACATCAGAATTTATAGGAGCTAAAGGCAAAAATTGCTCTACCTGAACAATCTGAGTAGCAGCATTCTTAAACTGATTGTAAATCAACTCGATCTTATCGTATTCTCCTGTAACAAATTTCTGAGTTAATGTTTCTGCAATTACAGCAACATTGTCAAAAGTCAAATCATCATAAACATCACTTTGATTGTCAACGATTGAATTTGTTTTAGTCAATACATCGTTTCCTTTTTTACCTATAGCAAAAATATCAACTTGTACCCCCGTGTAAAATTCTGAACGCTTTTTAGACTCCTTAATTACATTTGAATTAAAAGCACCACATAAACCTCTATTAGAAGTAATGGAAACCACTAAAACTTTTTTTATTTCACGCTGTGTTGTAAACTCACCTCCTGCATCACCTTCAAGTGTAGCAGAAAGACTTTGTAGTAATTCCGTCAATTTTTCGGCATAAGGACGCATTGCTGTAATCGCATCTTGTGCTTTCTTTAGCTTTGCTGCAGAAACCATTTTCATCGCTGATGTAATTTGCATCGTAGATGAAACGGAAGTAATTCTATTACGGATTTCCTTTAAATTTGCCATTTTTTTATAGTAAAGAGTGATTCGTGAAAAGTGAATAGTAAAGCTACTCACTTTTCACTATTCACTATATTAGTTATATTTTGCTGAAATTTCTTTTGCAACAGTTTGAATTACATCCGTAATTTCATCTGTTAACTTACCTGCTTTCAAAGCATCTAAAGTTGCTCTGTGTTTGTTGTTAAGGAATTCTAAGAAATCTTTCTCAAATTCTTTCACTTTATTCACAGGAACATTTCTCAATAGATTTTTTGAACCAGCATAAATAATTGCAACTTGGTCTTCAACTGTAAAAGGATCGTTCAAACCTTGTTTCAAGATTTCAACATTTCTTCTACCTTTTTCAATTACGTTTAAAGTAACTGCATCTAAATCAGAACCAAATTTAGCAAACGCTTCCAATTCACGGAATTGTGCTTGATCTAGTTTTAAAGTACCTGCTACTTTTTTCATTGATTTAATTTGTGCATTTCCTCCAACACGAGATACCGAGATACCTACGTTAATTGCTGGACGGACCCCTGAGTTAAACAAATCTCCATCAAGGAAAATTTGACCATCAGTAATCGAAATTACATTTGTTGGGATGTATGCAGAAACGTCACCCGCTTGTGTTTCGATAATAGGTAAAGCGGTTAATGAACCACCACCTTTAACGATAGGTTTCAACGAGTCTGGTAAATCGTTCATGTTTTTAGCAATTCCATCATCAGCAATTACTTTACAAGCACGCTCTAATAAACGGCTGTGTAAGTAAAATACATCTCCAGGATATGCTTCACGTCCCGGTGGTCTTCTCAATAAAAGAGAAACCTCACGGTAAGCAACAGCTTGTTTAGATAAATCATCATAAACAATTAAAGCTGGACGACCTGAATCTCTAAAATATTCCCCAATTGCAGCACCTGCGAAAGGAGCATACACTTGCATCGGGGCTGGATCAGAAGCATTAGCTGCAACGATAATGGTATATGCCATTGCGCCTTTTTCTTCTAACATTTTTGCGATTCCTGCTACAGTTGACGCTTTTTGTCCAATTGCAACATATATACAAAATACAGGTTTTCCTGCATCGTAAAATTCTTTTTGATTTAAGATAGTGTCAATACAAACAGTTGATTTACCTGTTTGACGGTCACCAATAACCAACTCACGTTGTCCTCTACCAACTGGGATCATTGCATCTACTGCTTTGATACCTGTTTGTAATGGCTCAGTAACTGGTTGACGGAAGATAACTCCAGGAGCTTTTCTTTCTAAAGGCATTTCATATAGTTCCCCACCAATTGGTCCTTTTCCATCAATTGGAAAACCAAGTGTGTTAACTACACGTCCTACCATTTGTTCTCCAACTTTAAGAGAAGCGATACGTTGTGTTCTTTTTGCAGTAGATCCCTCTTTGATTCCTGTTGATGGTCCTAAAAGTACCACACCAACATTATCTTCTTCAAGATTCAAAACAATAGCTTCTAATCCATTGTCAAATTCTACTAACTCACCGTATTGAACGTTAGAAAGCCCGTAAACACGAGCAATACCATCTCCAACTTGAAGTACGGTTCCTACTTCCTCTAGCGTAGCGCCAGATTCAAAACCTTCTACTTGCTTTCTTAATATTGCTGAAATTTCAGCAGGTTTGATTTCCGCCATCTTAATTTATAATTTAAACACTTAAATGTGCAATAAAACTAGTTACTTAACTCTCTTTTTAATACTTGTAATCTATTGGCTATTGAAGCATTGTATTGCTTGTCGCCTATTCTCAATATAAATCCTCCAATAATTGAAGCATCTACACTGTTTTCTATTGTAATTTTTTTATCTGATAATGTTGCAATTTTAGCTAAAACCTTAACTTCTAATGCCGCATCCATTGGAATAGCTGTAGTAACTTTCGCTACTTCAACACCATTCATAATATCAAATAAATTATTGTACTCTAATGCAATCGCTTCTAGAATTTCAAACCTTTTGTTTTCAAATAACAAACGGAATAACATTTTAGTTACACTATTAGTATTTGCAAAAACTTCTAATAAGGCTTTTTCTTTAACTTCAACTTTTAATGTTGGGTTTTGAATAAAAGTGCTTAACTCTAGGTTTCCATTTATCGTAGAAGCTATAGAATTCATGTCCTCACTAACTGCTAAAGCTACTCCTTTAGATTCTGCGATCTCTAGAATTGCTTTTGCATAACGAATTGCTGCTCTTGTACTTGCCATAATATTAGTTTAGCTTTACGTCACCTAACATTTTCTCAACTAATTTAGTCTGAGCTTCTTTATTAGATAATTCGTCTTTCAATAATTTTTCTGCAATACTTAAAGACAAAGTAGAAACTTGTAGTTTCAACTCGGCCATAGCTGCATTTTTTTCGCTTTCAATTGCTGCTTTTGCTTGCTCGATCATTTTAAGACCTTGAGCCTGCGCCTCCGTTTTTGAATCTGCAATCATTTTATCTTTAATTTCACGTGCATCTTTTAGCATGTTATCACGTTCCATTCTAGCTTCTTGCAATATACGTTGATTGTCCGCTTGAAGGTTTTGCATTTCTTTTCTAGCATTTTCAGCAGAAAGCAATGCATTTTTAATTCCTTCTTCTCTATCATTAACTGCATCAAGAATTGGTTTCCAAGCAAATTTTTTCAATAATAATATTAATCCAACAAATATTACTATTTGCCAAATGAACAAACCGAACTCAAACTGATTTATTAACTTATCCATTATATATAATTATAAATTTTCAATTATCTTTTTATTGCTCAGAGGCAATTTGTAATGTTTTAATAATAAAACAACAGTTACAACCAACCGTTGTAACTATTGTTTTTAAGTTTTAATTAAGCTGCGAACAACGCTGCAAAACCAATACCTTCAATAAGTGCAGCTGCAATAAGCATAGCTGTTTGGATTTTCCCTGAAGCTTCTGGTTGACGAGCAATAGCGTCCATTGCTGAACCACCAATTCTACCAATACCTATACCTGCTCCAATAACGATTAATCCAGCTCCTACAACATTTAAACCTTCCATAATATATATAATTAAAATTAAAAATTCTTTTTTAAGGTTCTATTGTTTTTGCCTTAAAGACTTTCGACCTTACGGCATTTAACTAATGAACTTCTTCATGATGATGTTCTTCTACAGCTGAACCGAAGTACAATGCAGATAACAATGTGAAAATATACGCTTGTAAAAAAGCTACCAGTATTTCAAGTATAGAAAGCGCAAACGATAATCCAAAAGATAGAGTGCTTCCGATCCAGCTTTTGAAAATAAACATTAAACCAATAATACTCATCAGTACAATATGTCCTGCAAAAATATTTGCATACAAACGTATCATTAATGAAAACGGCTTAATAACAGCTCCTAAAAGCTCTATCGGAGCTAGTACGATACGCATTACTTTTGGCACACCTGGCATCCAGAAAATATGACTCCAATAATTTTTGTTGGCTGTCAAATTTGTAATTAAAAACGTCATTATTGCTAACGCGAAGGTGATTGTCAAATTTCCAGTTACGTTTATCCCAAATGGCATCAATCCAAATATGTTTAGGAACAATACAAAGAAAAATACAGTCAGTAAATAACTCATGTATCTCTTATAATGTTTTTCACCAATATTAGGGATAGCGATTTCATCACGAATGAACAACACTAAAGGCTCAAACATTCTACCAGCACCTGATGCTATTCCTCCATTTTTACCATATGATTTTGCCAATCCGGTGAATAACAAAAACATCAACAATGAAGCTATCATTACAGAAAATACCGTTTTGGTAATAGAAAAATCAATTGGACGTACATTGGTTGGAAAACCAGTTTCTTCGTCTTCTGTTATTTTACCATCCGCAGAATCCAATTTATAAATTTTACCGTCGTGATGATTGATTTTATAGAAATTACCATTTGATTCTGCAACTGCTTCTCCATGATCAAATCTAGCAGATGAGAAAAACTGAATCCCATTATCCCAAAGGATTACCGGTAAAGGGAAACCGTAGTGCTCTCCTTCCACGTCATCTGCGAAAAAAGTAAAACTATGAGAATCTAATACGTGATGACCTATAAATGCTTTAATTTCAGATTTTACATCTGTAGGTTCAGCATGATCTCCTTCGTGTGATTGTTCCGTAACCTCTTGAGCCATTTCAGTATTAACTTTTACAGAATCCACTTCTGGATTTGCAAAACTCATTAAAGGAAGACACGCTACAAAAGTTGCTATTATAAATCTAATTGGCCTATTTGAAATCACCATAACTATTAAATATCTTAATTTTTTACGTTTCTGAAATTTGGTGCAAATGTACATTTTTTATTAATATTCAAAAGAATAAAAAACCTTATTTTTTCCAATTCTTCAATGTCATTTGAGATTTATTGCTTTCTGTTCAATATTCTTATTGTTAAAACAGTTTCAATTGTCAAAAACAGAGCGAATATCATAAAAAAATTAATTTTCTCTATTGAATTATCATGCGTATTGAGTTGCAAGATAGGCTTTAAAATTAAATAACAAAAAATCAATTTGACACTTGTCCCTAATAGAAAAGACATTCCTGTATTGTCGAAACTTCGTTGCTTTACTTTTAGTACAACTATAAAGACGAGAATAGACATTCCTAAAAACAACAAATACAGGGTTTCCATTGAATACAGGAAACGAGCTTCATTAAATTTCAACAAGTGAAAAATCAATTTATGAATGAAATAAGCAACTCCTGCCAATAGCACCAAATTTAAGATTGGTTTGTAATTTTTTAAATTCATTGGGTAGGTTTTGGCCACGCAGGACTAGGACTAAAAGTTCTTTTTAAATTTAAGCTATCGGGGACTAGTAATGTAAACCGTTGATTACTTTAATTCTTTTCCATAACAAATTATTGTGATTTGTTGATTTCATTCACTTGCCGTATGACATTATATAGAGCCAAGCAAACTCCTACCATAACAAGGATTTTGTTGAAATAAACCTTGGGATTTGGATGGTTTTCATCAAGCCAGTTTCCCGCATAGGAAAATACGAAGATGATAACACCCATTTGGATTGGTATGTTAATAAGGGCAAACCATTTACTAGCTTGTTTTTGTTTGTTTGGTTTCTTGTCCATCGGAAAGAATTAGGTTTTTTATGTTGGTTTTCATTATGCAAGAAGCGCTAAAATCAGCACCAGGCTCTACGGATAATTTTCCTACCGTCACCTCACCGTGAATGCTTGCGTTTAATTTCACGTTAAGGATTTCAGTAACTTGAATATTCCCATTAACTTTACCTTCTATATCTGCATTATTGCAAATGATATCTCCCATAATAATTCCGCTGGGGCCAATGACTAATTTCCCAGTAGATTGAAAACTGCCTATTAATTCCCCGTCAAGCCTAAAGTCAGCTTCAGAGATTATATCTCCCTTGATAACGGTTCCTTCAACTATTCTATTGGTTTTCCCTAAAAGTTCGGTGTAGGGCTTCGCTTTTTTATTAAACATGTTTATTCGGTTTTTAATGCTAAATAAGCATTTAGATTTTTATTGATTTGAATTACTTTATAATTTTCATTAGTGATCACAATCGCAGTTTCGCTAATTTGATACTTCTTGCTTTCCTTCAACAGAGAGACTATATGTCGAGCGTTTGCTTCACTGTTTAAACCATCTATTATAATCAAATTTTCTTGACCCGTATAAAGATCGAACGAGTAACTTAAATTTTGAAAATCAATTTCTGAAATGAATTCCTTGATTTTATCTTCAGTTGCTACTGTACTTTTATCCTCTTTTGTTGCTACTTTATATATAATTTTCCATTTTCCAGTATCTTTATCACTAAAATTAATTTGTTCTAAAAAAGGAATTTGATTCGCTAGAATTTCCTGCGCATTTTTGCCTTCTTCAGTATTCGAATAATTACCCGCTACATATTGCAATGCCGATTTATAGGCCGGCAATCCCTTAAGTTTTCCAATGGTATTCGCTTTTAGCAATTCAAATTTTGAAACAATTTCATCACCAGAAAATTGATTAATCAAGCCGTCTAACTTTTCTGAAACGGCAACGTACTCTTCTTCTGTGAACAATTTGTACCATTTGTTGTAAATCCCTTCTGGGGTACCAATCAATGAAACTTCATCAATACTTGCATTATTTATCAATTGTGCATAACGTGAATCTGGGAATTTACTATTAATCTGGTTTTTCATTACCTCCGCCTTGGCATTATCAGTAATTTGGTATGTTTTATATAAATTATACATCGCCGGAAGAATTAACTTCTCTTCTGGATTATTCTTTAACAATTGTTCCAGTTTGTTCGTAGCTAATTCGTATTTTTTGAATTTTTCTTTATAAATCACTGCAAGCTGATAATAGGCGGAATTAAGTTCCTTAGCAATGCTGTCTATTGCTGTTTGGCTCGTTGGAAGTTGGTTTAAATAGAAATCCGTGGTGTACTCTTCTACTACGGCGTCTAACTTCGTCAAAGTTTCTTCCTGGGATAGATTAGTAGAATTAATGGTATCCTTTGAAACCCCGTTTGCAATTGCAGATGAACCACTTGACGACTGACGCCAATTGCCTTTTAAACTCCTTAGCCCCCATGTTTTTTTGAATTCTATTTTACCATACGCTAACAGTTGTAGGATTATAAAAGTAAAAAACACTTGCGCTTTGACTTATGTTTGACATCGAGGGAGGCAATAGTGGTGATTTAAGTGCCGGCATACCTTGGCTTTGCTTAGAAATAGCTGGGTCTATAGCTGACGTTTTACTGTTTCTCTCAATATTATCAAGTTTTTGCTTTTAATTTCTCTTCTACTATTCTTTTATCTTCGTCCTCCTTCTTTAGTTTTTCTATATAGTTTTCAAAGTACATAATTCTCCCCTGATTCTGGCAAAGAAACGATATTTATGATACTGTCATTTCTTGACGCTAATGCTTCGTATAGAATAACTTCGTCCAAATCTTTTCTGATTTTCTGAATTTGAATGAATTCTCTAGTTTTCAGGTCAAGCTTTACTAAAGTACTGTCATAGTACTTCGCAGCAATTGGGTATTTTGCTTCCTTGAAATACATATTCCCCAAATTCCTGTAATTCGAAGCAACCAAATATTGGTCCGTAGTTGCTTTTTTTTAGTGAGGCATTATAAAATTCCGAAGCTTGTTTCTGATTGTTTTTTTTGTCGTAAAAAACCGCTTTCTGATGGAACAACAGGTCCAGAAATGGTCTGTTTTCACGGTCAGCGATTAGTTTGCTATAGTTTTTCAAGAAAGCGGTCGTATCTCCTTTTTGATAATCAAATAATTTGCGCTTTTCTAGCTTGGGATTGAATAAACGTATTTCCTTTCGGATTTTCTATTCATCTTTATCACCGATTCATAACTATACAACGCACTGTCTTTCTTGCCTAATTCTTCGTAGAGTTGACCTAATATAAACCGATACCTGGCTCTTTGATCATTTTTTTTTAGTGAATTTTACGGCTAATTTTAATTTCGCTACGGCACTATCCTTTTCCTCAAGATTTAAAAAAGCTTCCGATAAAAGTGCATTTGCATCAGCAAGGACCTGCTCTTTAAGTTCTTGATCCTTCAATAATTTAGTCATATTAATAACTACCACAGCAATCGTTTCCCAAGCGCATATTGGCTTTTTCGCGCCAAATTTTAGCTTCATAAATTTTGCTGCTATTGGGGTATTTGTACAATATGTAATTGAATGCGTCTAATGATGGAATAAATCTTTGGTCAAAATAACGGGCTTTCCCTAGCAGCAAATAGGCTTCATCAATCTGGTAGTTTCTTTCCCTGCCATCAATATTCATGGAATGTTTTTGTATGGCTTTTGTAGCCTTAGTTTCGGCCACTTCAAAATCCGTGTTTTTAGCTTTTTCTTCTGCGATTAAATCGTCACTTATTTGCATTCTTTCGATAGGCAAGCGTTTCCAAAAATTGTCGTTTTCGCTGGATTTTAGACTCTCAACACCTTTGTCTAAGCCTATCTGACCGTTATATAAAATATTGTATTTGGTACTCAAAGCATGCGAATTCCTTGATAAGAAACTGCTTTTCTTAGTAGAACAGGCTACAAAAAAAAACAACAATCCTACTGCAATTGAATATTTAAGTGAGTTGATTTTCAATGGTAAACGTTTTTATCATTAAACTTTTAAAAATGTGTTTTAGTATAATGACCGGTAAAAATACGTTTCTTTTTGAAATATAAAACTTTAAACAGCGAAAAACGTTTCCAACTCCTTCAGTGTCTCTTCAGAGGTTTGGATGTCCTTTACTAGCTCTCCTTTGTTTAAGGCAACAATTCTGCTACAAACATCTACCGTATGTTGCAAGTCATGGCTGGAAACCAGTATCGTTATATCAGGATTTTCTGAAAGTTCTTTTATTACTTTTTTTAATCGGTTTACGGTGGTGGGATCTAAATTAGCAAAAGGCTCGTCTAGAATCACCACCTCTGGATTACTTATTAATGTGGCGATTATACCCACTTTCTTTTGGTTTCCTTTGGACAAATCACGTAGGTATTTTTTGTTATTCAAGATTTCCCCATTAAAAAACTCTTCGTGTTTAGACAATAAAGCATCAACGTCGGCTTTATTTTGTCCGCGCAAATCCCCTATAAAATAAAAATATTCCTCAGGAGTGAGATAGCCTATCAAAAAGCTTTCGTCTAAAAAAGAAGCTGTAAATGGCTTCCAAGCTTCACTAGTGTTTACCTGAACGTCATTGTTAATAATGTGTCCTGTTGATGGTTGAATCAGGTCTAATAACAGACTAAAAAACGTAGTTTTTCCTGCTCCATTATTCCCAACTAAACCTAAGCTTTCTCCTTTTTTTATTTCTAGATTATCTATTTTTAATACGGTTGTTCCGTTATATGTTTTCGAAAGGTTGTTTACTTGTATCATTTTTGAAAAAATTTATTCGATTAATTGTTGATTTAGTTTGTCGTTTGCTGAAAACAGAAACTTATCCTTTTTGTTTATAAGCGGCAATTGTTGCGTATTTTTCGGACTTATAGATCTTTTCGATCAAGGAGAAAGCTTTGTCTTTTAAAGCAAATCCTAATAATCCAACCGATGCCACTAACAGTAGACCCACATTGGCATTTGCTAAAGTTGAGCCTATCCAATACAATAAAACAGGTAACGCCAGCTGTGGTATCGAAATCAGCATGGTTTTAATATTAAATGCTTTTTTGTCGCCAAAAGCACCCTTACCAGAACTCAAGTCAATTGGTGTTTTCGTGTAGGCACCACCCAACAAAACCAGATGTGAATTGACACCTATATTATAAATTGCACCTACAACAATGGTTAAGTACACCTGAAATCCAAAGTAAAGATAGAAAGATGCGATTGTTGTGGTAACTATAGTAGCAATAACCATCAGCCACCATTTAGAACTCAAATAACCTTTATAAGGAACGTTTTGGGTCATCATTAACTGGTAATAAGCGCTATCCCAACTCGGTACAAATTGCCCGAAGGTGATCAGAAACCCGCCAGAAACAAAAATTCCAGCAAAAATGTGCATTATAGGATTGTTATACGCTTCGATTCCGTTTGTAAAAAAAAGAAGTCCATAAAAAAGAAACATAACGCTTAATCCCACAGTAGTCTTAGATCGTTTGTTCCTTTTGATTAATTTTATGTCATTTTTCAAGAACGTTCCTACGGTTCCAAATTGGTTCAACCACGTCAACTCTTCTGTTTTGGCGATATCAAGTTTGCTAGTCAATCCAGCATCGAGGTATAAATCATTCTTGAAATACTGGAACGTTAAATAATATAACGCGATTAAAACCAAGACCGGAACGGCAAAAGCCCAATAGGTGTTGAAAACAGCATCAAATAATGGTGCGGTATAATCCGTGATATTAAACAATTGATAATACTGTAAGCCGGCTAAAACAGCTACAATTCCAAGGAAAATAGCGAATAAATTGTCTTTATTACTCAATATTATATTGACAAAGTTATTAATGTACAGCAATGAAAACAGCGCAATAAACCAAAGTATTACTGATACTGGATCATAACCTTCGACGATTAAAACAACACTAAATGGAATTAGAACAAATCCATGCACTAAATTAAAAAATGACAAAATAGTTTTTCCCAAAGAGAAATGTACAATCGTGGATTTTTCTATGGGGAAAATCAACAAGGGACGAATGTTCATCAAGGGGATTTTTTGCAACATGAACCTGATAACTAAATCCGTCAATACATAGTAAATCATGAATTTATTTACTGTTATTAGAGGATCTAGATTCATTTTCTTTATAATATAAAAAGCTCCAATTCCTAAAGCTAAAAAAACCAAGGTAAAATAAATGGCTATAAACCCCGTAACGATTTTCAGAGCTATATTAGTTGCGAAAGAAGCTGATCTAGTAAAAGCCTTCCATTCTAGATAAATAAAACGTTTGAACATGGTTTGATGATTTGGTTTTACAATAAGTATTTAAAAGTAAGAAAATGTTACAGCTTTTCTAATTTATATTCTGGGTAAGTCGCAAGTAAATATTCTTCTGCCTTGGCTGGAATAACTTTAAATATGATAAAAAGCACTAGACCAAATAGCATCAAAAAGAAACTTAAGCCAAGTATGTAATAGTCATTTCCTAAAAAATCATCTGCATGATTAAAGATTTGAGCGAATATATTAAACGGAAAATAAATAATTACGGCAAAACCCCCATATTGATGAATTATTTCTTCAAACAACCATTTTTTTTCTGCTGTTTGTTTTTTCTTTTTTTTGAGGAAACTGTCTTTGATTAACTTATAAAATGCCAGCACTAATAAACTAATATAAAAACCAATAAAAATCCATTTACCATAAATACCTACCTTCAAAACACTAAACAATCCCAGCGTCAGTAATACAGTCAAGAAAATCTTTGGGACTCCAAAGAAATCTTTTAAATGTTGCCGCACCAAACCGTTATACTTTTTACCTAAAACTGCTTGACGTTTTTCTACCACATCCATAAACCCAAAGACACCAAACTTCTTGAATTCGATATTTAGGGCTTGATCAAAACTAAGTTTAGGATTTTCTTCCCATTGCGTTTCAATGGCATTTGCGAGATGATCGACTAGTTCTGATTGCAAATCATACCATTCCACATAATGCTGGCGAGTAAAAGTGAACAGCTGGTCTATTTGTTGGGTGGTTAGTTTCATATAACTTTCATTTTGTTTTCAAATTGAAAATGTTTGTAAAAAAGCTTTAGACTCCCATAAATTAAAAACAAATAAATCAACGTTGTAATTAAGGAAAATACTTTTATTTCTATGCTTTTATTAAAAGGCAGAATAGGGAAACAACCAAAGCCAATTAGCAAACCGTAAAGCAGAAGCAAATTAAAATTTTTGTTAAACCGGAATAGATGAGTGGTCTTTATTTTAGATTTTAAAATGTATAATTTACCACTTGTCATCAATAATGCGCCAACTACGGCTGATGCTTGCAAAAAAAATACAATTGCTAATAAAACTGATGGCTCTTTAAACTCATTATTAATCAATAAAATTAAAATCGTAAATAAACTGGCAATAATTCCTGCAGCAATTAGTTCCTTTTTCTTGTCATCGGCAAATTTATCCGAAATAATCTTTGGAGCTAAAAACCCATAACCCAATAATAAATTATGAGATGTTGGTCTCAATTGCGGTTTCCATCTTTCGAACACCTCTTTTAAAATAACCTCAAAAGCTTTATCTTCAGTACTGATTTCCGACTCAATTTCCGTAGCAATATGATCTAATAATTCAAACTTGATATCGTCATAGACAACTCCGTTTAAAACAAAGGTTTCTTCTATCGTTGTGATTTGTTGGTTGGTTAGTTTCATAGCAAAAATTAAATCAGTTGGTATTGGTTTTTGATTCTCGAAGCGACTTTATTGGTAATCTGATAACCCGTAATGATTAATAAAATGCCCAAAACCCAAAGAAAATAAAAAGGTATGTAAAACAAGTAATTTTCAGGAAAGGTTTCTTTAAAGCTGTTAACAAGCACAATAGCAAAATATGAAAATGACATCGATCTATTGTTAACCTTCAAAACCGTTTCAAGCGATAAAAACTTTTTACCATTTATCTTTCTGTATCGATACCAATTAATCATTGTAAGCATAGAGAGAGTCAACAAAGTTCCATATAGTATTTTGATGTAAAATGAAATATCTTCAAAATAAAAAGATATTCTATAAACTACAAAAACCATCAAAATACTCAATGCGATTTTAGGAAATTTCAAGTATTCCGAAACCATTTTTCGTTGGTTCAGATTAAATTGCTTTTGCAAAATTTTTCTTCTTTCGGCTTCTATTTCTTTAAAATAATTTCTTCCAAAACGTTCTTCCGCTTGATATTTAACCTGATGAAAAGAAAGTTTCGTGTCTTGTTTCCACATTTCTTCCATAATCGAAACTAAATGATCGGTCAATTCTATTTGCAATTCATACCATTTAATATCATGAGAAGCTACATAATCAAAAACAGCATCTACTTGTTTTGTGGTTAGTTTCATAGCATAAAAATTAAATGGCTAGTTTCGGATTCACTAAACTCTGCATATTCCGGATAAAATCTTCCATTTCTGCAAGTCGGTTTACCGTTTCCTTTTCCCCCGTTTCAGTCAGTTTATAATATTTGCGCATGCGGTTGTCTACCCTTTCTATCTCTACATCCAGAATGCCTTCGGCTTCGAGCTTGTGCAAGGCAGGATACAAAGCGCCCTCGGTAATATTGAGTTCGCCTTGAGTAATACCTTTTACTTTTTGGGTGATTTCGTAACCATACATCTTGCCATTTTCCTCCAGCAACTTCATGATGATGGTGTTTAAACTTCCTTTATACAATTGTGAGTTTTTCATTTTTTAATCATTGCGAGACAAGTGACAATCTCATTTTGAAAAACAAATATACATAAGGTTCTTATACATTAGATTCTTATGCATGTAAAATTTCAATATTTTGATTTAAAGAAAACTAATCTGTTTACTATCTTTGTAAAAAAAAGCCCATGTCATCCTTTTTAAAATTAATAATAAAAGAAGTAAAACGCGAAACAGCCGCCGCCGTTTCTATACTTTTTAATGTTCCCGAAGAACTAAAAACCAACTATGCATTTATTGCAGGTCAGTACCTTAACTTAAGATTGAAGCTGGACGGAGAAGAAATTCGTCGCGCCTACTCGATCTGTTCCTCACCAGAAAGCGGGGAATTGCGTATTGCAGTTAAAGCGGTTAAAAACGGGACTTTTTCTCAATTTGCCAATGGCAGACTAAAGATGGGTGACGCACTTGAAGTGGGGACACCGGAAGGTAAATTTACTTTTGAACCTAAGGCAGATCGTCAAAAAAACTATGCTGCTTTTGTATCTGGCAGCGGGATAACACCTGTTATGTCGATCATTAAGTCGATGTTAATAAGCGAACCTAAAAGTTCTTTTGTTCTTGTTTATGGGAATAAAACACCCGAGGGAACGATTTTTCATCAAGAATTACATGATTTGCAGTTAAAATATGTGAGCCGTTTATTTGTTCACAACGTTTACAGTCAAGCCAAAGTGGAAAATGCTTTGTTTGGTCGAATAGAGAAATCTACCGTAAATTTTGTGCTGAATAACAAACACAAAGAATTGGCGTTTGATAAATTCTATTTGTGCGGTCCTGAAGCAATGATAGAAACCGTTACTGAGGCATTAAAAGAAAAAAATGTAAAAGAATCGGCCATAAAATTTGAGCTTTTCACTACGTCCTCACATGAAACTGTAATAAAAGAATCGCTAGAAGGTCATTCGAAAATTACAATTATGGTAGACGATGAAGAAACCACTTTTGAAATGTCACAAAAACAAACAATTCTTGAGGCAGCACTTAAGCAAGGAATTGATGCTCCCTACTCCTGCCAAGGTGGAATCTGCAGTAGTTGTCTGGCTCGTGTAATTTCAGGAACCGCTGAAATGACAAAAAACTCTATTCTGACAGACGGAGAAATTGCTGCTGGACTCGTCCTTACTTGTCAAGCACATCCTACATCAGAAAGCGTTTATGTGGATTATGATGACGTTTAATAAATAATTGAATTATAAATGAAACTTCCTTGAAAAAGGGAGTTTTTTTTATTTTAATGAAGTGTTGATCTTTTCAACGATAGATTCTGGCAAAATAGTTCGCATGGCATCTTCATAACCTGCTACTTTTATGTTGCCATAAACAGAGGTTGGCAATAAAGGATATTCCTTCCTGTATGCTACCAATGCATTTTCGATCGGTTGATTGAAAGGGGCAAAACCTGCAAAAGGATGGGTCGCACCATAAAGTGAAATGACTTTTACGCCCAGCATCGCAGCGATATGTGCATTTCCTGAATCCATAGAAAGCATAACATCGAGCTTACTAATCAGTTCAAGTTCTTGCTTCAACTTGACTTTACCTGCCATATTAATAACATTGTTTTTATTATTCGAAAAGGAATCCAAGATTTCTATTTCCCTTGTTCCTCCTCCAAAAAGTAAAATTTTATTGTTCGGGATTTTCGACAATTCTTCTATTACTACCAGCATCAGGTCCAAAGGATAGACTTTAGGATCGTACTGGGCAAAAGGAGCAATTCCTATTAGTTGTTGCTCTTCACCTCCAATTATCGCTCTCATCTCCTCTTTTAAAACGGCTCTTTCTGGGAAAATAGGATTATCCAAATTCAATGCAAATCCAAGTTCTTCAAAAACTTTTGCGTGTCTTTCAAACATCGTTGGCAGTTGCGTAAAAATTTTATTTCCACTTCGAGTCAAGGCTTTTTTCCCTTCACGTCCTTTATCGACCGAAGCTGTTCTTTTTCCGCTTAAAGCAAAAAGATTTCGGATGACTTTAGAACGCAAAACATTGTGTAAATCAGCAAAGGCATCAATGTTTAACCGTTTCAAATCTTGGAACAAGCGCAACAATCCTGCGAGTCCCTTGTGTCGTTCTTTTTCATCAAACTCAAAAAAGGACACTTGGGGAATCCCTTCAAAAAAAGGCTTAAAAAAAGGACGAGAGATTACTGTTAGTTTAATTTCTGGATGTTGACTTACTAACGCACGTAAAACAGGAACCGTCATGGCGACATCTCCCATTGCGGAAAGTCTCATGACGGCTATATGTTTAATTTTATTTGGCAAATGGGTTGCCAATTACTTTTTTCCTTGGTACAAAACTGGGTTCAACTCATCGTCATTGTACATTTTCATTTGCTTGTACACCTTCATGAATTTATCTCCGTTTTCAATATCTGTCAACAAGTCATCAATCGCAGTCGACAAATCCGTTCTTTGTTCTAACAATATATTTAATTTTGTCTGACATTTATCTCTGTGCTCCTGAGAAGCTGCTTTACGAGTTGCCTCCTCGTTCATGTGGTAAATTTTCAACGCTAAAATCGATAATCTATCAAATGCCCATGCTGGACTTTCAGAGTTTATTTTAGCATTGTCTTTCACTTTTACATCTTTGTATTTTTGTAAAAAATATCCGTCAATATATTCTACCATGTCAGTACGTTCCTGGTTTGAAGCATCAATTCTTCTTTTCAGGGTCAATGCTGCTACTGGGTCAATATTTGGATCGCGAATAATATCTTCAAAATGCCATTGCACCGTATCAATCCAATTTTTAACATATAATAAATGTTCAAATTTGTCTTTCGGGAATGGGTTATTTATAGGTTGGTCTACATTATCAAATTCATGATAATCTTTAATACTTCTTTCGAATATTGAATACGCTAGTTTTGAAAACATAATTTTATATTTTTATACTTACAAATATACTTTTTATACTTTTATAAAAAATAACAAATAACAAATCTATTTTTGATAGCTAAAACAAGATCAAAATTGATTGCTGTAATTAAAAAATTAAATAAAGAATAACCATGCAAATTCATGATTTATCAAAAACAAATAGTATCCTAAACCATTTTTTGGCCCAAATAAGGAATGTAAACGTACATAATGACAGTATGCGTTTTCGAAGAAATATAGAACGTATCGGCGAAATAATGTCTTATGAATTGAGTAAGGAACTGCATTATAAGGAAATCGAAATTAAAACTCCTTTGGGTATAAAAAAAACTACAGAAATTTCAGATCAGTTGGTTATTTGTTCCGTTTTACGGGCTGGATTGCCCTTACATATGGGGTTTTTGAATTATTTTGATCAAGCAGAAAACGGTTTTATTTCAGCTCGTAGATATCACCCTAATAATGACGATTACTTTACTATAGAAGTTGAATACCAAGCCATTGCCAATTTTAATGGGAAATACTTACTGCTTGTTGATCCTATGCTTGCCACAGGGCAGTCAATAGTAGCTGTTTTTAATAAACTGATGGAGAAAGAACATCCAAAGGAAATCCATATCGCCGTAATCATTGCCGCACCTGAAGGAATTGCGCATCTTGAAAGTAAGTTGCCCGATAATTGCCATCTTTGGATTGCTTCTATAGATGAGAAGCTAGACGAACATAGCTATATTGTTCCAGGACTTGGTGATGCAGGAGACCTCGCTTATGGTAATAAATTATAATTGAGAGAAAAAAGAAAATAAACTGCAGGCAATAAGAACTACTAAAACCATTTCTTGCTTCAGCTTTAATTGCGGTAGCTCGATGTGGGCCGTTGCCATCATTGCCAAAGGCGCTATTGTAAAAATCAGCAAATCATTACTTTTGTTTGAAGATACCAAGAAAATTAATACTCCAATGAAAAAGGAGGCTACTATTTTTTTGAACGCGGAGTGCAGCACTAAAGGTCTGTTTGACAATGTTCCAAACATTGAGATGACAAAAAATAAAGCTACAGTTGCGTAAATTGACAATGCGGCGTTTTGATAATTATTAGTGAAATAGCTGATCTCGAAACTAGTTTTTACACTTCTATTTATATATTCGACTCCATCTACATTGAATGCTAATGAAAAAACCGTAAAAATAATTCCAACCGCAAAAAAAGCAATAAACGGCAATATCCAATTTCTATAATCTCGTGCAACGTGAAACATTATAGAAATAAAAACCAATACAATAAAAATAATACTCCAAAAATGGAACAAAGCAGCTACAAAAACCCATAAAGAAGCATCGAATATTTTTTCTTTGGATGCCGTTAGTGACTGAAGAGAAATTAATCTTCGAAGCGCTAAAAGGATAAAGAAATTAGAAAAAATTAAATTGATATTATCTAAAATAGAAGGGAAAAAAAGCAGAAATAACAAGTAGAATAAAACTGTGTAACTACTGTCTTTACTCAGTCTATTCTTCTTGGAAACAAAGTTTTCAACGAAAATTGACGCTAACAAAACAGACAACAACCCGAATTTTTCAAAAATCATATAAGCAGAATCAGTCCAACTCAAATCCTGAATTTGATAAATGAAAAAAAAGAATAAAATTAAAAATACAACAAGAGAAAAATTTAATGGTGTAGATTTTCTAAAAACACTTGTAATCATAAGGATATTTTATACTTTTGTAGCTGTAAATATAATACTTGTTTAAAAAGGAAACACTTAAGTTGAAAAAGATTATACTTTGCGCTGAGAATTAAAAAAATAACAAAATAATTTTATACGATATGAAAGCATTTTTTGAAGGAATTCAATACCTATTTGTTAATATTTTATTTGCTCCCCTAGATTTTTTACGTTCTTTGGAACTTCAATCTTGGTTTGCAGCTAATACAATCAATTGGATGTTCATGATTATTGGTGCTGCTGCAATGGTATATTGGATCAAACAATTGAAAATATTTGAAGACAACGGCGAAGAAAACCAAGATACTACCGCGCACTCTTTCTTTAAAAAATAAATTACCTAACCCCAAATTTTGGAATTAGGCAAGCTGCTTTTTAAAGTAAATCGTTACCGATATCTTTTCTAAAATTCATCTTATCAAAATGTAGCTTTTCTATGTTTAGATAAGATTTTTTTATGGCCTCTTGGAAATCATCACCATAAGACGTTACCGCCAATACTCTTCCTCCATTAGTTACAACTGCATTGCCATTTAGCTTTGTTCCTGCATGAAAAACAATTGAATCGCTGATGTTTTCTAATCCAGAAATAACTTTTCCTTTTTCAAAATCTTCAGGATAACCTCCAGACACAAGCATCACAGTAGTTGCACTTCTTTGGTCTATTTCAAGTGTAATTTCATCCAGCTTTTCATTGGCTACAGCCAAAAATAACTCAACTAAATCCGTTTTTAGTCTCGGAATTACCACTTCGGTTTCTGGATCGCCCATTCTGACATTGTACTCAATAACAATAGGTTCGTTATTTACATTAATCAACCCAATAAACACAAAACCTTTGTAGGGTATTCCATCTTTCTGGAAACCGTCTATTGTAGGTTTAACGATGCGTGTTTCTATTTTTTCCATCAAAACAGCATCTACGTAAGGAACTGGGGAAACAGCTCCCATTCCACCTGTATTGAGTCCTGTGTCGCCTTCACCAATACGTTTATAATCTTTAGCTGTAGGCAGGATTTTATAACTTTTACCATCGGTAAGAACAAAACAACTCAATTCAATTCCGTCAAGGAATTCTTCGATAACCACTTTTGAACTCGCGGCACCAAATTTTTTGTTAACCAACATGTTACGTAACTCCTCTTTGGCTTCAGCTAAATCCTGAATAATTAAAACACCTTTCCCAGCTGCCAGACCATCTGCTTTCAACACATAGGGAGGCTTTAAAGTTTCTAGGAAATCACACCCTTTGTCTACGGTCTCGGCGGTAAAACTATCATAAGCTGCGGTTGGAATTTTGTGCTTCACAAGAAATTCTTTAGCAAACTCTTTACTTCCTTCCAATTGCGCCCCTATTTTTGATGGCCCAATAACTGGTATGCGTCTTAATTTATCATCATTTAGAAAAAAATCATATATACCTTTTACCAAAGGATCTTCTGGACCTACAACAACCATTTTTACTTTCTCCTCAATTACAAATGTTTTTATGGCATCAAAATCCGTTGGACTCATACTGACGTTTGTTGCAATCGAAGCGGTTCCTGCGTTACCTGGTGCTACAAAAAGTGTGTCACAAAGTGGACTTTGAATCATTTTCCATGCAAAGGCATGTTCTCTTCCTCCTGAACCCAATAGTAAAATATTCATCTGTTGTCATTTTAGTTGTCGTGCAAAAATAATTGCTTTTGTATGTAAATAATAATTAAATTTTAAAAACTTGTTGATTCTTCTCTATTAGTTCCCGTTAAACATTATTTTTGAAGACATAAACACATAAAATGCTATTTCTTTTTGACTTATCACTTCAACTAAACGCTTACCCGATAAAAAGGGCTAAAGCCGATTTACTGAAAATCATAGCATTCTCTGCAAAGGATAAGGAGACTTACATTGAGCAAAAAAAAAGAGCAATCGTAAATTTTCATTTGGAAAACAATCCGTTTTATCGTGAATTAGTCGGTGAAAAAGGTTTTAATAATTGGCACGAACTACCGATTTTGACTAAAAAAAACTTGCAAAAACCACTGCAGGAACGTATTTCTTCCGGCTACACCCTTAAAAATATCTATCGAAACAAAACTTCAGGTTCAAGCGGTAATCCTTTTATTTTTGCCAAAGACAAATACTGCCACGCTATGACATGGGCTTCGAACATTTATAGATTTGGCTGGTACGGTATTGATTTTAATACTTCCTACCAAGCGCGTTTTTATGGAATCCCACTGGATTTTATAGGTAATAAAAAAGAGCGATTTAAAGATTTTTTAAGCAACCGTTTTCGCTTTGCCATTTTTGACTTATCTGATGCAGTTTTGGAAAGCTTCCTGACTCGCTTTAGACACAAGAAATTCGACTACGTTAATGGATACACGAGTTCTATTGTGCTTTTTGCTAAATATTTACAGCGAAAAAACATCGTTCTAAAAGACATTTGTCCTTCCCTTAAAGTTTGTATGGTTACCTCAGAAATGCTTTTTGAAAATGATAAACTGCTTTTGGAAAAACAATTAGGCATTCCCATTATCAATGAATATGGTGCATCAGAACTTGATTTAATAGCTTTTCAGAATCCAGAAGGAGAATGGCAAGTGAACTCGGAAACCTTATTTATAGAAATTTTGGATGAAAATGACGCTATATTGCCTTACGGACAAGAGGGTAGGATTGTAATTACTTCCCTTTTTAATAAAGCACATCCTTTTATTCGGTATGAGATTGGCGATATAGGGGTTTTAGATGAAAAAAGCAGCTTGGAAAAACCGATTCTAAAAAAATTAATTGGAAGGACTAATGATGTTGCTATATTACCTAGCGGAAAAAAAAGCACCTGGACTAAGCTTTTATTACATCACAAAAAGCGTCATCGAGGATGATGGCAACGTAAAAGAATTTGTGATAGAACAAACACAAACAGATACTTTTGAGATACAATATGTCAGTGAAACTGAATTAAATCTCCTGCAAATTGAAAAAATTGAGCAAGCTATTATTCTATATTTAGAACCCAACTTGAAGTTTAGTTTTATAAGAAAAACAAGTTTAAAAAGGAACAAAAGAGGAAAGTTGAAACAGTTTAAATCTATGCTTTAATTTTCTTTACATACTCGGGCTTTATTAGCAATTGTGCGAATAAAAAACACTTTCATACAGGCTAGAGCGATAGGAAAACTAAAACCATGAAACTTTCTATAAACGGCAAAGTTATACTTTATCAAATCTAATTTAGAAGTCGAAATTGAGTTATCTCTTATTCTGTAATATGCTAGACTTTCAGGAACAGGATGAGCAATTTTTATCTTTTTAAGAACCTTTAACCACAGCATCCAATCTTGGCGTTTACGAATAGCCGAAATCGGAATTTTACCAAAGTAATCTACATCATATATCCCTGTAAGGTTTCCAATATAATTGCAGTAAAACAATTGAAGGTAACTCAGGCTTATTGGCGCTTCCACTCGTTTGTTTAATGTTTTTCCCTCTTCATCTATGCAATCATATAAAAAGAAAAGGTAAATTGGCAAATTATTCGCTTGCATAAACTTAATCTGCACCTCTAATTTATTAGGTTTCCACAAATCATCGGCATCGAGAAAAGCAATGTATTTCCCTTTGGCAGAAGCTAAAGCAGCGTTCCTAGCCACTCCTGTTCCAGAATTTGCAGATAATTCGAGCATTTGAATTCTATTATCCTTTTGAGTAAATCTTGAAATAATAGCAACCGTTTCGTCTTTGGAACAATCGTCTACAAGAATAATTTCCCAGTTGACGTAGGTCTGATTTTGAACAGAGCAAATCGTTTCAAAAATGAATTTCTGAGAATTAAATGTTGGAATGATTATGGATACAAGCGGACTTTCCATTTTTAACATGCTTTTTCATCTCCGTTATAAATGTTCACGACGGTTTGATATATTATTTTTAAATCAAGAATCAAAGACCAATTTTCGATGTAAAAAAACATCCATTTTTATTCTATTGATCATATCCTTTTCAGTTTCTATTGTGGCCTTGAAAACCTTTAACTTGGGCTAATCCGGTAATTCCTGGTTTAACGCAATGACGAACCGTATATTTTTTAATCCTATTTCCGTACACTTTATTTTGGCACCACAGATGAGGACGCGGGCCCACGATAGGACATATCACCTAGTAAAACATTAATAAATTGAGGCATCTCGTCCAAACTTGTTTTTCTCATAAACTTATCTGTTATAGTAACTCTAGGGTCATTTTTAGAAGCCTCCGTCTCTGACACTTGGTTTATCTGCATTGAACGAAAATTATAACAAAAAAATTCGTTCCCATCGATTCCCGGCCTGCCTTGCTTAAAGAAAACAGGGCCTTTAGATTCTAGTTTTATCAAAATAGAAAGTAATGGAACTAACCAGGATAAAAGCCCTATGATAACAACTAACGAAAAGACAATATCAAAAAGTCTTTTAAATACTTTGATTAATGGATCATTTAATATAGTTTTCCTTAGAGAAAGTACGGGGAAAAAATCATAATAATCTATTTTTAGATTTTTTTGAAAAGATCTCTTTTGAATCTGGGATGAATTTGATCGTTTTATTATTTTCTTCAGCAAAATCAATTAAATTTTTCAATTGCAGATTACTTACCTCATTCAAAGAACAGTAAACTTCATCAATATTATTTTCTATAACGTAGAACTTAAGATCCTGTAACTTCCCCTTAATATCTTGATTAGAAAATTTATCAGAAAAATATCCTGAAAACTTGTATCCATAATCGCTTCTCGTTTCAAAAAGTTCTTCTTAGACCTATCGCTTCTGCAGAATATCCAATAATTACTGCCTTTTCTATAGTTAACTCCCCAGTAATTACTCTGTACTTTTTTAAACAAAAAAAACAAAAAAAAACTTCGAAATAGCAATCAAAACTATGCTATACCAGAATAAAAACCGCAATAGAATTACCACTAAAAACTGCCTTTTTTGGCAAAAGGAAAAAAAAGCTATGACGACCAGAAGGAACAAAACTCCTTGCTTAATTATTTTTGAAATTATTTCGATTGCAGTGGTAAAAACGATATACGTTATAAAACTGATTAAAAAAAGAAAACTATACTCCAGCCTGTTACTATGTAAATGAAGAAATTAAACGCCTCTGAAACGACGTATGCAAGAAATAAATATGCCATGACCAAAATGATCACAAAGTCGATTGCAGCGCTGATAGGTCTAATGTATTTTGAATATCTTCCTATTCGCGATGCATTCATTATTAATGAATATCCTCTGAATGATTTTAGGTTTATTATCTCAAAAAACTTGCCCCTAAGAATAATTTGAACTATTCTAATGTAACTTTCGACTTTCTTAACTGATCTAGATTCGCCATCTAACATACTATTCCCTTTATCTTTTGTTGAATTAAATTTTAATGAAATAATGATATTATCACTAAAAAAGTATTTTTTTAAAGTTGTACGGCTAAATATGTTGCGTTTTTATTAATACTCCTATTTTTCACTGTATAATAAAACTATACAATGGCTCAAAATATATGTTTATGAATTTGACTTAAGCAAGCTAGTCAAAAAAAAGTTTTTTTATGCGTTCTATATTACTTAATTAATTAAGCTACTTATTGACTAATTCATGTATTTAGAAAAATCTTTATGTTCTTCTTTTGCAAGTTCGTCTCTTGACAATGATTTAAAATAGTCATAAGTTATTTTCATTCCATCGGCACGATTTATTGTTACGTCCCAGCCTAATATCTCTTTAGCTTTAGTGATGTCTGGCTGACGTTGCAAAGGATCGTTTTCTGGTAAAGGACGGTAAACAATTTTTTGATTAGTACCAGTCAGCTTTATAATTTCATCTGCAAAATCTTTGATTGTTATTTCATCCGGATTCCCAATATTAACCGGATAGACATAATCTGAATGCAATAATCTAAAAATTCCTTCGACCTGATCGTCAACATAGCAAAACGACCGCGTTTGCATGCCATCACCAAAAATGGTTAAATCTTCGCCTCGAATCGCCTGCCCAATAAATGCCGGAATCACACGGCCGTCATTCAGTCTCATTCTTGGTCCATAAGTATTAAAAATCCGCACGATTCTGGTCTCAACACCATGAAAACTATGATATGCCATGGTTATTGATTCCTGGAAGCGCTTCGCTTCATCATAAACCCCTCTAGGTCCTATTGTGTTTACGTTGCCATAATACTCTTCTGTTTGTGGATGCACCAATGGGTCTCCGTAAACTTCGGAAGTAGATGCGATCAAGATTCGTGCATTTTTTTACTCGTGCCAAGCCCAAAAGATTATGTGGTTCCCAAAGAACCTACCTTAAGCGTTTGAATAGGGATTTTTAAATAGTCAATAGGGCTAGCTGGCGAGGCAAAATGTAAGATATAATCCAATTCACCCGGTACATGAACAAATTTTGTAATATCATGATGATAAAATTCAAAATGTTCCAGTTTGAACAAATGTTCTATGTTTTTAAGATCTCCCGTTATAAGGTTATCCATCGCTATTACAAAGTATCCTTCTTTGATAAAGCGATCGCATAGATGTGACCCTAAAAAACCCGCAGCTCCGGTAATCAGTATTCTTTTCATAATAAAATTTTACAGTTGCAAGGTATAAAAAAACATTTAACAAATTCTAAACGAATCAGTTCATTATCTTGCTAAAAAGGTCGAAGATTTAATACAAACGTTTAATTTATCGAAATGAATTACCCCGAGGCAGAGCCTCGAGGTATCGAGTTATTCAAAAGTTAACCCTAGCTGATTTTTGTTAAACAATTTGTAAACAGTCTTTTATTCTCCTTGATTTTGAATGTATTTCTAAATTACATTCTCATTTCCATATTGTCCAACTGTATTTATATAATATCCACTCGTCCAAAAATCACCACCCCACAATTTACTTTTAACTTCTGGATGCAATCGGAAAATTTCTTTTGCAGTGATACTTTTTACTACTCTAACAATAATTTCAACAGAAATTTTTGGTACACTCTGTATCAAAAAATGAACGTGATTTTCATCTGTCCCAATTTCAATAAAATGAATTTCATACAGTTCAGAAATATTTTTACAAACTTATTTCTAATTCTGCAGACAAAACATTTCTTCGATACTTTATTGGATAAACCAAATGATAAAGTAACAAACTTTTATTGTGCCGTTTGAAAACATGTTCACTCATCAAACAAATATACTACTCTTTTAGTTGTGACCCCGAGGCAAAGCCTCGAGGAATTCTTTTGATTAAAAATCACAGCTATCCGAAAGTTTTACTAAAAATCAAAAAAACAATTCATACATCCTTTAAACAGGTTGTAATTAAAAAATTATGCTGAAAATAAGTCAGAACTGAATTTTAATTCTGGTTCTGACCTTATTTTTTTGGCTCCAACTTGATTGCATACATAATCTAAACTTAGATAATACACTAAACAGACTCTAATTTTTTCAACCAGACTAGAGAAAGACTTTGTCTTTTTAGATATCGTTCTATTTATCAATTCAACCAATAAGTAACTGATCAATGCGATATAAATTTGCGATTTAACTGCATTTTCACTTGTGCCTAGGAATGTTTTTATCTGTAGGTTTTGCTTCATTGCCTTGAAAAAAAGTTCAATATCCCATCTCTTTTTATACAAATCAGCTATTGTTCTAGCTGACCATTCTAAATTATTGGTTATGATTTCAATTACCTTGTTTTCGTCTTGCTTATAAACATGCACTAATCTTAGTTTTTGTTCACTAATCCCTGTCTCTATGGCTTTGTTGCTGTTTAAAACAATAATTTCATCCTTAATAATATCTTGATCTTCCGCATCAGGCAAGTCCAATTCTTGGATGGATTTATACACTGTATTTGTCTTAATGCGAGTAACAAAAATATTTTCAGCTTGAATTCTATGCAGCATCAATGTAAAATCAAAATAAGCCCTGTCTTCCACTACAATTGTTCCTTTGGAAAAAACTAACTGACCTATGCCGTACCGGTCGTGTATTTTTGCTTCTGTTATATTTACCAAGTCCGGAATTTGTAAATTGTCATCCCAGCACGTGTGTATTTTTAAACCCCCTTTTGCTGTCCGAAACTTTGCCCAATCAAACATGTTTAAACACAGGCTGATTGTGATACTATCAATCAATTTTATATTTTGGTCTTTAATCTCTTTGATAATATTACGTTGAGATTCGCTTTTCAAGATCCTTTCGTAATGTTTCAAAAGCCTATAATACAAGGATTCAAATACTTTCCAATCCCGCTTTTTATTGCCATCACTCATAGTAGATCTTGCTGGACTTTGAGCCAGTCCCAAGTCTCCAATAAAAGTCTCGCTAACCCCAATTCCAGTGGAAATATCATTTAAAGTGTAGCACTTATTAAGCTGTCCGTAAGTTAATGCAACAAATTGGTCGTAAGTCTTGTATTTACTACATCCTTTGTCGGACCTGTATTTTTTAGCACAAGATTCGATCATCCATCGAGGAACTAGGTTAATAATTTGTCGAATAACTGGTTTTTTGATATTTTTGTTTCGCCTGAAGAGTCCCATAAAGTATTATTTGTTTCGCAAAATCAAAAATACGCGATTCTAAGGCACTTTTTATTTTTGACTTTCGGGTAGCTGTTATTAAAAATATAAAAATGTTGAAAATTTTACTGAAGTTCTTTTCTGAAATATTTATAATATAATGCGGAATAGATTAGCGGAAAAACTCCCATTTTATGACGAATTGCGATTCCCAAATCAGATTCGAAAATTCCTTGAACAATAAAATAAGAAAACAAAATTAATAGAATCCATAATTCATATTTGTACTTTTTCCTGTTTTTCAAACAACCTGAAAAAAGTACCAAAAGAATACAAAACAAAAAAATATCCCAAATTACAAAAGCAATAATCTGCGGCGATAAAAGGAGTTTTAATCCATTTACTAGAATATTAACAGAAACGAAACCATATAAAATTCCTATCGTTTCCCCACACCAGGTATCTGGTTTAACAGGAAAAGAAATCATAGAGTTAGCGTCCGCGGAATGCAACCTATCCATATTAACGACTTCGCTGCTGCTTTCAGTTAAATACTGTCCATTCAACAGCCCATAACTCAAGGACAGAAAAAACAGCCATAATTAATCCGTATAAAATAGTTGTGACCGTTTTGTTTCTAAATTTCATCAAACTAACCAAGTAGATTGCAAAAGCAATAATTGGGATTAAAAGAAAATAGGGGCAGTATAAACCCCGAAAAGAGCTAAAAGAAACATCATCAACACGATTGATTTCAAAAAATAAATGCTGCGATTCATATATATAAACACAATCAAAGCCAAGTATAAAAAGCTAATGAACTCTTTTGAAGGCATCGAAAAAAATATTGCCATCATAAAAAACCTAAATAGACAAGAATGTTTTTTACGTTTATTTTATCAAAATTACCTAGCAGAACTATTTTAAATAAGGTATAAATAAGGATAAGATATTGTATCAAAGCAATTAAAGGAAAAGGCAAATAACGTAAACCTGTTACTTTATAAAACAGTATCGTCGGTAGATAACTACCTAAAAATCCAATTTCATTTCCTTTTTCAAGGGCAATATCAGACGCATCATAAAAAAAACGATTTGGCAAAATATAAAATGCAGATGTCACCACAATCAAATTGACAATAAATAACATTAGAAAAATTATCTTTATTCTATTCCTAACAAATTGCATTAATTAATTGAATCTAGTTTATAAAAAACGGAATACATCTGAATAAAAAAGTATTTAAATATTGAAAAAAACAACATCAAATCAATCTCCTGATCTTCGGGATTGTATTAGGATAAGTTTGCACTCATATTGTAATTCTAATTTACGTTGAAAATTTGTTCCAATATTTTAATGGTAATCAAATAAGTGGGTTTTACCCCCGTTGTTCCTAGACCACCTGAAGCTAAAGTACTTCCAGTTTGCAAAGGGTTATCTGAAGCGTAATAGGCATAACGCACTTTTACATTCTTTGGTATACTTTTCCTAATTTTTGAAGCAGATTGAATGGCTTTTTGATAATAAGAACCTTCCATTTCCAGACCTATCACTCCCCAGGTAGATTCATGGAAAAACTTTAATAAATCCCTGTTTTGCAGCGAAGTTCCCAATACAGTAACCATTGGTCCTGCAAAAACGGCAATATCATTACCTTCAAACATATCGGCTGTTAATTCATTTTCGAAAAAATAATTATCTGCCGTTCCTTCGTTAATGTGCGCGTTGGGAATCATTATATCTCCCTTTCCGCCCTCCAGAATACCCGCTTTCCCCATGATAGAAATGGATTCTACATTGAGTAGCGTGTCCTTTTTGAACGGTTTTAACAACTCGTCAACCGTTTCATAAGCTTGTTCTCCAAAAGCATAATCCATTACGATCAATACCGGTTTTTTATCCCCTAATTTCGCTGTGGGAAATGAGGAATGAACCCAATTAATCTTGGCAGTGTCAAAAATTTGTACATCAATATTAGTTCCCGAGGTATCCGGTATTGAAATCATTCCATGCTTTAATGCTACTTCCTCTACTATGTTTCGAACTTTATTTGCGCCCGATTTGCTTAATTCTTCATAAATAAAGAAATCAGATTTCTCTTTAAACTGGGTTTTTAAGACAGGCGTAGCAAAGATTGAATTCATCACGCTGTGCATATTAGCACTTATAACATGGATGGGGCGATCCAAAAGCTTATTTTCTTTTAAAACCTCCTTGATGTTAGTCGCCCAGATTTCGCCATGAATGTGATGTCCAAGTCGTTCCCTTAGAATAGGACTAAAGGTTATGGTTCTTTTTTTGTTGTCTATAATTTCTTCAATGGCTAGTTTCCCTAACCAATAGATAACATGTAAAAAACGATCCGGAGCCGCTACTGAACCAAATGCATCATATATGTCTAATACTTCTTCAAAGGATCTCCCTAGAATATTAGCAGTATGTGAGATTGCCTTCTCCTTTTCTACAAGCGTTAACTTTTTGTTTTGGGAGACAGCGTGCTGCAGTTTGATCCAATCGCGTGAAAATTCACCGGCATCATCTAATAAAACTCGGATTCTAATTTTATGGGATTCGATAAAAATAAAAGTCAGATGGGTTAAAATATCATAAATGTCCGAACGGCCACGAGTGATTTCCACATTCATTTGTTCCTCATCTATTCTATAACAATTTCTTTTTCTTTTAGGTGGAATAATTGCTTGAAAATGTGATTTAGAGTAGCCCTCAGCCGAAGTGAGGTTAATAAATCGACATTCCTCAATTCCTAAAGGAAGACGTTCAATAACATACAAAAGGCCGTTTAATTCTACTTTTTCCTCAGCAATATTTCCATATATTTCTGGGCGAAGTGCCAATAAAGCTTCACGCAAAGTATCTCCAGATATTCCCATTGGTTTATAAAAACCCCTGTTGAATAAATGACGCATTGTTATGTACATTTTCTCTATTGCAGCTGATGATTCTTGTGCTCTTGATCGTGATATATTTTTAGTTTCTTTCATTTTTTTATTAGTATTGATATTCAAATGTAGTCCTTTTATACCTTGTTTAATAAGTCTACAATATTTCTGTTGTCAGAAAGCCTGGGAATCTTATTTTGCCCTCCAAGTTTCCCTATGGATTTCATATAATCTTGAAAACTGTTTTTAATCACTGTTGTGACAACTACTTTTCGCAAGATGTTTCCAACAATTAAATCGTCATAATACATATTTTGCTTTCTCATAGCATCATCTATAGCTTCTGAGAAAGCCACAATATCATCCGGTTCATTTTCAAATTCAATAAACCATTCGTGATAAGGCAAACCACTGTCAGGTGTTATTTGTGGAGCAACCGTAAATTCATTCACTCGCGCGGTTGTTCCCTCCATTGCTTCCTGTAAAGCGCTTTCTACTTCCTTGGCAATCACGTGTTCGCCAAAAGCGGAAATGTAGTGCTTAATTCTGCCCGAAACGATAATCCGATACGGTTTTAATGACGTAAACTGTACCGTATCTCCAATATTATATCCCCAAAGTCCTGCGTTAGTCGAAATTATCAAAACATAATTAACTTCCAATTCGACTTCTCCAATGGTATAACGTCTTGGTTTATCAGAATAAAACTCGTCACTCTTGACAAATTCATAAAAAATTCCTGCGTTCAACAACAGCAGCATTCCTTTTTCTTTTTGAGAATCCTGGTAGGCGAAAAAACCTTCTGAAGCTGGAAACAATTCGATTGAATCTACTTTTCTACCTATCAGGTTTTCAAATTTAGCTCTGTAGGGCTCATAATTAACACCTCCGTAAATAAATAAATTAAAGTTTTTGAAAATTTCGCCTACACTCTTCCCTCCTTTTTGATGCAACCTTTCAAAGTACATTTGGACCCATGAAGGTATCCCGGAAATCACGGTCATATTTTCATTTATAGTTTCGTCAACAATAGCATCAATTTTAGTTTCCCAATCTTCTATACAATTCGTTTCCCAAGAGGGCATTCGGTTTTTTTGCAAATATTTTGGGATAAAATGAGCTACAATTCCAGATAATCGGCCAAATTTTATGCCGTGTTTTATTTCTAAAATCGGACTTCCCTGCAGAAAAATCATTTTACCATCAACAAAATCTGCATTTCCAGTTTCATGTATATAATGAAGAATGGCATTTCTAGCAGCCTCAATATGATAAGGCATAGACTCTTTGGTAAGAGGAATATATTTTGCTCCTGAAGTTGTTCCAGATGTTTTGGCAAAATATAGTGGCTTCCCTTTCCAGAGTATGTTCTCTTCACCGTTAACTACTTTTTCAACATAGATTTTTAGATCTTCATAATCCCGAATCGGGACATTTTTAGCAAAATCCGCAAACGTTTTTATTTCTCCAAAATTGTGGTCCACACCAAATTCGGTCTTTTTTGCATCCCTCATAAGGCTTTTAAAAACAGCCTGCTGGCTCGCAACGGGGTTTGTCGACCAAGCTTGGGTTTTCGTATATATTTTTTGTGCAAATATTTTTGCTGCAATTGATTTTACTGACATTTTATACTACTAATTTTATAAATTTTTCACACTAAGAGTTGAAAGAAACAGTTTTATTGTCATTTAACTATTATTTCTTTTTTTTTGGACTCTTTGGTAAGGATTTTTTTTCTTCCATTGCCACTTGATCCCTTAATTCCAATTCTTCATCCGAAGCAGATAATTTTACTTTAGGCATCGGTTCTTCACTAGATACCAATATTGAATCTTTATTGAATTTTGCGTATTCCAGCTTCCCGTTAAGTACTTTCTGAATTGCTAATATATAGGCTTCATTTTTCTTTAATGACAGAGTCAAAGAATCTGATTTTAAAGCTAATTCTGTTGCATCCCTTTTTAATTTAGATGAGGAATAACCTGGAATAAATTCACGCAAAGGAGTAAAGGCTATAATAAAAGTAGTGACTGAAATCAATAAAATAGCGCCAACGGAAGCTACTATAAAAACATTCATTAGGTTCAATTTTAATGAAAAAATTTCTTCAAAAGTATCCTCATTCAAAATGACCAACCGGTTTTTTATGAATAATTTATTGCGGAGTTTTGTCCTTTTCAATCTTTCTTTAAACATACATTTTCTTTATTTTACAAATATAATAATTAATGTCAATAAAGCACTTTGACTGTATACTGAGCTCCAAGTCCTAATCATAAATTCAAATTAATATATTTTTAACGTTATTGAAATTAAATAATTGACTTAAATTGAATTCATATTAAGTAATTCTATTTACCTTTGTTGCAAGATTTATTAGAAATTTGCTTCGGCATAAATTATTCAATCATGGGAAGATTTGGTGTTACAGAAATCCTAGTTATATTAGCAGTTGTTTTATTACTTTTTGGTGGTAAAAAAATTCCAGAATTAATGAAGGGATTAGGAAGCGGAATTAAAGAATTTAAAAATGCCGCTAAAGAAGAGCCTTCAACTGATAAAAAAGAAGAAAGCGTAAACGAAAAAAAATAAAAAAAGTCCCGAAATATCGGGACTTTTTTTATGAGCTTAAATTACCATCGTCAACTGAATTCGTTTTCTGTCTTCATCCACCTCAGTTACTTTTACCTGAACGTGCTGGTGTAATTTAACTACCTCATTTACGTCGCTCACGAATCCTGCTTTAAGCTGGGAGATATGAACCAGTCCGCTTTCTTTCACGCCTATATCAACAAAACAACCGAAATTAGTAATGTTATTTACAATACCGAGCAAAATCATTCCTGATTTTACGTCTTTTATCGTTTTAACATTTGGATCAAATTCGAATACTTTAGCTGATTTTCTGGGATCTAAGCCTGGTTTTTCAAGTTCCTTTATAATATCCTTCAATCCCAACAAACCTATTTCTGAGGTAATGTAGTTCTCTGGTTTTATTAAAGCCGTTCTTTCTTTGTTAGCAATCAAATCATTCACGGTCAGTTTCAGATCTTTTGCCATTTTTTCCACAATAGCGTATGCCTCGGGATGTACTGCCGAATTATCCAATGGGTTTTTTGCGTTTGAAATTCGGATAAAAGCGACCCCTTGCTGATACGCTTTTTCTCCTAATCTAGGTACCTTTTTAAGCTGTTTCCTGTTTTCAAAAGGACCATTTTCTGAACGGTAATTAACAATATTTTCAGCTAACTTCTCCCCTATTCCACTAACGTAACTCAACAAATGCTTGCTCGCGGTGTTTATATTTATTCCAACGGAGTTTACGCAACGAACCACTGTATTGTCTAATTCCTCTTTTAGTTTAGTTTGATCCACATCATGCTGGTATTGTCCTACACCGATGGCTTTGGGGTCAATTTTTACTAATTCAGCCAATGGATCCGAAAGTCGTCTCCCAATAGAAATTGAACCACGAACAGTAACATCATAATTTGGAAACTCCTCCCTTGCAATTTTGGAAGCGGAATAAACGGAGGCTCCTGCCTCTGAAACTATGAATACCTGAACCGCTTTGTCAAAAGCAATTTTCTTAATAAAGAACTCCGTTTCCCTTGAAGCAGTTCCGTTACCTATTGAAATGGCATCTATTTTATACGCATTGACCATCGAACGAATTTTTTTCATCGCCATGGCCTCCTCTTTTTGGGGCGCGTGCGGATAAATAGTTTCGTTGTTCAGCAAATCCCCTTTTTCATCAAGACAAACAATTTTACAACCAGATTTAAAACCTGGGTCAATTGCTAAAATTCGTTTTTCTCCCAAAGGTGCCGCCAGCAACAATTGTCCAAGATTATTGGCGAAAACCTGGATCGAATTGGCATCAGCCTTAGCTTTGGCTTCTTGTAGTGCTTCGTTTGAAATTGCCGGATTCAGCAATCGCTTGTAGCTGTCTTCGATAGCTAGTTGTATGTGCGGCGTAGTTGTATTTTGACTTTTTAAAACTACTGCATCAATAATATCATAAGCCTCGTTAACATCAACTTCGACTTTAAACTTAATAAAACCCATTTTTTCGGCACGAAGTATTGCCAATAATCGGTGCGGTGGAGCCTTTGTCAGAGGTTCTGACCAATCAAAAATATTGATTGAATTTTTGGGCACTTTCTTCGTCTTTTTTAGTTTTTACAACTTTGGTGGTAATAGTTGCCTTACGTTCATATAAACGCCGCAATTGCTTGCGCACATAAATATTTTCATTAATCCATTCGGAAATAATGTCTCGTGCACCCTGCAGTGCCGCTTCCTCGTTTAATACATCATCATTCAAATATTGAGTAGACATAAAATCAACATCATCATTATTTTGTGCCATAATGATTTTTGCCAAAGGTTCTAATCCCTTCTCACGTGCCATATCTGCCTTAGTTTTCTTCTTCTTTTTATACGGTAAATAAAAATCTTCTAGTTCCTGCAAATCAAAACTTCCCTGGATTTTTTTATCTAATTCAGCAGTAAGCGCATTTTGTTCATTGATGGATTTTAAAATAGCTTCCTTTCTTTTGACAATGAATTCGAATTCTTTTTGAAGTTTTGAAATACTTTCAATTTGCACTTCATCAAGATTTCCTGTCGTGTCTTTGCGGTATCGGGAAATAAACGGAATCGTGCAATCTTCTTGTAAAAGCTGTACCGTTTTTTGAATATTAATCGCTGCTGTCGCAACTGATTTTAGTATGAATTGTATGTTGGTCATTTTAATGTTTTTCGAATAACTAAAATAATATCTTTTATCCTAAAATTTTATGCAAATGTCAATTTTATTCTACTTTTATATGATACTCAATGGTCTTGCTTTTCTGATTACTGCATACGACAAGAAACTAGCGGTAAAAAATAAAAAAAGAATTTCTGAAAAAACTCTTTTAAGTTTTGATATTTTTGGAGGAACTTTAGGCGCAGCGCTTGCAATGACGATTTTTAGACACAAAACTTCAAAAAAAGCATACTTACCAAAGTTTATGGGAATCTTATTCTTTCAAATATTGCTTCTTTTTACCGTTATACTCCATAAAATCATAAAATACAAAAAAGCCCAGATTTAAAAAATCTGACTTACTTATAATAAACAGTAAATAAATAAAGTAATTTCCTTAGCAAGAAATTTTATCCACTCTGTTTTGATGTCTTCCTCCTTCAAATTCTGTACTTAAAAAAGTTTCTACCATTTCTACCGCTTGCGGAATGGACATGCAAACGTGCAGGAATACTTATTATGTTGGCATCATTGTGTTGACGTGCCAAAGCCGCAATCTCTTTCATCCAACATAAAGCAGCGCGAATTTTTGCATGTTTGTTTACAGTCATGGCAATACCATTACCGCTTCCACATATTACAATTCCAAAATCTGCTTTACCTTCAGAAACATCAGTAGCCACTGGATGTCCGAAATCAGGGTAATCTACACTATTTGCAGCATCAGTTCCATAATTAATGACTTCATGACCTTTAACAATAAGCATTTCTACAATGGCTTGTTTGTATTCTGGACCAGCGTGATCGTTTCCAATTGAGATTTTCATTTTATTTTTATTAAGTTGTGTACTGCAAATTTACCAAAAGAATTTTGGATATAAAAAATGATAGATTTGTTTGTCTGTAAAGAATATTTAAGCCTTAAAATCAGTTGTATTTTCTAGTAGTATAACTATCAGATTGACATGTATTTATCGAGTTATAAACAATTTCTATAAATGCATAAAATATTGAAAATCAATAAATAGTCTAAATGTAAAATGTTAAAATATTGCATTGTTAATAGCGAAATGCAATTGCTTGATATTCAGTTAACTTTAAGTTAACATAGATTGTTAATAAGTTCAGATAGAATATTAGAAGTATTTTGTGGTTGTATTAAAAAAATAACTAATCCAAAACCCACATTAAAAATCCTAATTTAGTTAGTTGATTTTTTATAATACTTATCAATATTTAAAAGTAGTTTATTAACAAAAATTAAATAAATACTTATTTACAAATAGAATACTTTTTACTTTATTAACCATTGTTAATTAAAATATAAAAACTCTTAAAAATAAGATATTTAAGTATTAAAAAAGATGTTAATAAGTCTTGATAATATATTAAAAGTTCAGCACAATACTTTTTATAATAATTTTGTAGCACCTATTAACAAGCTATAATACCCATTAATTAATAATTTAATTTTAATTTTTCTTTTTGTTGTATTATATATATGTTGACAACTTTCAAAAAAATTAAATTATTTTTAAATTGTTGTCATACTTCATTTCTTGTAAAATTGCCTTAACAATAACAAAATCGTTAGGATGAATTTTAAGTCTGATTCCTCCAAGTGCTGTTGTGTACATAGGAACTATGGAGGACATTAATTCATTCTCAAAATAATACTGAATTCCTTCTTGATCTAATCGGTGTTTAAGTATTTCAATTTCATGAATGTAGTCAAAAATAGCGATGGTGATAAATGCTTCCATTTTCATTGTTTTTATAAAGATACAACTATTATGTAAGTTATAATTTATCTAAAAAACAGCCCTATTTTACGATAACTGTTAACTATTTTGTAATTTTCGACTTTTAAGAACAGATTTATGAGTAAAAGACTAAGAAAGCCGGTAAAAAAAGAGAAAGATTTCTCTGAAAAAATTATAAAAATATTATCGCAAAGTGCTAATAAAGCATTCAATTACAAACAAATAGGAGCTAAGCTAGAGTTAGATGATACTCAAAGTAGAAATCAAATAATCAAAGATTTGAAAATACTTGCAGCCCAAGATAAAATTATCGAATCCGAACCAGGG
>CALJVL010000022.1 GCA_937773775.1 uncultured Flavobacterium sp.
AATGCCTTTTTCCAGCCTAACTTTTGAAAAAATAGGGGTAATAATAACAAAGGAATCAACTTGACAGAAATCGATAATGCTAAAATCACAGCAGCAGTTTTCCATTTGTTTTCGTGCAGCAAATACATGCTCCAAACAAAAAAGAACAGCATCACGCCTTCAAAATGAAGATTTCCGCTAAGTTCAAGAATAACCAATGGATTCAATAGATAATAAAAAATACGGTATTTTTTCAGCCCTAAATTCTCTAATAATCTGCTTCCAAAATAAAAAGTTCCCAGATCTGCTATGATGGTGATTACTCGCATTCCTATGACTGCAGCAATTACAGAATTAGTACTAAAAAAGGCAGCAATGGCAAAAAAAAATTGATTGATAGGAGGGTAATTAGAGTAATGACTCGCACTCAAGCTTCCCATTCCGGTATAAAGTTCACGGGCATTAGCCAAAGAAAAACCGTTTTGAGCCATCAAATCCTTAGGTAAATGCAGATAGGGGTTTATTCCTTCTAATAACAGGCGACCATCCCAAATAAAACGAAAATAGTCTTGAGAAAGATTGGGTAAAGCCACACTAAAAACTAATCGGAATAGTATTGTGGCAGTAATTAGAAAAATAAAGCTATTCTTTTGAAGCTGTATAATTTGAAAAAAACAATACAAATAACAAACTATATGAAATGATGAGCGCTACAAAATCGGTTCGTTCGAGTACATAAGCAATATATCCATATAAACCGAGACTTGCTGCAAGGTAGCTGTATGACTTTAGGTTATTTATAACGGTAGAATTCATCGCGGATCAGTAATGGATTTTATGAAAACAAATCCAAATCCACAGAAAAGCATACTGTGTAAAGCCACTAAGCTGAAGTCATTCAATAAGAAAGCACTGTAGATCCCGAAAGTGAAATAAAGCATCAATGCACCTTCGATAAATACATTCTTAGATATTTTTTTAGAGAGATAATTGTTCTGTTTCCATTTGTCTTTCAGGCCTTCAATATTCAGTTTTGGAGTCCGTATAAATTCACTTTTTTTACCCCACAAGCCTTCCAGAACGGCGACAGAATTATGGAACGAAAACCCCATAGCAATCGTATAGAAAGTGACAAACAAACCTACATATTGAATGAAGTTTTTGCTACCGCCGCCATGTATGCTTTTGTAGGAAACCCAATAACTAATAAAAAAGAGAACGGAGGTAATGATAAAAAAGATTAGGATGTTAAAAAAGGCTTCAAATTGCACGTATTCATGTCTGATAAAAAGAACTGGAATACTCAAAATCGCCATGGTAAAAAGTGCCAGGAACATCGAACTGTTCAATAAGTGCAGAATACCGTGGGCTTTGGTTTTGAATCCTAGTAGTATCCGACTGTAGGACTCGAGATGCTATTTTACTAAAATTTTCAGCACCCCCTTTATTCCAACGGAATTGTTGGGAACGTGCCGCACTGATAACGGCGGGAAGTTCAGCGGGTGTTTCAATATGTTCGAGGTATTTAAATTGCCATTTTTTTAATTGTGCCCTGTAACTCAAATCTAGATCTTCGGTAAGGGTGTCACTTTCCCAGTTTCCGGCATCGAGAATGCAGGTTTTTCTCCAAACCCCAGCCGTTCCGTTAAAATTGATGAAATGAGATTTGGAGTTTCGTCCAACTTGCTCCAGTGTAAAATGTGCATCAAGTGCAAAAGCCTGTATTTTTGTAAGCACGGAATAATTCCTGTTCAAATGCCCCCAACGGGTTTGAACTAGACCAATTTTTGAATCTTTAAAATAAGGGATAGTGCGCCAGTAGCCAGTTTTTTTGAGGCACAAAATCCGCATCAAAAATCACTATGAATTCCCCTTTTGCAGTAATTAGACCTTCTTTTAAGGCTCCCGCTTTAAAAACCCAGTCGGTTGCTTCGGGTGATGTGCTTGATGTCCAATCCAGTGTTTGCTAATTTTAAAATTAAACGGGCAGTATCAACAACACTATCGTCAGTGCTATCGTCTAAAACCTGAATCTCTAATTTTTCTCGTGGGTATTCTAATGCAGCGATGGTGGTCAACAAACGTTCCACTACGTATTTTTCATTAAAAATGGGTAGCTGAATTGTTATTGTAGGAAATATGTCCCCGTTAGAAAAGTCAAACTGGGCGGACTGATCTATTTGTTTTTTGTTTTTTAGATAATTGATCAATAAATTAAACTGCGCCAAACCATATAAAAATATCAACAGGATGGAGACGGCGTATATAAATAAAATGATATAGGAAACTTGTAACATATTTTTATTTGAAGGTATATTTAAAAAATCCAGCCGATTATCTTTATTCCTGCCATTACCGATCCTTTAACCGTTCCAGATACTTTAGATAGCCCGATTCTATTTTTGTAACGTACGGGAATCTCAACATAGCTCATATTTTGTTTCAAGACTTTTAGCTGCATTTCCACGGTCCAGCCGTATGTTTTGTCCTGCATGTCCAAAGCTAGCAGTTTTTCATATTTAATTCGCTCGAAAAGGCCCTAAATCAGTGAATTTTGCCTTAAAAAAATAGCCCCATCAAAAAAGTAGCAAGCCGGTTTCCGAAAATTTGTTGTCGTGTCATCGAATATTTTTCTCTTAGGGAATCTACTCTTGCCCCAACGACAAAGTCGATATCGTCATTTAGTATTGGAGCAATTATTTTAGTTAATTCCTCTGGGTAGTCTGAGTAATCACCGTCCAGAAAAACCACTATATCAGGTTTTATTTCTTGGTTAGCAATGTATTCCATTCCTTTTAAGCAGGCATAACCATAGCCTTTTCTGTTTTCTGAAAGTACTGTTGCGCCAGCAGCTTCTGCAGCTTTTATCGTATTGTCCGTTGACCTGTTGCTGATGACAATTACTTCATGAACTAGTTTTGGAATTTCAGCAATGACCTTGCCAATAGCTTTTTCTTCGTTATAAGCGGGAATAATTACGTTTATTTTACTCATAAGAAGCTTCTGTTATTGTCTTTTTTGAATTCAGCTGATGAATTCCATTCCTTTATTTTTTTACCCATAACATGTTTTTCGACTCGAATAATTTGACTGTTTCTATAAAACAGGGAAAAACCATTCGTTTCATCGTTTTCAAACTGAGATTTTTTGTTGACTTCTTCATTAGAATTGTAAAAAACCCCACCAGTTACACTTCTTGTTATTTTTAAAATGACCTTCTTCTTTTTTATTTCCGTTTTCGAAATAGTAAAACCAGTAATCCACTTTTTTATTTTGGTTTAACCAACCTTCCGATTTTGTTTTTCCATTTTCGTAGTACTCTTTATAGTAGCTTTTTTGGCGCAGATACTTTTAAAAAAGCTAATAAAATCAAGATGTATATTCCTTTTTTCACTCTATTTATTGTTGAGTAGATTCATCAAATTGACATCATTTCCTAATAGAATTTCATTCGAATTAATCCTTCCTTCTTCGGAACCATTTTCTAATTTCAATACTCCTCTAGGGCATACTGCCGCACATATTCCGCAACCTACGCAGGAAGAACGTACGATGTTTTCTCCTTTTTGAGCATAACTTCTTACATCTATTCCCATTTCGCACTGTGTTGTACAATTTCCGCAAGAGATACATTGCCCACCGTTCGTAGTAATTCTAAATTTAGAAAACAAACGTTGTTGAAGGCCTAAAATGGCGGCCATTGGACATCCAAAACGACACCAAACACGATTTCCTAACAGAGGGTAAAAGCCTACTCCAATAACACCACTAAATGCAGCGCCAATAGCAAAACCGTACCATTTTTTTAAGGCATAGCTATCTATAAAAAGAATATTTTGATTGCCAGAAAAGAAATTAATTGCTATTGCAATAATGATTATGGCAACCAATGATAGCATAGTATATTTAGCATCTGCATCTAAATCTTTACGTTTGAAGTAATATAAAGCCCCAGTAAAAAGGATTAAAAAGCTCACGATCCCGTATATAAATTGGTTTCTCGTTATAAAACTCAACTCAGGATTATTGGACAAGAAAGTGAAGATTACCGCAATAGTGGTTACAAACGAGAAGACCAAAACTGAATGGATCATCCAACGTTCTATTTTCCAAGATGTTTGGCTTGAATCTGACAAATGACGAAAAGGATCTCCTGCCGTTTCTGCCAAACCTCCACAGCCACAAACCCAAGAGCAATACCATCTTTTCCCATAGAAATAGGTCAGGATCGGTGAAATAATAAAATATCATGGCAACACCACAAAAATTAGCATAAATATTCCCAGATTTCCACCTTGGATCATATTTTTCAAATGCCATTCTTCAAAGAAATAGTAGTTTAAGGGCCACATATTCTTCAAGTCTTTAGCGAAATAAGGTAGGTTAGGATTTAATTTAGATAGAATTTCAGGGATTAGGAAGGCAAAACCCAATTGGAAAAACATTACAGAAATAGTGCGGACTAATTGGTATTTATTGTTTCTATATTTTTAAAATGAATTTGTAACCCAAAACCTAAAATCGCAAGAGTATAAAAGGTTCCATATACAAACCATTGACTAGCTGCATGTCCATTTATAAAATAACTAAAAGGGTCAAAGAAACCGACAATGCCAGAATTTGCCGTTCCATTTTCCCCCAAAACCTAAATAGCTGGGATACCAATATAGTACGACGTAAAATGAAGTTAGTAAAATACCCAGCATATAAGCAAAAACACCCCGGTTAGTAAGTGATTTATGGTAGAGTCCGTTATTACTAATCCCTGCGGGTTTAGTCAAATAAGTGTTTCTTGAATAGATTATTACTCCAATTAATATGGAGGAAATAGACACAGTAAACCAAATTGTTTTATTTGGGAAGTTGATGTTAAATAAGGCCAATGTCATGATGAACAAGTCCAATAAAACCTATTGTTAATCCTAGTTTTTGAATGGTGCTTAACTTATTGTCTTGATGGGAAGCGATGGAAATATTTTTTACTGATTTGCTCATTTTATTCTATTTTTAATCCAATGAATTCGGTTGTAAACTGCTGTTGTATTTCTTTGTAATAGCTGGTAAAAAATTCAGGATCAAAGTTGGCTTCTACCAAATGATGCATAACATAATCAACTGTTTTTTCATCTGTAAGCACCTTGTCAAAGAACTCATGACGCAAGCGTATTCCAAAAGTATTGATGCCGAGAAACATGCGACTTTCTTTATGAAAGGAAATTCGAACTGCTTTTTTACCGTCTTTATGTTCCCAATAAAATTGAGTTTCATGTTCCATTGGCTCTGCAAAAACCCATCCATAGGTTTGGTATTCTATGTCTAAAAATTTAGCCGAATTGAAATAATGACCTGGATTGTATTGAGTTGGTTTACCTGTCAATGTTTGTGCAAGGGCTTCGCCCATCATTCTTCCTGTATACCAAACCGCTTCGATGGGCATGCGATAACCTATGCCTTCGTGCTGTTCTGCGCAATCGCCAATGGCGTAGATATCTTTGACGTTAGTCTCGAAAAAACGATTCACCATAACACCGCGCCCCAACTCAATTCCAGAATTTTTCAAAAAACCGATATTTGGAGAAACTCCTGCAGTCAGGCCCACAAGCTCGCATTCTATAGTCTCGTTTTTATCCGTTACAATGGCTTTTACATGACCATTTTCATCAGAAACAATTTCGTTTAAACTTGTTTCCAAACGTAAATCGATATGGTGCTCCAGAATATGACGATTGATCATTCTGGCTTTCACCCAATAAGGTAAAACACCGCTCCAGAAGCTCTCTTCTCTCGAACTAAAAAAGTAACTGGGATATTACGGCGAACTTAGCATTTCGGCTAACTCGATACCAATTAGACCTCCACCTACAATAACGGCGCGCTTTGTTGTGGGGGCCCATTTTTTCTAATGCTTCCAAATCTTGTTTGTCGTACAGACCTGTCACTCCATTTAGACCCTGACCGGGCCAACCAAATTTGTTAGGAGTGGAACCCGTAGCTATTACTAATTTATCAAACGGAATGCTTGAATTATCTGCCAATAATAGAGACTTTTTCTTTCTTCGACACTTCTGTTACCCGCCTTATGCACTAGATTGATGTTGTTCTTTTTCCAAAAATCGTTTTCATAAGGTTGCGTATGTTCGAATTTCATATGTCCCATAAAAACGTACATCAAGGCCGTTCGAGAAAAGAAATATTCTGCTTCCGAAGAAATGATCGTGATTTTTGAATCGGATTGTTTGCGGATGTGTCGTGCGAGCGTCGCTCCCCCGAAATTCCGTTACCAATGATGACAATATGTTCCATAGAAAAAGGCTTTCGTTAAATAATTATGGCAATTAAGAATGGCTATTCAACTATAAAGGTATTATTTTAGACGTAAGGGGGATAGTTTTTATTTTGTTTTAAAGCTTGAATCCGCTTTGAAAGTGTCTTCGTTAACGCTAAACGAACTTAATGTTGCTAAGTCTTGCGTTTCCAATATTATTCGTAAGTCCTTGACCTTCTTTCCATTCCCAGTAAATCCATTTTGTGGCGATAGGAATTCCATCGATATCTTTATATTCTAAATATTGAATAGCATGAGGACTTTTCTCTGCTTCCTCTTTAGTTCCATTTGCAGTAACGATATAGGCCGCTTTTTCAATTAAATTAGTTGCTTTGTCAGCGTAGACCACATACCAATCATCTGGAGCGTCACCCGTACCTGATTCAAACGTAAGTTTTTGGCTAAGGTATTTGTCCTGATTGGCTTCTTTGTTATCGTATGGATTCCATTTTGTTCTCTGGGTCAGTCAATTTATAAGGGAATAAGAAAAAATATTCCCAAGTAAAAGCATCAAAGCGCACATCCTTTTTCATTTGGGATATTTGGAGAATAGAAAACTTTGTCTTTATCAAAAATAATTTTGGCGCCGTTTTTATACTCAATTACTCCTTGGCTAGAGTTGGTAAGAATAGTAAATTTAGCATCTCATTCTTTCTTGACCCTCCAAACTCCAATTTAAAATCATATTGAATGGCTTGCTTATTTAAAAACTTTTCTTTTTTGGTGCCCTCTTTCAATTTTTTGTGTAAAGCTTTCGTTTTCTTCATTTGATTTACATCCTGCAAAGACAAGTATGGAAAACAAGATAGTAGCAAAATTTTTATTCATTGTCGTATCGTTTTTAATATTTAGTAAATGATTGTTTTTAATTTTTGTAAAATGATTACAAGACTTTAGCTCGCTATTTTATTCTTTTTTTATAGTAATTCAACATGCTTTCTGCTGAATGTCCTAATCTTCGTTTTAAGTGAATAACTGCAAAATGGTATTGCAAACGCCAGACACCATTCTTCCCTATATCTTCTTGCCGAAGTAATCAAATCTTCAGGAATCACCACAAACTGTTTTTTATGGTACAATCTGGAAATGATCTCATTGTCTTCATAAATGATATAGTCTTCGTTAAAAGCCTTTTATTTCATTAAATAGTGTTTTAGTTATAAATAGAGATTGGTCACCCGCCCCACGGCAGGAAATATGATTTATTCTGGTAAACCACTGGGAGAATTTCAAAACAGGATGTGAGTAATCAAATTTCATTCGGAAACAACCCCGCTTTATTCCCTTTTTGCAACTGATCCATAATGAAACGGTCAAAGTCCTTAGGCGGAAAGCTGTCACAATGTAAAAAATATAGCAGTTCAGCAGTTGCAATTTTGGCGCCTGCATTTAGCTGCTTGGCCCTTCCTTTTTCAGAGGTAACAAGAGTGACATTTTGGTGTTCTATTACTTTTTTTTTTGAACTGTCAGTACTTCCTCCATCAACGACTATAATTTCAAACGGTATCGATTTTGTTACATTTTTTTCAATATATAATAAAAGTTGATCAATTGCCTCTTCTTCATTGTATATGGGTATAATGATCGAAATTTTAATCATTCAATGTCCAGTTGTATTCTTTATAACTAATTTTTGCTTTGCTATTTATTTTAATGCTGCTGTACTGGTTCAGAAAGTCAATAACAGTTCCTTTTTTCTTGAAATCTCCAGAAAACCAATCGAATATCTTTGATATTTCCACTTTATTAGAGGTAATGGTATTTTTGGTTTTGTCATTAATGAAGCTTTTGGCAACGGTAGTTAATTGCTTTTCTAAATTGGCTTCAGTATAGGCTTCATTTAATAAGTTTGGACAAGAAAAAGAAGCGCAATTGATAGCAAAATGGATTCTGGGCTCGTCCATTTTACGGAGAATTTCATGCTCCACTTCTTCAAGACTGTATTTTTTATCTCCTAAAGTGAAAAACTTTTTCCCCCAAGGATCATTGATGTCTTTTATGCTTTTAACGGGATAATTATCTAATATTAATTTCACGGTATAGGCATTATAAGCATTAATCCAATAGGCCAAAACTGCATTTTTTGACCACGATTTTGTAGGGACGTTAGCTGCCAAAACATCTAAATACGATTGCAATTGCTTGCTATCTTTTTGAAATCCTTTATAATCTACAATCCCATTTTTTGAGACGTTTTTCTGTAGCAAGATATTCCACTTAGCATGATCTGCACTTTGTATCGTTTCGGAGCTAGTTATTGGATAAGCTAAATCAGGAATTTTGGTGTTCTGTCCACTCTTTCCACAAGAAAGAAACGGCAAAAGTAGCAGGCTTATAAAAAACATTTTCATTAGTAGTATTATTTAGTTATTTAAAAAATAGACAGTAATAAGGTTCATTCCTGACAAACAACAGGAATGTTATTTTTTTTAAAGGATAGAGTTCTTGTGTTATAAATTTTTTCGGGAACTTATTTTCGCCCCTCAACACCCAATTTCGACATCCCCTTCCGTCACTTGGTACATAATTGGTTTTAAATAAATAGTCCCATATACTTAACGAAATTCCAAAATTAACTCCATACTTATTGGGTAACTTTTTACTGTGATGCCAAATATGCATTTTAGGATTGTTGAAAATATATTTAAAGAAACCATAGTCCCAACCTAAATTTGCGTGGTTCAGATGACCAATGGCAATAGTTATAAAGTGAACAATAAAAACATCTTGTAAGTTTACACCACCTATCAAAATTATAGGTACATAAAGTATCGATTTGTATACTATAGGTTCCATCCAGTTGTATCTAAAATGTGCTGCAAACCCCATTTCTTTTACGCTGTGGTGTGTTTTATGAATATTCCATAAAAAGGGAACCATATGTAACGATCGATGAACGTTCCACTGAATAAAATCACTTATCAGAAAAAATAACAATAAAGCGATGGGTTTTGGCAATTCTGATATGGAGAAAAGCTGAATCGAGATTAATTGGACTCCGAAAAACGACAGAAAATCGTTGATCAGCTGTTCCGATATATTTGATAACGCGATGACAAGGATGAGATTCAATAAGAAAAAATTAAAAAACATATAAAATAAATCAAGCCAAAAGTCTTTACGAAATACGGCTTGGTTTTTTCTCCAAGGAAAAGCAATTTCTAGTGTCCAAATGACAAGAGATATGGCTACTAAGCCATAAAAGTAATTATCCCAGTTCCAATATAAAATTTCATTAATTAGATAATTGAAATAACCGCTATATGAATTGATAAAGATGTCGATGTATTTTTCCATTTCTTATTTTAAGTTATTTTGAAGATAGTTATAAGTACTATTCATTAAATCTTCAAAAGTGTCAATGTCATTTAAGGTCGGCATTAAATGTATTTTATGATTTTCTAAATCTTTTATCGTAGCTATAAAAACGGATGAAGTACCCCCAATCCTTATTTTTAAATAATTTGCCGTTCATTTCTTTTAGACCTAACAAATAATAACCGCCATCTTCTGCGGGCCCCAATACCACGTTGTTTTTTTGTAATTCCGTAAAAGCAGTTTCAATTAATTCCGATTTTAAATCGAATAAATCACTGCCAATAATAATACAGTTTGTATATCCCATCTCGAAAAGCAGTTCGAATGCAGTTTGCATCTTGTGACCTAGGTCGCCTTTGGACTGGATTCTTTTTTGATACACTTCATCTGTCCAAATATCTCCTTCAACAATTTCACTGTCATAAAAAACAAATTTATCACAGCCTATATTTTTGGTTTGTTCCATGGTATGATGAAGCAAGTCTTTGTATACCCTTAATGCATCAGCATCACCAATGGTTTTTGCCAAACGTGTTTTGACTTTCCCTAATTCGGGATTTCGGATAAAAACGAGTAAGGCATCAGTTTTCATATACCTTGATTCCTTTAGTTAGATAAACGCTCCATTCTTTGTTGAAGGCATGCACGCTGTCCGTTTCTATATTTTGGTTATTTACGACTTTGCCGCCTGTATTTTTGTATTCGAAAATACCACCGTATAAATTATAAACATTTTTGTAATCCGATTTTAATAGCTTTTCACCGATTCTCTCGCTGCGAACACCTATGGAACAGTAGACAACGATAGTCGCATTTTTATCTTTTACCGCAGAAGTGACGTTTTGTATTTTAAAATGGTCAAAACCAACTTGAATTGCGTTTTTGATGTGGCTTACGTTGAACTCTTTTGGTTCGCGTGCATCAAGATAAATAAGCTCACTTTTGCTTTTTAGCTCGTCGACTTTGATATACGCAACGCTTTGTTTATTCAAGTTTTTTAGCAGCTGTGGAATACTGCTTTGTGCAGAAACCATCATGCAGAAAAAGTAGATAATAATAAATAAATAGAAGCGCATATTATTTTTGTATAAAGATATTTAAATAATTAGACGTAATAAAACTTATTTACTGACAAAACATTTAGAATATTGATAAATAGGGAATAACGAAAGGAAATTAGCTCCACTTTTAATCAATATTGGTTTTGCTTATAGATAAAAATAGTGCTAAACATCCAAGTATATAAAAGCTTCGAAAATACTCCGACCTGATGTGACTACTGCTTAATTATTGACATGATATTTTTAATTTATAGTCGGTTTTAAACCATTTTATGCCTTGGCAGATTAATTTCGTGTTCTTGTGGATAGGGTGCCCGATGTGTCATGCTTACATCTTCTTTAATATGTTCATGTACTTTATATTGCCTGTCGTTTGTGTTAGAATAACGCGGATCGGGCACAAACGGCATTTTGGCCATTTTGCTGACGGTAACTGTGGGGAAATGATAGTCAACTTCAACGGTTCCAAGAAGCAGATAGCATCCTCCACCTTGAAAAGGATATTTTTGAAGGCTGTTTGTAAAATGTGCGGTGTCGAAATATTCTCCTTCGTGATCAACCCAGGTTCCAAAATACATGGCTCCCATTTTAGTAGGGACGTGTTTCCTAGAAATAAGATAGGCTAGCATTTTTACGGTTTTTTTATGATGGCTTAATAAGTCTTTTGCTAATACCTGTCCGCGATATTTTGTCTGTAACAAGTCGAATGGGGTGCAGGAAACCGGAAAGCTCAAAAGCTCAATTTCGTCAAAAGCATCTTCAAAAGCGGAGCGTTCGAGTACAGGTAGCGTGTATTCTTTTATCGGTTCCTGAAGGAGCAGCAGATTTTTGTTTTCGGGTTTGAAGTTGACTAGGATTAGTCTGGCAATCACCAATAATTGGTTTTTTGTTTTACCCGTAAAGCGGAAGGCTCCTATAAAAATCAAAATCTGTATGCCTTCAATACCTATGGGAATGCGGTTGATAAAATCCTCTAATGATTTGAACTCGCCGTTTGTCTCCCGTTCCCTAAGTATGAAATGCGCTATTTTGCTTTCCAAACCTTCGAGCTGCATAAAACCCAAATAAACGTTGATACCGTACAATGTCGTTTCGTGTTCACTTTTATTCACACAGGGGTTGTGTATGGTCGCCCCAGACATCTTTGCCTCATGCACATAGACTTCGGTACGATAAAAACCGCCATGGTTATTAATGACGGCGACCATGAACTCAATAGGGTAGTACACTTTGAGATAGAGACTTTGGTAACTTTCGACGGCATAAGAAGCGGAGTGTGCCTTACAAAATGAATACCCCGCAAAGGATTCTATCTGTCGGTATATCTCTTCGCTCAACTTTACGGAATGCCCTTTTTGAGCACAGCAGGCGAAGTAATTGTCTTTCACTTTTTGTAAAGCGGCCTTCGAACGGCCTTTACCACTCATGGCGCGACGCAAAATATCCCCATCGGCAGCGGGAAGTCCTGCGTAATGTAAGGCGATCTTAATTACATCTTCCTGATAGACCATAACACCGTAGGTTTCGCCAAGTTGTTCCTTAAAAACATCATGAAAATACTCGAACTGATCCGGATGGTTGTGGCGGAAGATGTATTCTTTCATCATACCAGACTGGGCAACCCCTGGGCGGATAATTGACGAGGCCGCAACAAGGGTTTTGTAGTTGTTACATTTGAGACGGCGCAATAATCCACGCATAGCCGGGCTTTCGATATAGAAACAGCCAATAGTTTTTCCATGACTCAGAAAGGCATTAGATTTTATCTCATTTTTGGATAAAGCAATATCACGGATATCGACTTTGATTCCTCTATTTTTCTCTATCAGCTTTACGCTGTCATCGATATGGCCAATACCGCGCTGACTTAGAATATCAAACTTTTCGAAGCCAATGTCCTCTGCAACGTGCATGTCGAACAGCACGATTGGAAAACCTTTTGGGGGCATTTCCAAAGGGGTATAATTAGTAATAGGTTCTTCCGAAATGATTATGCCACAGGAATGCATGCTTCTTTGATTAGGATATTTCTCGAGTAGCATTCCATATTCCTGGACTAGTTTTACGATTGGATTTTTATCGTGCAACTGCATCGGGTTTTTGGCTAACAGATCTAATTCTTCTTTGGGTAAACCAAAAACTTTACCTACTTCTCTAAATATAGAGCGGTATTTAAACTCCACGTTGGTTCCGCAAAAAGCGACATACTCAGCACCATATTTGTCAAAAATGTACGTCAGAATGGTATCGCGTTCTTTCCAAGACCAGTCAATGTCAAAATCGGGTGGGCTCTTACGGTTGACATTCAGGAAGCGCTCAAAATATAAATCCAGTTCAATAGGGCAGATGGCAGTGATCCCAAGGCAATAGCTAATGATACTGTTGGCTCCGCTGCCGCGACCGACATGTAGAAATCCTTGGCTGATGCTGTATTGAACGATATCCCAAGTAATCAGGAAATAACCGCTGAATTCCAGTTGGTCAATCACCTTTAGTTCTTTTTCGATTCTTGCCTTGGCTTGCGGATTGTCGTTACCGTACTTTTTTGATAATCCTTCGTAAGCTAGATTCGTCAGAAGCTGCATATCGCTTTCCCGGCTTCCAGAATAGTACTTTTTGTTTCTGGGTGTTTTGAATTCAAATTCGAAATTGCATGCGTCAATGAGTTTTCCCGTGTTTTCAATAATTTGCGGATACTCCTCAAATTTGGATAACAATTCCTCCAAAGGAATCATTACCTCAGACGTTTTGCAATAATCGTCTGCAGTAAGTTTTGATAAAATGACATTGGTGTCAATAGCACGGAGTATTTTATGCAGATTGAATTCTCTTTTTGTTCGAAAAGTTATCGGTTGTAGGACTACCATTTTGTCGAGTCTGGCTCTCCATTCTGAGAGAAATAATTTTGGAAGCTGATCTGGACAAATTCCTGTAAATTCATACTCTTTCAAAATCGCGGGTAAATTTTCGAAAGGATAAATAATGCACACATCATTAAACTCAGGAGCCGCTAATGGTAAAGGGGTGTTTTCGAAATTGTGTTTGGTCAGGAAGCGGTTCATTTCTGCCAGCCCATTTGCATTTTTGGCTAAGCCGATATAATGCAATTGATTATTGCAGCGAAACTCTATTCCCACGACTGGCTTGATGTTTAATTCTTTGCAGCCTTTTATAAAATCATAAATCCCTGTTACCGTATTAATATCCGTTAATGCCATTGCCTTAACATTACAAGTAGAGGCCTGCTGTATTAGATCAGCCAAAGGAATGGTTCCGTAGCGTAGAGAATGAAAAGAATGGCAGTTTAGGTACATTGCGTTATGATTTGCGTTTCAAAATTTCGGATTTGTTATTGGGTTTGAATGTTGCGCCGGCACAACGCATTACTGCATCAAAGCCATACCTACTTTTCATTTTGTCCATGGCTTGGTATAATGACAGCATTTCCTCGGTGTCCTCAAACATATTTATTTGGTAGGTACCTCGAACGAGTCCGCTGAAGCGTATTCCGATCAAACGAAGTCGCATGCGGCGCTGGTATAATTTATCAAATAAGTCTGTGACATTTTTTGTCAGGGTATGATCGGCTGAGGTATAAGCTACTTTGCATTGCTTGGTTTCAGTGTCAAAATTGGCGTAGCGAATTTTTATCACCACGGTCGAGGTCAGCCATTCTTCTGATCGCAGCTGGAAAGCCAGCTTTTCGACCATGCCTACAAGCACCGATTTTAGTTTTTGAATATCGATGGTGTCTTGGTCAAAGGTATGTTCGGTCGAAATTGATTTCCTTTCCGTATAGGGTTCCACGGGATTATTATCGATGCCGTTTGCTTTTTTCCATATATCGATTCCGTTCTTGCCTATCATGCGTTGCAATACTTCTGCAGGCATTTCTGAAAGCGTCTCAATGGTGCGGATGCCGATTCGGGACAGCAGTTGAAAAGTTACGTCACCTACCATGGGTATTTTTTGTATGGACAGTGGGTTCAAAAACTGCTTTACCCTGCTTTCGGGTATTTCCAGATTTCCCAGTGGTTTTCCTTCACCGGTGGCGATTTTGGATACCGTTTTGTTTACGGATAAGGCAAAGCTTATAGGCAAACCGGTTTCTCTGATGACAGATCGTGCTAGTTCGTCGGTCCATTTATAGCTTCCGTAAAATTTATCCATTCCAGTAATATCGAGATAGAATTCATCAATACTGGCTTTTTCTACGATTGGAGCGTTTACTTGGATTACCTCCGTCACCTCATGTGATAATTTGGAGTACAGTTCCATATCGCCTTTCATTACTTTTGCCTGCGGGCAAAGTCGGAGCGCCATTTTAATGGGCATTGCGGAACGCACCCCAAAAGTCCGCGCCTCATAAGAACAAGAGGCAACCACACCGCGGTCACCACCGCCAATAATCAAAGGAATTCCCTCCAGTTTTGAATTCCCCAATCTTTCGCAGGACACAAAAAACGTATCCAAATCCATATGTACAATTGCCCTTCCCATAATCATCTCATTTTATACACAACAAAATTAGTACGGATTGTAACAAAATTAAGTATATTTGTTGTTCCAAATTGTAACAAAATTAAAATGTCTTTATTTTCCGATAATATCAGGAACCTTAGGGTTAAACAGAAAGTTTCACAGGAAAAACTAGCCGAGTCGCTGGCAATAACCAGAGGGAGATACGTCAAATATGAAGACGGAACTTCGGAAGCACCTTATGAAATTCTGAAAAAGATATCCCAGTATTACCACATCAGTATTGACCTACTGCTTTCGGTCGATGTGCGGAAAATTCCCATGGATGATCTGATGAAACTCGGGGATAACAGGATATTATTACCCATTACGGTGGATAGGGAAGGAGATAGCTTTATTGAAATTGTTCCCCATAAAGCGAGGGCCGGTTATCTCAGCGGTTATTCTGATCCTGAATTTATTGAAAGTCTACAGCATATTTCGTTACCCTGGTTGCGCAATGGAAAATTCAGGGCTTTCCCCGTAGATGGTGATTCTATGCCGCCCCATAAAAGCGGTTTCTTTATCGTGGGCCGTTATGTGGAAAAACTGGGTGACGTGATGGACGGCAAGACTTATATATTGCTGACTAAAAATGAAGGGATTGTTTACAAGAGACTGAATAAAAACGGAAAAAATGCATTAGTACTTCATTCGGATAATGCCTATTATAAATCCTACGAGGTTAAGGCCTCAGAAATCCTTGAAATTTGGGAATTTGCCTGTAGTTTTGCCACCGAAGAGTTTGGACCTGATGATTTGAGTCCAGAAAGTTTAAAAGAACTACTTATGGAATTGAGAAGAGAGGTTAAGGAAGTGAAAGAGAAGCTTTCTTAAATGAATTTAATTTATTTTCAATATTTAATGAATGCTTAGCGGACAGAATTTAACGCTATTGTACAAGACAAACATAAAACAGCTAAGCTTTAATCCATTATTTACTTTTTTCATTGCATTTAGGAGCTCTATGAAATCCTTCTAGGCATGGGTACAGGGGCAGTCCGAGACTGCGTAGGGCAATATAAGACTTTTGTTGTGAATAATTGAGCCGCAAGAGTACACGACATTGGGCACATAACCTTCTCGTTCCTCTTCACGTGGCGAAAGTAAAGGGTCTTTCAGCCTACCTATTTCCTTTGAAGGATCATCAAGATCAAATAGAGAAGCGCCCAAGCAATACTGTCTCATGGCACCTACTCCGTGGGTAATGACTAACCAGCCTTCTGCTGTCTAAAGTGGAGATCCGCAATTCCCAATTTGTGTAAATTCCCATGGAAAACGAGGTTCTTGAAGCATAACAGGATTATCCCATTGTGTGAGCTTATCGGAAAACATAAGGTAATTGTTGACACCATCAATTCTGGAAAGCATGGCATACTTGCCCTTAATTTTTGTAGGGAATAATGCTAGGTTTTTATTTTGAGCATCGGCTCTAGACAAAGGCATTACACGAAAGGTATAAAAATCTATAGTTGAAATCAATTTTGGAAGAATGATATGACCATTATAAGTGGTATAAGTTGCAATTATTTTTTCGGATTTATCATAATCAACAAAGCACACAAAAAAATGTTTTCAAAACCGCGTCTTTCAGAATCGGATCCAAATTGTATATCATAAAATGAATCTGCCAACCAGATTATTTCTTCGAGTGCAATTTTTCTATCTTGACTGATTGTTTAGATAATGCTTTATCGACCAAGTTTTTTAAGGCCGAAAACTCAAATTCCTAAGCAGTTCTTGCATAATACTAAATGAGTATTTGGGGTATGTATCTCTGCCTATTTTATAAAAAATCGTTCTTTAATGGATATAATCTCCTTTTTATCAATGTTATCAACAATTTATAGCAGCTGAAGATTATTATTTATAGCCAAGATTCTTCTTTTTAAAAATAATTGATGAGTTTTGACTTTCTTTAGATTCGACTGATCGAAACCTTCAACAGTGGAAGGGTTAAAAATGGCTGCTGATTCTATCGCATATTCCATGGTACAGTAGGAGCCAGTGAGCATTTTTCGTTCATTTGAGAGGCTGTCATAATTGATCTGCATCCCTTCAATTATGCCTCTTATTTTTTGCAATGTTTATAAAATATACTTGAAATATTGCGATGTCTTCTGGCAAACTCAGGTAGTGTTTGTTCCAAGGTGTCTGTGACTTGTTTTTCATCTAAAGTCATAATATGGCTCAGCATTTTTTGGGTCCGTTGATCGCCATTCATAAAATAACGGGCAACAATCTTACTTGAGTCAGGTTTTTTTTAATTCTTTTCGGGTCGAATGAATTTATGAAAGCCTTATAATTTGATTGTATTTAGGCCAAAAATCATATCATCAATAGGACCAGTAATTTCGTTGATTCTGGAATTAGTATAATATAATACGTTATCATGAATGCTAAAAGTATCTGCCCAACGTACTTTTTCTCCTTTAACCAGCGTAGTGACTGCTCCTGCAGCATCCATTTTCATAATGGCATTTTGTTCCAGATCCGCATAATATAAATTTCCATTGGCATCAAATATTATTCCGTCAGGAGCGGCTGTTTTTGCTACTTTTTCTACCGCTTTTTCAATTTCAATTTCTGTTCCTTTCAGTAAAGTTTGTACATCAATGGCGTACAATGTATACCCCGTTAAAGCATGGAAATACAACTTTTTATTGATGGGGTTTAATGCTATACCGTCAGAGTGAATCGTATTCTTCCATTCTTTTCCATTAATGGTTAAATGATCAGCTTCCGCCTTTGTTGAAAAGTGATTGTCTAAAACTCGTTTTGCCTTTCCCGTTTTCATCTTTAGAATAATCAAACCCGCATGACCGGAATCCGTGAGGTAAATACTTCCGTTTTCTTTGTCCATTCTCAAATCATTGATGTAAGAATCTTTGTGAAAACTCTCTTTAGGAAAAGTATACGTTCTTTTTAGTATATTTGTTTTTAGATCAAAGACAAATAATTTTGGAGCACCAATCACCCCTTTAAATAAAGGACTTCTTGTATCTAAAACATATAAATCATTCTCAAAAGCCACGACTGATTGTACGGCAACAAAAACAGAGTAGTTTACCTCTTGGCCTATTTCCCAATTGTTCCATTTTGTATTGGGATACGCAATTGGTTTTCCGTCAACCACTTCTGCTACCGAAGCGATAACAGCCGGTCTCCAGCGTGGAAAGTTTACAAAAATGCGTCCTTGCTGCGACACGCTAACCCCCGTAACTTGTTGTCCTTTAAACTTGGCTATTTCCTGAACAGTTTGTGTCATTTCCGTTTTGTCTTCTGCATTTTGGGACTTTGTGTTTTCCTTTTTACAGCTAGTTAAGCTTAATATTGAAAACAGTAATAAGGCTGCTTTTTTCATTTTAAATCGTTTTACTTAAAGTTGTTTTGTCTAATCTAGATTTAGTTTTTTTATGTCTGTAACATACTAATCACGCTACAAAGGTACAGTTAACGAAATTGTAGTTACCCTAATTGTAGAATATATTATAACAACAGTGGCATCTCTTTACTTAGGGAAAAAGAGCTTAATTTTTTTAACACTACAATATGTAAAAGATCAAATCTCATGATTTATGCATGGCCTGAGGAAAAGGACAGCAAGGTTTCAAGGCATTTCGGTACGGCTGTCATTTTTTTGTGGTTGATATATTAAAAGAATTAGAAACGTATTTTAAAACCCCATAGGGTTTCACCTGTGACCCGGGCCCAGGTAAAAGGACTTTGGCAAGAAATCAGATTGTCGTTTCCAATTCAATTCACTGGGCGCGACGATTGGAATTTCCATCACATCACGCTTCATAATCAAAAATTAAAATTGAGGATAAAATTGATGTTACTCATATTGGTTTTATTGAAAACAAAATTCTTGTTGCCATAAGTTTCACCAACATTAAATTTGTGCACGTACAATAATTGTGCGTCAAAACCTTTCAACATACCCTGAAATTGGTGACGGATTTCGGCATTTGTTTGGATATAAGAAGGGAATCCATATTTGTTTAATTCAAATGTTTTCACGTCGGGCAAAGCAAAATATCCCACTGCCAGATGAGATTTGAATGTCTTTTGAGGGTTCGTATATTGTATCTTGGTCATTATCGCATTAACGTCACCAAAACCTGCGTTTCATTCTTTGGGCATAAAAGTGTAAAAGGGGTCTCGTCCCCATTATCGGGGCATTAAACACCTTCCTTTGGCGGTTATTTGATTGTAATTTTAAGTGATTTCTACTTCTTTGTTTTGCCAACCTAATCTACCTCCAAAGGTCTAATAATTAAACTTTTTACTTTTAAGTTTGGTCGCTAAAATCCAAAATTACACTTTAACGAACTACGAGAGAAGAACTTTCCTTACCCCGATTTAAGCATTAAATATAGAGCGTGTTGTAAGTAGTTTTTATTTCAGAATATCACGCAGTTCTTCAATTGAAATATTTTCTACACGCGCTCTTTTCTTTTCAATTATCAACCTTTGTATTTTATTGAATTTTTCTATTGGTTTTATGGATGAAATAGCCTTTGATTCGACGTGCATGCTAGAGCCGTTAATTTCTAGATTTAATACATTGAATATATTAAAAGCAAGGTTTAATAGTTTTGCTACAGATTCTAGAGGGATTTTAATATTATACTTTTGAAAGTCTTTGTCTAAATGTGCAATTACCTTGTCTCTAGCCAATTTCACTTGTTCAATTATCTCTTTATTTTGCTCAATTGCCTCATTTTGAGATTTAATTATTTTTTTAACCTTATTAAGGTCATCACCTGTAGCTACTTCAAACCATTCTGTTTTTTCTCCGCCACTCCAAATTAACTCTCCTAGTTTGTATTGTTCTTTAGTAATTTCTTGAAATGTCAGTTTTTGTTTATGCCATATGACATATTTAATAGTAGAGTCAATATGATTTATTAGTTTAGGAATACTGTAATATTCCCAAGGATCTTGACTAAATAGCTTGTTAATCTCCAAAATAAATTGTGAAAGAGAATAATAATAAAAAAGTGAAATACCTTCAAAAACTCGGATCGGTTCGTCAATTTTCACAATATCTTCTTTGAAGCTAAACAAGTGTGCTTTTAAGAATGATAAGCGGGCAATACGATCCTCAATATTTTTAAGCCGTTCTTTGATTATTGCATTTGGGTCATCTTTCATTTTTGTCAATTTAATTCTGTTATTTGGAGAATTACCCACAACTACTAGATATCATTAAGTTCACACACCTTTATTTAAAAATAATTAATAATGAGTAGTATCCAGCTCACAATTATAATCTTTTTATTTAATAGTTATTTAGAGACAAATAACAATTAAAATACCCTAGGATCCATTCCCGTAAACTGACTATGCGTGTTCACTTGGCTTATAAAACTTCTACGGTAGATCAAATACTTAAAAGCATCACTATAATTGGTCGACTACATAGGCTGTAAAAGAATTGGCAAACTCTCAGAGGATTTGTCTTTGATTGATAAATAGGTAGGGTTAAGCTTTCTTTAATCAAGAAGGCATTCGCTTTTTCGAAGGAATCCGTGGTGGCAAATAAAAAAACAATTTTATTATGCTAGTCATTGTACAACTTCTGCAGACTTGGCATTTCGGCAATGCAAGGAGGACAGCAAGTGACCCAGAAATTAATGAAAACTAATTTTCCTTTATATCGATCCAGTGATATAGTCTTTCCAGCAGCATCGATTATTTGCCATTGGTTGCATAAAATTTATTTTTGTTCTGATGCTATAATTGTCTTTGGCGAAAAGGCCAGCAGTCGGTTTAATTGTACTTTAACAAAAGTGCCAAGTGGACTAAAAAGCAATAGCGCTGTAAATAAAATAAAAGCAATATTTTGAATGCTTGCTTTTTTTGGTTTTTTCCAGCTCATGTTTGCTTTTCTCTAGTAATATATTAATTGTCTTTTGGCATCCGGATTTCTATAACTACTGCCGATATAATTGTAATAAGGCCTATTAGTATTATAGCATAGTTCAAGCCAAATAAATCGGCTGTTATTCCTGAAATGATGGCGCCTAGCGCATAACCTAAATCCCGCCAGAGTCTAAACGTACCTATGCTTTCGGCTCTTTGGTGCGGAGTTGTCGCCTGTGCAATAGCAGATAAAAAAGTAGGGTATACCAATGCGGTTCCCAAACCTAGTACTGCCGAAATGCTAGCTAATTGATAGAATTCCTGTGCAAACGGAATAAATAGAATCGCAATACCCTGCACTAACATTCCCCAAAAGAGCATTTTCTTTTTCGAATAAAGATCAGACATTCTTCCAGTAAATAGTTGACCGAAGCCCCACACCGTCGGATAGATAGCTGCTATAACACCAATGTTTTGAGAATCGTAATTCATCGAAAGCAAGACGATGGGTAGAAGTCCCCAAATCATTCCGTCATTCAAATTATTAACTAGTCCGGCTTGGGTTATTGCGCTTAAAGTTTTATTTTTGAAAGAGGTTTGGATAAAAATATTATCAAGTTCTTCGGTTTTATTGGATGTACTCTCTGCTTGTACAAATAAGCGGGTGTCTTTGATAAAAAACAAAGTCAATAAAAATCCAATTACTGAAATTCCAATTCCCAGATAGAAAGGGTAGGGGGTAATTCCGTATTTTTCTGCGATATAGCCAGATAGGAAAGCAACCAGTCCAACGGCGAAATAACCCGCAAATTCGTTGAGTCCCATTGCCAGACCGCGGTCTTTTTCTCCAACCAAATCGATTTTCATTACTACTGTACTGCTCCATGTTAATCCTTGGCTGATCCCCAATAAAATATTAGCAAAAATCACCCAATTCCATGAGGCTGCATGTATCAGAATAAAGGGGATAGGCAATGCTAAAAACCATCCAAATAACAGTAGATTTTTTCTGCCATATCGATTCGCTAATTTACCCGCGAAATAATTAGTAACTGCTTTGGTTATACCAAAGGCAATTATAAAAGACAGAATGGCCGTTTTTGAAGCGACACCAAATTCAATCTCGGCAAATTTTGGAATAATGGTTCTTTCCATTCCGATCATTCCGCCCACGAAGGCATTTACGATGATCAAAAGGGTGAACTGTTTCCAGTTTTCTTTTAGTCCGAGTTTTGCGTTATTCATTTCCAATTGTTGTCTTGTTTTTGTTTTAAAATTCAAAAATAGTTATGCTACTATAACTTGTAATACTCTAACTGGTATTCACCTATGTGTTTTTTGCTCTCTAAAATGGATTTTTTATGCTTGAAATAGTTAAATATCCCATATATAAAAATGATAAATGAAGTAATAAACAATACTATTTCAATTAGTAAGCTATTCTCAATTTTCAACAAGTTTCTCAAACTCAAACCTGCAATCAAAAAATACATTGACGTTCTCAAAAAGGCAAGAAAAGTGGATTGATTAGCTAATAAAGTTCGCTGTAAAGCTAATTTCTCCCTTAAAATTAAATCTTTGTTCTTTGTGTTTTTTGTTTCCATTTCAATTTTGTTCTCTTCATTTGAATCAGTTGTCCATTCGTATTTGTTTACTAGACAGCTATAGTCCTAGTAGGATTTCTGAAGAGACTGACAAATTTAGTTTTTTATCTAAATTAATTTAAAGAATAAAATGCTTTTTATAAACACAATATAAATCAAATCGTCGTTGTTTACATTAAATAGATATCTAAAAAAATAAGTATGCAGTTTAAAACAAGAAAAATATTTGTTTTAAACTGCACATTATTTTAATGTCACTGTTGCTTATTTACTGATCGCCTCTTTTACCTTTTGCCAGGTACCGCCATTAATGACGTTTTTGAAACCATTTTGTTCCAATATCATTTTGGCTTGACCGCTGCGATTTCCGCTTCTGCAAAAAACAACAATTTGCTCTTTTCCTGTAAACTTTTCCAATTGCGGGGCTACTTGGTCTAATGGTATATTTGTTGATTCATTTACGTGACCTTCAGCAAATTCAGCTTCTGTGCGTACATCTACTAGGAAAGCATCTTTTTTTATTAAGTTATCCATTTGTATCTTTTATTTTAATTAGTTTTCAGTTGGATTATTTTCTTTAACCCATTCAGCCATTCCTGGAGAATAATTTGAGATATTCTTAAATCCATTTTTAGCTAATAAGGAATAGCCAATAGCAGCCCTGTCACCAGACTGGCAGTGGACTACCACTTTTTTATCTTTACTGACTTTATCTAGATTGCTAGGTAAGGTACCTACAAATACGTTATCGGCTCCTTTGATATGTCCCGCATTATATTCGGTAACACCACGAAGGTCTACAACTTGTGCGTCTTCGTCTTTCTGTAGCGTTTTGAAATCTTCAATTGTGATTTGATTCACTGTTTCTATGGCGCCATTCTTTTCTTCCCATATTTCTGTCGAAGGGATGTAACCATAAATGTTATCCAGTCCAATTCTCATTAATTTTCTAGTAAGATCATCTAATTTAGATTCATCAGCCAATATGATAAAAGCTTCGTCATAGCTAAGAAACCATCCCGCCCAGGTGGCAAAGGAATCATTCCCTTGTATGTTAATACTTCCAGGTATAAAACCTTTAGAAAATTCCGTTTTGTCTCTGGCATCAACTAATTTTATTCCTTTTGCTAAAGCTGACGATAGCTCCACAGCGTCTAGTTTTTTTAATGTTGGAACTTCGGTAAGAAGCGGACGGTCTACCTTATTGAGGTTTTTCATCATTGCGAAATACTTGGGTGGTTCCGGTTGGTCTTCCAATAAATATTTCACAAAACCTTCCTCATCATTTTTATGTTGGAATGCCCAGTTTCTTATTTTTTCATAACCAACAGTTGTACTTGGAACAGCTCCTAAAGCCTTACCACATGCTGAACCTGCACCATGACCTGGCCATACCTGCAGAAAATCTGGAAGAGCGTCAAATTTGTTGATCGATTGGTACATTTGTTTAGCACCAATCTCTTGAGTTCCTTTTATTCCTGCTGCTTTTTCAAGCAAATCAGGTCTTCCCACATCACCTACAAACACAAAGTCACCCGTGAATAACATTACGGGTTCATCGCTAGCAGGAGTATCGGTCAAAAGAAAACTGATGCTTTCAGGAGTATGGCCTGGAGTGTGTATAACCTCTAATTTTAGATTACCTACTTTTAAAACATCTTCCCCTTTTATGTCAACGTGCGGGAATTCATATTTCCACCCTGCTCCGCCTTCGGCTGAAAGGTAGATTTCTGCTCCCGTTAAAGCAGCTAATTCTCTTGATCCCGCAAGGAAGTCAGCGTGGATATGTGTTTCTAAAACATGAGTGATTTTCATATTGTTCTGCTTAGCAATTTCAAGGTAGGTGTCGACATCTCTTTTAGGGTCGATTACCGCCGCTACACCCGCTTTTTGACAGCCAATAAAATAACTTGCTTGTGCAAGACTCTTGTCGTAAATGTGTTGAAAAAACATATCTTTTATTTTTTAGGTTTTAATTTATTTTACAAAACTAGGCGATAAATAGGTTGCAGCTTGTGACTAATGTTACACAACCGAGTTATTTTTACTCTTTAACTAATAACAAATCAAACATTTTGTTTTGTGTTATTTTAAATATTCTTATGTAAAGCTGTAAAGAAGATCAAACAGTTAGGCAGTTCCTTTTAAAATTTTATTCCAATCTAACCAGGCTAATACTTTAGTTTTAAGTATCCAAAAAGCCCAATTTGGATTTGCCTGATTGATAGGCAATGTCATTGTCTGATTATTTGAATAATCAAATTCAGCCAGCATTAGTTTTCCGTATTGTTTAGGAATTGGGCAAGCACTATAGCCTTCGTAGCGCGCTGTAGGAGTTTTATTCTCCATAACCGCCAATAGGTTCGCTACAACTACTGGAGCTTTTTTGCGTATCGCTGCTCCTGTTTTATTGGCAGGAGCACTGCTACTGTATCCTAAAGAAAACACATTTGGAAAACGACTGTGCTGCAGTGTGTATTTGTCGACTTCTACATACCCCATCGGATTTGCATCATTTCTTAAAGGACTGGTTTTTATAAAGTCAGGAGCTAATTGTGCATGAACAAGGAAGGCTATATCAAATTTCAGAATTAGCTTTTTAAGGTCCAGTGTAGAGTTGTTTTCTACGGTTTCGTAGGATGCTCCATTTTCCGAAGATAGTTTTTGTGTTAAATTATCATCTAATTCTTTGGTTTCAAATTCAATCATTTTCGTTTCTCCGTTGATCGCAGTAACGTTAGCTCCATAATGGGTGTGAATGTTATATTTGGTTAATACCTTTTGTAATGTGTCTGCATATTCTTTTACACCAAATATCATACTCGCTCCCGAGATATAATGCACGTCACATTTATCTAAAATCCCTTTTTTACGCCAATAATCACAAGCTAGATACATGATTTTGTGAGGAGCTCCACCGCATTTAATAGGTGTTGATGGGTTTGTGAAAACTGCTGTACCACCTTTAAAATCTTTGATCATTTCCCAAGTGTAGGGTGCGTATTGAAAGGAGTAGTTACTGCTTACATTATTTTTGCCTAATGTTTCTTTAAGTCCTTCTATTTTTTTCCAATCCAATTGAATTCCAGGACAAACCACCAAGTAATCATAAGTGATTTCAGTTCCAGAAATACATTTAACTGTGTTTGTAGTTGGGTCGAATGCTGAAACTGCATCTTTTATCCAAGTCGTGTTTTTGGGGATAAGATCTTTTTCATTACGGATAGTTTTTTTAATGTCGAAAATTCCAGCACCTACAGGTGTCCAAGCAGGTTGATAATAATGTTTTTCTGAAGGATCTACGATTCCAATCTTAAGACCACTTTTTTTGATAAGCAATTTTGAAGCTACAGAAAGTCCTGCGTTTTCTCCACCGATGATAAGTACCTGATAATGGTTTGATATTTTGTGTAAATTTTTAAGATAGTATAACTATCGATTATAGTAATAAACAATTTGTTGCCTGTAGACTTAAGTTTTACGAGAATTTATTTTAGAATAAGCTCTTTTGTTATAATATAAATTCCCATTAATAAAACAAACCAACCAAATGCGGGTTTTAGTTTTTCTCCATCGATTTTTTTTGATAAAGCTGTCCCAATGAATATTCCAACGATAGCAAATGCTGAAATCGTAAATAGGAATTGCCAGTCAGTTGCAGTTTCTCCGCCTTCGCCAAAGAAACCAATAAGAGATTTAGCCGCAATAATCACTAATGAAGTACCAACTGCCTCCTTCATGGGTAGTTTACTTAAAATAACTAAGGCTGGGATGATTAAAAAACCCCCTCCAGCACCTACTAAACCAGTAATAACGCCAACGAGCATACCTTCAACAATGATGAGCGGATAATGAAATTTTTGTTCTTGTGGCTCCTCTGCGGTACTTTTCTTGTCTTTTTTAATCATACTGTAGGATGCAATAATCATTATTATAGCAAACAATAGCATTAAAAAGAGGTCTTTAGTCAATGTAAAGCTTCCTGTAGTAAAAATTTCTTTAGGAATCGCAGGTACTATTAATGCTCTCGTGGTAAAAACGGAAATAACAGAAGGAATACCAAAAACGATAGCAGTTTTGATGTTAACCAATCCTTTTTTAAAATATCCTACTGTACCTAAAGCGCTCGTTAGACCAACTATAAAAAGTGAATACGCTGTCGCAACGACGGGTTGCACTGAAAATAGATATACTAGAACAGGAACTGTAAGTATACTTCCTCCACCACCAATTAGCCCTAACGCCGTACCAATAAGTATGGACGCTAAATAACCGAAATATTCCATAATCGTAAATTGTATTATTTGTAAATTTTATAATACAAATATTGTCAGTTTATTTTATACATCAAGTAACATTTATCACACAGCTGGTTTTTTTTCAAACTCCATCAACATTTCAACATAAATTTAAGCAAAATTTTTCAGGTTTTTTGAATCGATTATATCAGTTATGGGTTATTGTTTTAGGGATAGCTATACCAATTTTTGGATTATGCTAGAGTTATTTTAATCTGGAGTAAATAGTGATTTTCTATAATTATTGTTAGAGAGTTTTGGCACTCTAGTAATGGTTAATAGTAGCTGGTTTGAAAATTATATAGAAATAATTGGATGCCAAATAATATGCCTATTTCGATATTTATGTGTAGATTAGTGCTGGCAGTTGCCGAAATTATTAACTAATACGTACTATTATGAAAAACCTAGGCCTTTTTTGTTTACTCTTTGCTTGCATTGGATTCGGAAGTTGTAAAAATAATGAAAAAGAAAAAGTCGTTGATACTGAGAAAGTCGAGGCTGAAAAAATCGTGAGCGTAGCTTGTTACAAAGCACTTTATGAAAAAGATACTATTGATTTAAAAATCAACAGCTGGCAAGACGGAACGATAACTGGTGATATGGAGATGATCGTTTTTAATATGCCAGAAAAGCATGGCAAAATCTCTGGAGAATTCCGTGGTGATACATTATTTGCCAGCTATACTTTTATACAAGGTGGGTATGAAAAAAAGACATACAAAAATCCAATGGCATTTTTAAAGAAAGGTGACGAACTCATTTTAGGTAATGGGAAAATAGAATTTGCTATGGGGGCTTCTTACTTCGTCAAAGGGGAACCAATTGATTTTGAGAGTGTGAAATATAGATTTACAACTGTTGATTGTGCTGAATAAATTGATGTTATAAACAAAGGCAAAATTGTTAGGTTGTAATCCTGCAACTATGTGGTTTCGTCTTTTTTGAAGATCTGTTCCGGAGAATACTCAGCTATTGACGATTTTAGCTTTTTTTTATTTAGGGTAAAAATTATGAAGTTTTGGAGAACAAATTGTAAGCCTGAGAATATCAGGCAGCAGAAGCTATGAAAAATAAGTAGTGTAGTGTCAAAAGACCAAACTGAGTATTGCTGCGTTAAGGAATTGATTAATTTGTATTCAAAAATAATGATGTTTTTAGTAGAAATTAAAAAAAATAAAAAGGAATTGCTTTGATGCAATTCCTTTTTATTTAACTACTATTTTGTTTTTAGTTCAACAATAAAACTAGAGCAAAAGTAACAGCATAAAAGAGAGTGTTGCGATAGCCCCCACCAATGGCATAATGTCTAAAACAGAAGAGACTTTAGAAAATGTTGTCTTGTCCTGATGAGAAATTTTAGCTATGAAGTCAGCTGGAAGTAAGATTTTTACAAATTTATTATTCGTATCACTCTTAATAATTTTATAGCAGTTCAAGAATTATTTTTAGCGATGCCATACAGTTTACCATCCTCTTTTTGTAACGTTTCAAACTTGTACGTTTCATTAGTAGTAGTTTTAATTTTTACATTTCATTGAAAATCAATCGCTTCATCACTTGTCATTGATTTAGTTTGCTGAACTTTACAGCTTTGAAGCAATAATACACTTAATAATAGGATTATAAAGTGTACAAGGGATTTTGATTTTTTCATAATTAGATTTGGTCATTACTATTATTTAGTCAAGTAATGCAATAAAAACCTTTAATTAACCCTCTACTTAAGTGGAACGAATCTAATTACTGTTTAATAAGTTGTTTTTTTTTAGTGACCTACTCCTTTTGTCAAAAAACTAAAGAATTGTTGCTGTAGTAAGCGCAGCCATAATGTAATAACTTATATTCCGGATTTTGTCGTGAATGTTTTAGCCACTGAAGCGTTATATAATGCTATTTTACTTGGAATACGTAAGGCGCCATTTCGATCAAAAAAGACCGAAAGAAACTGCTTTAGTATTCAATTCATTATCTTCATCGCTAATTAAACTATAGTAGGTGGGACTCCTTGCTATATCGCCTAATAAAGCCATATTAAACAATACATTTTGTATCTTAAATTTCGTATCCTAGAAGCTTAACTACTTTTTGAATAGCTTCTTCCCCTAAAACATCAATTCGAGGCATATAGTGGTTTACATTTTAAGGATTCAATAAGTGTAGTTAACAATAGTGCACCACCAAGACCTGCTAAAAAGTTGTTCTTGTTGATGATTTTTATTTTTTTGAGAATCAAAAATTGATCAATACTTGCTCCATTGCTGTGTGACTGATCTTTGCATAAAGCAAAAACGTAGAGTTTGCTGTAAGTACGAACGGATGGAAAATACTTACCTCGTTACAGTTACTTCGACAACCTGACAACCCGTGACCTTCGTTTGAACAAGTATCGATTCAATTTATATTCAGTTTACTTCTAAAAGTAAACTGAATTTGAATACAATTTTTCTATACTTTTCTTTCTATTTATAAAAAGTAATCATACAAATTCTCCAAAAAACTAAGGTACGAATTTATAGTAGAATAAGCACTTTAATTCATGGAATCTAAAGAATTGTTTGTGTTACTTCAAGGAATAACGCTTTGTATTTATAAAAAATTACATTGTTATTCAAAAGAGCAATTCTTTTCATCACACTTATTATCAAATTTTGTAATTAAAAAAAAACAGCTTGAAATAAATTAAAATGTGCTTTCAGATCAAACAAACTAAGTTCTCTAAAGAGTTATAATGAAGCTTTAAAGGAAAAATTAAAGGTTTGGATAAACTATAACCTTCCTTCAAACACCAATTATTATTGATGAAAATCCAGATGAAATTTTTCATTATAATTAAGGTTTAAAACCATCATGGGCCAAGGACGAAGAAATAAGAGAGTACAGGTTGACTGCCAAAATTGAAATAGGAGATGAAAAACCTTCATTTAGAAATTCAGTCAACAATGGATGCTTTGTTATCGTTGATTATAATTACTCCAATACCAGCTTTGGTTCTATTTTCCGTTTTTTTAAATAGTCAAGGTTTTGCAGCATAGTCCTAGGTTTGCTTTGTTGTATCAAGGTTTATGTGGATAAAGAAGAGTCTTTAATTTAGGAATTCATTTTGTTGAAAGTTTCATGGATTACATCTGGAGTTGCTTTTGACATTATTTCACTAAAGCCAAAGGTTAATTCTGTTTTTCCTTCTTTCATTTGTTGGAATACTGCATTTACAAAATCGGAGACTTCTGGCTGGCCATCATGTATTCCTTTGCCACCAAGGTCGGTATTTAGTGCCGGTGGTATCATTTCAATTACTTCAATATTCTTTGACTTTAGTATGTGTCTTAAGGAAAGTGTAAAGGAATGGAAAAAGGCTTTTGTTGCGCAGTAGGCAGGCACTTTCGATAGTTGAACAAAGGCTAAACCTGATGTTACGTTGATAATCGTGTTTAGTGACTTTAAATTAATAAACAGCGTCGTTAAATGAACGGGAGCAATCACATTTGTATTAATTTCATTTGTTGCTTTTTGGTAAAAGTCAGTATCTGAAATCGACATCCAATTTTGAATGCCTGCATTATTTACCAGAACATTTAAGTCAGAATGATTTTCAGCGACCCAATTGTAAAGATCAATACGTTCCTTTTCAACGGATAAATCACACACTTTGGTAATGACTGTTGGAAATTTGTTCCTTACTTCTTTTAATATTGCTTCTCGTCTGCCGCAGATGATTACCGTATTGTTTTCTTGAATAAAGCGCTCGGTAAGCCCTAGGCCAATACCACTTGCTCCTCCGGTAATTAGAATCTTGTTGTTTGTTAACTTCATGATAATTGTTTCTTTTATAAATACTCAATGGTTGTCGGACAATGACCAACGGTCTGCATCTCGTTCTGCTAAAATTATTCCAATGTAACTTTATATGAGTCGTTTTGTTTGACTTGTTTTTATGCTATGCTAAAGTAGGAATAATTACCTTCAAATTGTAAATACGACTTTTTAACGCTGCAATTGTTTCATTAATAATATGTTGCTTGTGAATTAGTCGTTTGATTGTACTCTTTTAGCTAGATAAAACACAGTCTGTTTTCTTAGTCCGTAACACCTGCGTGCAGAGTAAGTATCTCCGTTGCTAACATGCAGCATAAAATGGCAAGAAGTAGAGGGAGTTGAGTTAATAAAACTGCTATTTTACGGAAAACCTTAAAGTTTTTCTCTTTTTAAAGTTTATGTTTACTGCGATTTCGAAGTTGGCAAATGAAAACCCTTTGATATGACGATATCTTAGAAAAAAATGTTAACATTCCCCTTGAATATAATTAAAAGTGGGTATTGCGCAAGCCTATTTTAAGTCACATATTTGAAGGCAGGATTATCGAACGATGTATTTGTGATTAGGTTCGGTATGCAGAAGCTTTAAAAACACTTTTCGAACATTTATTACAAAAAGATAGGTAGTACAGCAAACTGAAACATGCTAAAAAATAAACGATTTGCATAAGACAGCAATTATGTCAGTAATTGCATAAATATAACAACTAAGATATGAGCATTAAGATTTTACATACTGCCGATTGGCACATTGGTAAGCAGTTACTGAAAATTGATTTTGCAGAGGATATGAATCTCTTTTTTGATTGGTTAATCAAATGTATTGAGGAGAATAATATAAATATATTATTGATGTCGGGGGATTTGTTTGATCAGGCAAATCCATCGCAGATGGCAATGAAGCAATACTATTATTTTTTAAAACAATTGCTGCCCTTAAAATGTAAGGTTGTCTTAACTGGAGGGAATCACGATTCCGCCCATGTTATTAATGCTCCAAAAGAACTTTTGGAAATCTTGGACATTAAAGTCGTAGGAGGTGTTCCTGAGGCCATTTCTGAATTGTTCGTCGAAATTGAAATGGAGGGCCAAAAAGTGGTTGTTGCCGCTGTTCCTTTTTTACGAGATAAAGATATTCGGAATGTAGCTCCTGGAGAATCTTATGATGACAAAATTGAACTCATCAGAGACGGAATTGCCACTTATTTTAGTGGAGTAAATGAATATTATAGTGCAAATCATAATGGTGTTCCATTTATTGTTATGGCACATTTGTACGCCCAGGGTGCTTCTGTATCAGAAAGTGAACGCGAAATTCAAATTGGAAACCAGGCGGGTGTTGAATCTACAATTTTTGGAGACGAACCTGATTATGTCGCTTTAGGACATATTCACAGACCGCAAATTGTAGGGAAATCACATATTAGATATAGTGGTTCGCCAATCGCATTGAGTTTCAGTGAAAAAGAAGACCGTAAAGAAGTTACTATTTTAGAATTGGAAGGAAATGAATTTACTATCTCTTCTATACCCGTTCCAAAATTCAGAAAGTTAGTATCCATTAAAGGGACAGTTGAAGAAGTGAAAAAAGTAATATCAAACTACAGATCAGAATCCCTGTTAATCGATTTGGCCGAAGTCCTGATTGAAGAAGAAAATGAGAGTATTGAACATATCAGAACATTGGAGGAATTACTAACCACTGAACCACAAAACGGTCTGCAGATCTTAAAAGGCAGTATAAAATTCAAGAATGAGATTGCTGGGACTTCAAAATTACTGACAAAAGGAGAAGATATTAATGATTTTTCACCAGTGCAATTGTTCGAAAAGCGCTTGGAGCAGGATGCCTCCATAGAAAGCAGCCAGGATTTTGTAAATGCCTTTAAGGAAATAATGGAATCTTTGCAATCCTCGGATTCGATAGATTAACAGCCCACCAATAAAACCGTCTTATGAAAATTTGTAAAATAAAATTTAAAAATATACACGCTCTGAAAGGGGAGCATACCATCGATTTTGAAAATGGCGTTCTCGGGGAAGCAGGGCTTTTTGTGATTACGGGCGCGACTGGAACAGGTAAATCAACCATCTTGGATGTGATCACTTTGGCTTTGTACAATAAAATTCCAAGAATAGAAAAATCAATTACTGAAAAAGTGATTGAGGAGGATGGGGTTATCCTGACTAAAAATGCCTTGGATTGTTATGCGGAAGTGGAGTATGCGGTTAAGGGCGAAAGATACCTGTCTTCCTGGTCCATTCGCAGAACCAGAACGGGGTCGTTAGACAAAAGAAAACAAGAATTGATGGAAGTCTTAACGGGCAAAATCTTGGTTTCGGGCGTAAACGAAGTGGTAAGTGAAAACGAACGCATCATCGGTCTGAATTACAATCAGTTTGTACAATCGATGATTCTTGCTCAAGGTCAGTTTTCCAAATTGCTTTTGGCTAAAAAAGACGAGCGAAATGCCCTTCTGGAGGAGATAACGGGATCTTCCATTTATCGAAAAATAGGTAGGGCAGTATTCCAAAGATTCAGAGGAGTGGAAGAGGCCGTAAAAACCCAACAAATTAAAATGGGGGAAACAGTCTTGTTGAGTGATGAAGTTTTGAAAGAGATTCATAATGATGTAGTCGAAAAAAAGCCGTTGTTTATTGCCAATGAGGCGAAACAAAAGGAGCTCGAAATCAAAAAAGCACTAAAAGAAAGTATCCTTAAAAACATCCAAAGAAGAGAGGCAAACCAAATCGAATGGAACATTTTTTTGAAGGATAAAAAAGAAGTTGCAACTCAGGAAAGACAGCTGGAAGTCCATGATAAGCTGGTGGTTTTTAAAGACCAAATGCTTCAGATAGAGCAGGCAGATAAAACGGTGGTAGAACTTTCCGTGCAAGTAGAAATAGGAAAACTGCGTGCATTAGATTTTGAAACGACAAAAAAGGAGTTGATCAAGTTGGCCTGTGAATTGACAGCCAAAGAAGTGACTGAAGATAAACTAGAGTTTTTACTCGAGGAGTTCAGGAAAAAAGTAGTTTCTCTGCAGGAAGCAGAAAAGGAAAAATTAAATGAAGCTAGGCTGGAAGCACAGCGCATTAAGGACAAGTTGCAGCAACTTAAAGTCTACGGAGTAACTTTAATGGAAAACGAAAACCTGCCGTTGCAAATTGAACAAGAATTAAAAATTATTGAAGCTGAGGTAACACTTAAGGGGCTTTCGACAATTGATGCCGTTCGCGAAAAAAAGGACGAGCTTTCAAAATTGGTTTTGCCCGCCAACCAATTGATTGGCGAGCGAAAATTATATGATGAAAAAAATAGGGGGATAGCGGAATTAAAAACTAAAATAAATAAGGAGTTCACTGAAATCGGTGGTTTTATTGCCAGCGAAAAACTCCAAAAAGTGGAATTGGAAAATCTTCTTCCAGTAGTTAAAAAAGCAAAGACGGAGCTGGAAGATTGGAAACAACGTAAAAGTCTCGATCAGCATCGTGCAGAGCTTGAAAGCGGCGAGGCTTGCCCCTTATGTGGTTCTAAAAATCATCCCTATGCAGAGAGTGTCGAAGATACTTTGGTTAGCAGCTTGCAGGAAAAAGCGGATGAACTCAGCAAAAAATTAGAAGAGTTAAAATCAACTCTGTTGCAAACCGAAGCAAAAAAAGCAGGTTTGCAAGCTAGTAATTCAAAGGACGAATTTGACTTGGAAAAAAGGGAAGTAGCTTTTAAGGTTTTAGAAAATGATATCGCGAAATTGTGTTCACAATTGAATTGGAATAAAGAAGATACGCTCGAAAAATGGCAATCCGAGTTTACTGCATTACAGCTAGAGCAAGCAGAATTAGAAAAATTAGAGAAATACATACAGGCCAAAGGTGTATTGAACGAAATTGAAGTCCTAAACGTCCGTTATTCCATTTTGAAAAAGGCTTATATTCAATCAAAGGAAACGCTAGTATCTGTTTATAACAAAAATGATATTAATACGGCTGTTAGTGATTTGAACAGTAAATTCCGGGTATGCCGTTCGGAAATCAACGGACTGAAGACACAGCTTTTCGAATTTACAGCCAGTAGAAATAAAACTTCAGATTTAAAAAAGCAATTATTAGCCGTTCTTATCCCTGAACTTCAGAAAGAGGATATAGATTCCTTGACAATGTTGAAATCAAAAATACTAGAGGAATCTCATGCCAGCCAAATTCGTAAAAAGTTACAAAAGCTAAAGGAAGACGAGACGCGCCTGCAGACTAGTCTAAAAACGATCGATGAAACCCTGGCCGAAGAAGAGCGATTAAATGACAGAACAGTTACACTCGAGGAGCTGAACACGTTACTGCCAAACTTACTGAAAGAGTTGGAGCTGCTACAAAAACATATTTGGGACCAGGAAAAACTAATCCAAATTGACACTGAAAACAAAGCGAAGCAAAAGAGTAGCCAAGAACTGCTGGATGCTTTAAATAAGGATTTGTCTCTTTGGAGTAAAATGAATATGCTTATTGGAGACGCAATGGGTAAAAAATTCTCCAATTTCGTGCAGGACTTAACATTGAGGCAATTACTTGAATACGGTAACCTTCGTCTCAAGGGGTTTTCAGATCGGTATTTGTTGGATGTCACTAACGATTCTGATGGTTTAAAAGTGATTGATACGTATATGGGAAATACCAAACGTTCCGTATCTTCCTTGTCAGGTGGAGAAACCTTTAAGTTAAGTCTGGCATTGGCTTTTGGGTTATCTGATTTGGCAGCCCGAAATGTTGAAATTGAGTCATTGTTTATTGATGAAGGTTTTGGTTCTTTAGACCGAGAATCATTAGATCAGGCGATAAGCATACTCGAGAAGATGCAAAATGAAAGTAACAAATCAATTGGTATAATATCACATGTTGGAGAATTGAAAGACCGTATTGGTTCGAAGATCAAATTAGTTCGAACCGGGGCTGGTTATAGTACGATTGAAATAGAATAGCTGACGAATGTATCAAAAAAAGTGAAAGTTAAAATAGTCCTAAAAGTAAACTGACTCCAAAAAGTTAGTTACTATTTGAAGGTGGTTTAATACAGGGCTAGTTTTTCTTATTTCTTTTCAATCCATCTTTCAAAAAATTCATAGGTTCGTAACATTTGATCTATTCGTTGCCTATTGTCTCCATTGCGGGTGATTTCATGTGTTGCTCCTGGATGGACTACATATTCAACGGGACGTCCTAGTACTTTAAGACTGCGATACATCATTTCTCCTTGAACAAATCCCGTCCTACGATCATTACCTCCGTGAAAAATAATGAAAGGAGTCTTGATGTTTTCAACGTATGTCAACGGTGATTCTCTAGCTAGAACTTCCTTGACTTTTGGTTCCCATGGATAGCCACCAAAATAATTAGGGACTAGTCTCCATGCGTTTCCTTCTCCAAAAAATGTAGTGAGGTCATATACTCCACGCTGCGCACATGCAGCTTTAAAACGATTATCGTGACTTATGATCCAAGCAGTTAGGTAACCTGCGTAGGAACCTCCTGTTATCAATAGTTTAGAGGGGTCAGCCCAGCCCAGATCGATAGTTTTGTCTAAAGCTGTCAGTACATCGCTTGCAGGTCCTTTGCCCCAATCGTTGATGTTGCCTCTTAAAAAATCTAAACCATATCCGCCGGAGCCTCTAGGATTGCTATAAACAACGCCGTAGCCTTTGCTACAGAAATATTGGTATTCGTGCCACATGCTTTCTTCGCCTGGTCCCCACATCGCTGATGGTCCTCCATGAATTTCTAGCAGCAATGGATATTTTTCTCCGTCTTGGTAGTTAGCAGGCTTCATTACCCAATACTCGATGGTCATTCCTAAATCGTTGACGAAATTTTTCTTTTCAGGAAATGACAACTTTCTAGTCTGTACCCAATCATTAAAATCACTTATTTTTCTTTCTTTTTTGAAATCCGTATTTGCAAAATACAGTTCTGAAGGGTTTGAAATCTCCGTTTTAGAATAGACAAGAGTTTTGTTTGCGATGTCAAAACTGGTAATACCAATCTCACTACTGGATAAAGACTCTACTTTTCTTGAGGCAATATTGACTTTGTTTAAAACATTTCCTCCATTACTTTGTCCTGTGAAGTACAGGTTTTTGTCGTCTTGACTCCAGATTAGATTTGTTTTATTGCGGTCAAAAGGAATGGTTATCATGTCTTTTTCTGTTCCGTTTATAGGCATTACTGCCAAGGTAGGGACTGAGACAAAAGAAGTACTACTCAACAGGAAGGCAAGCCATTTTCCTGAATGTGATAGAGATGCGTTGCTGTATCTTTTATCCTTTTGACCCAAAATGACTGTAAAATTACTACTGTCGCTATCGGCTAAATAAATTTCACTTTCTAAAGAGCGATCTGGATTTTCGGCATTGTCAACGTCTCCCGAGAAAATTAGCTGTTTGCCGTCTGGGGTATATTCTGCATTGGTAAAACTATAAAATCCTTTTGTGAGTAAGCGTGGTGTTGCATCTTTGGTAACATTGATGTCAAAGAAGTGGTTAAAATTCATTTCTGACGAAATAGCAGACTCATTCTGAAAGTTTAATTTGTTTAATATGATTGCTTTTTTGTCAATGGCATTTTTGTCCAAATAGGCTCTTATCTCTGATAAATTTCCATCTGGGTTTGGTTTGCCGCTCTTTGGTAACAAATAATCATTGTTGCTAAAACCAGGCTTTTCCATCGTCCAGGATGGTATAGAATGTGATTTGTTTAAAGTAGAATCTGCAATTAATTCTTGAAGTGAAATGGGTGCTGAAAATAGTATTTTTTTGCCATCAGGAGACCATTTTGGATTGTTTGCACCATACTTATGCTTGGTTAATTGCATCGGCTCGCCCCCATCAAGAGATAAAATAAAAACCTGAGGTTTGTCTTCCACGGATCGAGTGAAAGCAAGCTGTTTCCCGTCTGGACTCCAGGCGGGTTTGGTCGCAGCTTCCTTGGAAGTAGTCAACTGAATCGGAGTAGCTGCAGTTGTGGTTGAAGCACTATAGATCTGGCTGCGGTATTTGTAATTCAGCTCGCTGGCCGGGTCAACTTCTATACTAGTAACGGTAAAGGCCACTTTTGTACCGTCTTTATTTAGTGTTACATTGTTGACACTTTTAATTTTTAGCAGGTCTGTTATGTTTATGGGTTCGGTTCCATTTTGAGCGATGGAAGCCTGTAGTGTGGCAATAAGAAGCAGTAAAAGGGAAAGTTTTTTCATAGTCTAATTGGTGTAACTAATCTTTAATTTTGTTCTAGGGATTGATGTATACAAAACTAATTCACCTTGCTCAGAGCTGTATCACTTGGCTTTTTCTGTCAAAATAGTAGCTTGTTTCTGGTAAATATATGAAAAATATTTATTTATTTCTTAAGGTAAAAAAAGAGTCAGAGTGGGTTCGAAAACATATCTTGTGGATCAGGAAAAACTAATCCAAATTGATACTAAAAATAAAGCGAAGCAAAAGAGTAGCCAAGAAGTACTAGATGCTTTAAATAGGGATTTATCTCTGTGGAGCAAAATGAATATGCTTATTGGAGATGCGATGGGAAAAAAAGTTCTCCAACTTAGTACAGGACTTAACATTGAGGCAATTATTGGAATACGCTAACCAGCGTCTCAGGGGTTTTTCAGATCGGTATTTGTTGGATGTCACTAACGATTCTGATGGTTTGAAGGTGATTGATACGTATATGGGACATACCAAACGTTTTGTACCTTCTTTGTTAGGGGGAGAAACCTTTAAACTAAGCCTGTTATTGGCTTTCGGATAATCCGATTTGGCGGCCCGAAATATTGAAATTGAGTCGTTATTTATTGATCAGGGTTTTGGCTCTTTAGATCCAGAATCTTTAGATCAGGCGAGAAGCATACTCTAGAACATGCAAAATGAAAGTAATAAGTTCATTCGTATCATATCAGATGTAGAAGAATTGAATGACCGTATTGGCTCGAAATGGCGCTGGAGACCGTGCGATTGCAATAGAATAGCTGCAGAAACATAAATTATCAAGCAACTAAAAATCAGTCTACATGAACAATTTAACAACAATTATATTAGCACAAAAGTGATAGCTTATCTTCGTAATATAAAAGTAGGAATAGAAAGTCAACTATTATGTTTCAGGGCTATTTAATCAACTAAAGACCAAAAAGCACTGTATTCAATGGGTTAGAGCTGCAAGCTATAGTCTCTAGGGTAAATAAACAGCACGAAAGGATTCATCCGAGAGCATGGGCTCTCCTGGAAGTACAATAGATAGTAAGAAAACGGTAAATTATATAGCCATTAGGACTAAGTTAGGATTAGATTTGAGTAATTTTACAAAAAGAGGGGTAAAACAATACGCCTTATCAAATCAATTTTATGCAAACTCAGAATTCAAATATACGAATCAGGCAAGAACTCGTAAACAGTATCGTACATGGTTTTGGAATTATTTTTGGTGTTGTAAGTATTCCTATCCTAATTGCATTTGCCATTAAAAGTGATAATACTTCTGGTATTATTGGTGCGGCTATTTATGGCTTTTGTTTTTTACAACTTTTCACTTTTTCTACACTCTACCACGGAATTCAGCATGCTCAGGCAAAACGCACACTTGAAATTCTTGATCACATCAGTATTTATTTTTTGATAGCGGGTACTTACACTCCGTTTTTACTAATGTATATGCCTAATTCTTTTGGTATAAGCTTGCTATCGGTTTTGTGGGGTCTTACCATATTGGGAATCATTTATAAGATTTTTTTTATAGGAAAATGGAAGATTTTATCTACAATAATTTATATAGGAATGGGTTTGATTATGGTTGTCGGCGGACGTACTTTCTTTGAAAGTGTCCCCCCTAATATCCTCACAATGATCCTAATTGGAGCCGGACTTTATCTTATAGGTGTTGTTTTTTACTTATGGAAGAAATATCTGTACAACCATGCTGTCTGGCACTTTTTTGTGCTCGCAGCTGCTGTTTGCCATTACGTAGCCATTTTAATGGCGGTTGCGTCCAATTGATTCCAATATGGATTGGGGGGTTAGAAAACAAAAGAGTCAAGCTTTATAGAGGCAATGAAGAAGTTAATTGTAAACAAAAACCAATTGATATTCTATTAAAAGCAAGTTCGAATTGGGGAATAGGATAAACCAAATAGTAGAAAGCGGCAGTGATAAGAAATAACTACCTTATATATTATGAGTTATTTTTTTTGACTTTAGGCAATTCAAGTTGTCAAATAAGATGAGGACTGAATCCATAGTAAAGTAAATAAAAGATGATGTTGACAACTGCCAAATTCAGTTAGAGAGGAAGTGCTGTAGTAGTACTGAAAATTAGGTTGTGAGTTATTGTCTAAAACCTAATAAAAATGCTATTGCTCCTCTACAATAGCTAAACGATAGCGTTCCGTTGCCTTTTGTAGGTTTTCTGAAAGGGATTTTAACCAGGTTATGTGATTGGCAATCAAATAAGCTTCCTGAAGACCATGAAGCGTTTCGGTATCCAATTCGGTGTGGCCTAATCTGATATTTTCATCTCGCAAATTTGATAATTGCTGGTATTTACTCAACAACTTTTCCTCTGCATCTTCAGCTGGTTCTTTAGAGATTTTTTTCTTTATTTGAGTATCATCTAAACTATCGAATGACATCTGTAGCGTATTGGAGATTTTTTTGATTAGTACATTAAATTCTATGGAAGCAGGAGTAGTTTGATGATTACTAATAAAATTACCGATGGATGCGATGGCAGACACCATTGTCTGGTTAAGCGTCACAATTTCATAAATCAGTTGAAATTCTTTCTGTTTCGATTTTGGGTCTTGTGTCAAGCGCTGGAAGGCAGCATTTAAATTACTGATAGCAAGAAAAGCTTCTTTCCTTGCTAAACTATAGGATACTTTGTTTTTTGAAGGATTTTGATACAGCTCTTGTGTTGCTAAAAGATATTCTTTGTTCCTTTTTAAAGCGTTCAAAAGTACCTGTTTTAGATTATTGGCTTCCCAACTTGGCAAAAGTATATAATTAGCAATGACAGCGATAGTGGCTCCGATCATAGTGTCGATGACGCGGTATTGAATCACTTCAAAGGCATCGGGATTGATTAAGGAATACACAAAGATTATACTAATGGTTATTAATGCGGCGGCAAACTTATAATTCTGCTGAATCAATGCAAATGCGAATACCAACGAAACAAATGCCAATACCGCATAAACCACTACATTTTGAGTAAGCAGTACAATACCAAAAGCAATAGCCGCACCAATGAGTGTACCGATGATACGATCTTTCGATCGCTCTTTGGTCAGACCGTAGCTCGGTCGCATAATAACAATGACGGTCAGCAAAATCCAATAGGTGTTTTGGATGTCAAAAAGAAAGCCTAACAGATAGGCAAATATTACCGCTATGGTAAGGCGCAATGAATGTCTAAACATCGTGGAATCCAAACTGAAATTTTCAACAAGTACATTTAGTCTGTATTCGTGGAGCGTTAAGAACTGACTCGAATCTTGTCTTTTTAAGGATACTTTGGAAGCCTCTTTTACATTGGCCATTACACGTCTGATAACTCTGATTTCTTGTAGCAGTTGCTCTTGGTAATCGTATAGATTTTTCAATACTAAAGCACCTTCACGCGCTTCAGGTAATTTGACGGTGTCGACGTAATTTTTGATAGATTCGTTCGCTTCTGCTAATGCATTTAATAGACTATCTTTATTTGGTATTTTATCCTTTTGAATCAATAATTCAGACAAACGGATGAGGTGGTTGCCCATGATTTTGCTCAGATTTTTCGAGGCTCTTAGAAATTCTTTATGCTCGCCAAAAATGGTATCGATCATTTTATAATCCAAATGTTTTGCTTCTATCAATTCGAAGATATTAATAGAAGAGAGTAAGATTAATAGTTGCTTTTCTTCATAATGCGAACGCCCGGAACGTTTACGCGCGGTAAGCAGAGTTTCTCGGAGTGTTTCCTGCTTTTCGTTTATTTGATGTTGCAGGACTAAGCTTTGTTTAAGCTGTTCGTCGCGCTTGGTTTTCTTTGTTAATAATTTGGCTCGTATTTTCAGGTATTCACCAATTAGGCGAAGCGTATCTGACAATAGCTGATTCTGATCTTTTATAGGCGCAAGTTTTTGAAAAATAAAGGATACGACTAAATACCAAAGACCTCCAACTCCCATTAAGGCTACTTGTACTAAAATATCATAGGCTGTTTCTTTTTGAATAGCAATTGCTATTACCATTGACAACAAGCCAGAAAAGGACACTAAAGACGCTCTAAAGCCATAAACCGAAAGCAGCGACACAGCAAACGTAATAATTGCAAGTGCCACCAATAATAGGGGTAGGAAAGGTTTTGAAAATAGGATGATAGCAGTAATAACCCATTGTTAATCCAATACTAACTAAAATGGCATTGACTTTACGTTTAGTACTGCCCGGAATGTCGCCTGGCGCATTTAAAAAAGCACCTACAACAACAGCTATAGCAAATTCAAAATACCCTAAAAGGTACAGCACAGCAAGGGGTACGGCAATCCCAAATCCAATACGAATTCCTCGGTCAAAGCTGGAGCTTTTTAAAAATAATTCTAATTGTTTGAGTTTTTTTGTTCAAGCAGGCTTCTAATTTTATTCTAAAGGTAGAATAATTGTGCTGAAGTATAGTCTAGTTAGAATATTTAAAAGAATCGCAGAATGGAAAATTAGTTGTTCAACGCCTTTTGGAAAATTACTGATATCCCATATTATTGCCAATATCCAGCTCGGATTGACTGTTTTTTTGAGGTAGTTCACTGTTCTCTTTTGTACTACAAAAAAAGAAATAGAAAGTCCACGTTATTTAGGACTATTCAAACCTAAGAGTCAAACCCAAAAGCTAGGTAGTTAGTAAAAATATTAAATTTGTCTTACTTGATATAGGTCAAGGGGGCTTCTGCTGTAGTATTGTAAATTTGCGGACATTAAAAATTTATAAAACAGCACATGATCACAGTTAACATAGCAAAAGAAGACATTATCAATGCATTTCAATTTAGGCATGCCACTAAAGAGTTTGACGCTGCTAAAATTATTTCAGATGAAAACATGGAATTTATTTTAGAAACCGCGCATTTATCTCCAAGTTCTTTTGGTTTTGAACCTTGGCATTTTATTGTTGTACAAGACAAAGAGTTGCGTGAATTCATAAAACCAGTAGCATGGGGGAGCACCGGCAAAATTAGATACTGCAAGCCATTTTGTATTGGGTTTATCGATGAAAGCACCAATGGTAAAACACGATTCCGATTATGTCATGTCGATGATGAAAGACGTCAAACAATGGCCAGCAGACACCATAGAAATGTATTCTAAATTCTACAGAGAATTTCAAGAGAATGACTTCGATTTAGATACGGATAAAAAAATTATTCGATTGGTCATCAAAACAGACCTACATTGCTTTGGGAAATATGATGACATCAGCCGCTTTGGTAGGTATTGATAGTTGTCCTATTGAAGGTTTTCATCAAGAAAAAGCAGAAGCTTTATTGAGAGAAAAAATTTGGAGTGGATACAGACAAATACGGTTTGTCCTTTATGGTTGCTTTTGGTTACAGAAAAGCAGATCCGGCAAACCCTAAATCAAGAAGAAATATAGAAGATATCATTACTTGGATGTAATTCATAACTATTTACATTCAGTCTAAAAAATAATTAATGGTTCCAAAGTGTTAAAACTTTGGGGCCATTTTTAATATAAGTAACAAAAAAGGAAAGCGATAGAAGCAATTAAATCATAACTTTATAGGCCGCAGGCAATAATTATTTTTAAACAGTAGACTAGCCGTTTTTTAATTGAATTTTTCTACTTGATTGAACATTTTTCTTTCTAAAATTACTTGAAATAAATAAAAAATTATCAGAAAAGAATAATAATACCTGATGGATAACTTCGTTTCATTAATTTTGTAAAAGCAAGCTTACATCAAGAGCGCAATAAAGGAATATAGAAAATACAGCTGTTTTTTCAATTCTGGTTCAGTATTATAACGGCAACCTAATCGATCTTAAAAAAGAGTATTAACGGAAACCTAATTTGAACATGATCTACAATAACAAATCTTTGTAGCGAACAGGATGTGCGATTCTTTTGGCATAAGAATTACAGAAAGAAAATGTAGCGTTACAAGTAGCGGTTACTCATAGCAACTTCAATAGTACAAAAGTTACCGAAACTTATATCAAGAGCATTTTTTACAATAGATTAACTTCCTTTTCCTATTTTCAGGATGAAGGATATTTGGTTGATAAGCAATTTGATTCTGAAGGAACTCTTCAATAGCTTTTAATCACAAAAGACACAATACTATTTATCTCCATATTTGGCTCTCAAGAAGGGGCAGAAAATCGATTATTGTATTCACTTGAGCAACTGGCTTAAAAACACTTTAAGAAATAGTGCCCTTTGTCTTGCAGCGAGCTGCTCTTTTTAAGCTAGAATCGGTGCAAACTATTTAAGAGTCACACCAAAAAACTTAAGTAAAGTAAGGGAAACAGTTAAATCTATCTTAATTGATTTAGGTCAATGGTATTGGTGCTACAGTAATGTAAATTTGTATCATTAATAATTTATAAAAAAACAACATGAGTAAACAACATTTATTAACACCATATAACAAAAATATTAACCTCAATAACAGAGTTGTCATGGCGCCGATGACACGTGGTAGAGCAGATAATGAAGGCAATGTTGCAACAGATGAGCTACATGGCTTGTATTACGAACAACGTGCATCAGCAGGTTTAATTATTACAGAAGGCTCGCAAGTGTCTAGTGATGCTGTAGGTTATATCAATACAGCTGGTATCTACACAGACGAGCAAGTAGAAGGTTGGAAAAAAGTAACCAAACGGGTACATGATAAAGGAGGGAAAATCTTTATTCAATTGTGGCATGTAGGGCGTATGTCTCATCCTGATTTTCATAATGGAGCATTGCCATTATCCGCTTCAGCTATCAATCCTAACGATAAGTCATTTACCCCTGAAGGATTTAAAATTACTGTTACGCCAAGAGAAATGTCCGTTGAAGATATTAAAACTACGGTACAAGATTTTAAAAAGTCAGCTGAAAATGCAGTAAAAGCTGGTTTTGATGGAGTAGAAATACATTCTTCTAATGGTTATTTGTTTCAGCAGTTCTTTAACGGAACGTCTAATCACCGAACAGATGAGTATGGTGGAAGTATTGAAAACAAAGCCCGTATATTTTTTGAAGTTCTAGACGCAATCAAAGAAGTTATTCCACAGGAAAAAATTGGAGCCCGATTTAATCCATCATTAAACGGTCCATTCGGAACGACTATGGATGAAGAAACAATTCCAACGTTTGAATACATCATTAAAAAATTGAATGATTATAATTTAGCATACGTGCATCTTTCTGAACCTTTTACAGATGTTTCAGAAATACCATATGCTGTGATACAAATAGCTAAACATTTCCGTCCTTTGTATAATGGGACATTGATGATTAACTCGGATTTTGATCAAGAAAAAGGAAATAAAGTTATTGAAGAAGGATATGCAGATTTAGTAGCTTACGGTAAGCCATACGTTTCTAATCCAGATTTAGTAGAACGTTTTGAGAACAACTTAGATTTAGCAGAGTGGGATCCAAATACTTTCTACGCAGGAGGAGCAGAAGGGTATACAGATTATCCAGTAGCTTCTAAGTAAATAGTAATACAGAAATCGAATTAATAATAACTTTAAAAATAACATAACAATGGCGACTACTACAGTAAAAGCATATGGTACAACAGCAGCAACAGAAGATTTAAAACCTTTAGATATTGAAAGAAGAGCTGTAGGAACAGAGGACGTAAAAATTGATATCACTTATAGCGGTGTTTGCCATAGCGACATACATACAGCAAGAAACGAATGGAATGGATCGACTTATCCTGTAGTACTTGGACATGAGATCATTGGTCGAGTAGTAGAGGTAGGAAATGGTGTTAGTAACCATAAAGTAGGTGATTTAGTAGGAGTAGGTTGTATGGTAGACTCTTGCCAGACATGTTCTTCTTGTCAGAAAGGTTTAGAACAATTTTGCGAAAACGGAGCAACATTTACTTATAACAGCCCAGACAAACATCTGGAAGGTAAACAAACTTACGGAGGTTATTCAACGTCAGTAGTTGTTGATGAAAAATTTGTACTACGCATTCCAGAAAATTTAGACGAAGCAGCAACTGCACCGCTATTATGTGCAGGAGTTACTACATGGTCTCCATTACGTCATTGGAACGTAAAAAAAGGAGATAAAGTAGGAGTAGTAGGCTTAGGTGGCTTAGGTCATATGGGCGTTAAATTTGCCAATGCACTGGGTGCACATGTGGTTATTATTACAACATCACCAGAAAAAGGGAAAGATGCGCAACGCTTAGGTGCTCATGAAGTTTTTGATTTCCAAAGATGAAGCCGACATGAAAAAAACACCAAAATAGGTTTCGATTTTATTTTAAATACCATTCCTGTAGGTCATGAAATGGATCCATATTTAGCATTGCTTAAAATTGATTCAACAATGGTTTTAGTTGGTGCAGTAGAACCGTTAAAGCCGTTTCATGGAGGAAATATCATTATGGGACGTAAGCGTATTGCCGGTTCTTTAATCGGAGGTATTAAAGAAACACAAGAGATAGTTAGATTTCTGTGGAGAACATAATATTACTAGTGATATTGAGCTTATCAATATGCAAGATATTAACAAGGCTTACGATCGTGTAACAAGCAACGACGTTAAATACAGATTTGTAATTGACATGAAATCGCTTAAATAAAAACAATTTTTTTTACAGCGTTATTAAAATAAAAAACAGGCATCTAAAGTAATTTTAGATGCTGTTTTTATTTGTAGTAAAAACTAAACCCTTTTAGTACTTCATCTCTTTTGTAATAGCGTCTAGCACTAATCCCGTAATAAGTTGTTTTTCCTTTCTTAGTCCAACTTTAAAGGGTACTACTGTCAATTTTTAGTAATTCACAGGATTCTGATCGGGTTAACAAGATTACTGATTTCTCTTTTGCACTGTAGTATTAAAATGGCTTAAAGCCTTCTTTTAGTTGGTTGATTGTTGGCAAGAAAAGGGGAGAGGGTAAATTACCCCATTCAAACCATTCCCATTGTTCGCATTTATCGGGTTCCATTAGTTGAACTTCACCGGACTCAAAATCGGAGATCATGCTAATTGTTATGTAATGTTTTTGCTCGTTTTTAAAAATATCGTTGGTAATGGTTCCAAAGCGCAGGTTTTTAATTTCAATTCCTACTTCTTCCCGCACTTCCCTGCGGGAACATTCTTCCCATGACTCGCCAAACTCTAAGTGGCCCCCTGGATAGCACCAGCTGCCCTCGCCATGTGCGTTTTTTCTTCTGCCTAGAAGGATTTTGTTGTCTTTAATTATAATTACTCCAATTCCAACTTTGGGTCTGTTTTCCATCTGTATTTTTTATTTTTTTATGAGATCAACGTCTCTTTGTTATTCTTGTAGTGGTTTGACACTAAACTAAGCTTTATTTTTGGGTTTGCAATAAAACTCTAAAATACAAAATAAGTTAATTGTCCAAAGCACTAATGGTGAGGATTGACAATTTGGTCTTGTTGAAACGAAATTATATACTTAATCTTTTTACTTTCTCTTTTTTCCTGTAATCAATTATTTCCATTGCAATCAAGTCTATTTAATACTTCGTTAAAACCATAAAACACGCAATCGTTTGATTTATAATTGTAAGATATTAAATTCAATTACTAATTTTTTTACCGCATCATAAATGATTTTTTGACTACTTTTGTATGGGATTCTATTTACACTATACACTATCGAAAATTGAGTTTGATAGCCATTAAAACAAATAAAAAGCTATTGCAAAAATTACTGTTTCTCAAGGTATTCTATCAAACCCAAAACAAGCAAGTTTCAAATTCTTTCACATCATGAAACTGCAATTCGTTTGCAACAATTAGACAACAATAACAACAGGTAGCTACCAAATTTTAAAATTGATTATGAAAGAAAGTATTAAAAAATTAGATCAGAGATCAATAAAAATTATGCGAAGGACGAGCAGAATTGCAATTCGTGTATCGTTTGGTATAATATTCATTTGGTTTGGAATACTAAAACCATTGCACCTATCGCCCGCAGAGGGTTTGCTGAAAGCGACTGTTGTATGGTTACCATTTGGTTCTGCAGATAATTGGTTAATAATTATTGGATGGTGGGAAGTTATTATAGGTATTTGCTTTCTCTTTGAAAAAACAACAAGGGTGGCTATTATACTTCTACTTACGCAGATGATAGGGACTTTTATGCCATTAGTTTTTCTTCCTGAAGTAACTTTTCAGTCAAATAATATTTTACTTCCTACATTAGAAGGGCAATACATAATTAAAAATTTAATAATTATTTCTGCAGCCTTAGTTCTTGGTGGCGAAATTAATAGATCAAAAAAACAAAACAGAAACTTCTGTTAACAGTTAATTCTTTATTTGGTTTGAGAAACTGGCAGCCAATCAATGGCGAACGATATAGCTACTGAATATTAAGTAAAACAATGCATAGCGGGCATGTGAGACTGATGAGCTTCTAGCCCTTATGATGATATTGACTATTGTAAAGTCTTCTCTTTTCAGATGGGCTTTTACAAACACTTAATCAAAACCACACTCAAAGATACAATGGTAATATTTATATTAAACTGTTATTTAATGTTTTTACTATTTTTCAACTGGTTTTCCATGTGTCATTATTGAAGAAGTTGGAGAGGTTGCCAAAGAGCAAAATAAAATCAAAATTCAACTTCTAATTTAAGGATATCTCTAAAATGGTTTTTATCTCTTTTTTTCTGGTAAATTATTAATCCTAATTTTTTGATTTCCCTTAATTTTTTTGTTTTTTCTGACCGAAGAGAGACCTCTTAATTTCTTTCTAACTTATTTTATATTTTCAAATATTGATAATTCAATTTTTTATTAACTCTATAGAGAAACTTAACATTGGAGGACAGTATTATTTCTTATATTTGACGACGTTAAATAAACCATTAAACAACTACTTATTAACATTAAAGATATGTTATTCTTTAAATACCAAAATTAAAATGGAAAAAAAACCAGAAGAGATTTTAGACCAGAATTCTGCCGAAATAACTGAACCAGTTACGCCAGTGGAAGCTAAACCAGTTAAAACAAGAAAAGCCAAAGTCAATAAATCTGTTGTTGCGGAAGTTGAACAAATTACCCTTGAAATTGTAGAATTGGTCGAAGAAGTTGATGCCGAAGAAAACGATGGAGAGAAAAAAATAAAAACAAGTAAGAAATCCAAAATAAAAATGACAGAAAAAGACAAAAAGAAGGCTAAAAAAGCTGAGGGTAAAGAAAAAGCAAAACAGAAAGCCAAGGCAAAAGCAAAAAAAGCCAAAAAGGCTAAAAAAGATAAAGCCAAAAAAGCAAAAGTAAAAGCTAAAATTAAGGCTAAAAAAGCAAAAGCAAAATCTAAAAAAGCAAAGAAAATTAAGAAGAATAAAAAATAATTATAGTGTTTTTTAAGAGTCCCATCAGATGAAAATCGATAGGGATTTTTTTTATGTCTTAACGACTAATCTTATATAATATTTGTTTGTCGGTGAGATAACATTAGATCGATATTTAACGCATATAGAAATGGTTTAAATCCTATTAGATATGCAAATAAAACCTGCAGAATTACTTAAGAAACATTTTTAAAAATATCTTTCTGTTTCCAGAATTCTTCAATTGTTTTATAATCTAAAGTAGAGTGCCTTCTTTCCAGGTCGTACAAATTTCAATAAATTCAAATATATCAGGTTCTAGTTCTGCATTGTTAAATTTCCTTTCAAGCTCTGAAATCCTTTCCTATTGAGGTGTTTGCTTTTAATTGCCGCTACCTAGAAAACTTTCTGGTCCGAGCGCTTCATACTCTTTTCGCTCTTTATAAAATTTTGGAGCAGAAATACCTAACTCTTAAGATAGTGCTGAGATATTGGCTCTCTCCTAACTCAATTGAACTGCTTTCTCTTTCAAAACGCGGTCATAAATCTGTTCTTTTCTCCTTCCGTGCCTAAGAACTCTTTATGAAATAAAAGGAGAGAGGACTATTAAGATTAAGTTTTTGATTGATTTTTGATTTTTAACATCTCGCCGCTCGGTATCATTTGCGAAAATAGGAGCAGAGTATTTTCTGCAACCAGATACTAATTTATGGAAAAACTGATTCCTGCAACAACAAAAACAGCAATTGCAACGTACGGCTCTTGTGCGGTCGTTTTTCTTTCTATTCTTTTTCAAATTTAGTTTTAATTGCTTTTTCAACCTTCCACAAAAGTATAATTACCACTACAATCATAAGGCTTAAGCCAATAATCATATTTGTAAAATCGTCAAATGGCGATAGAAAGCTAAACAAGCAACATGTAGTTAATATTACTCCAAGTTTTATAATTTCTTTAGAAGAATATTCTTGAGCGAAATTCCATCTTTCGATATTTTTCATTGAACTTGGAGTTCTATAACCATAAAGTGAATTAATTTTTTTTGGAGGAAATCTTAGCATAATCGATCCTGCTGCTGAAAAAATGATTCCTGTCAAAAATGGAATTATAAATAAAGGATTTTCAAGCATATTGATTCAAATTTTTGAGTTGTTCAATTTTCCGGTTTCGTTCCTTTAAAACGATCAACAATTTGTATATACTCGATATAAAATAGCCGCTATATATCTAAAAAAGGGTAGGTTGTCGCTACTGCTACGTATTTATGTACAATTGTAATTGACATCAAATGTATACAATTATTCTTCACTGCTGTAAAACTTTACTTGTTATATATAGCAGAATGATTTGAAAGCTTTGCTTTTTGATTTACTGATTAGGGGACGGATTGGTCCGTTGGCTGTCTTAGCTTGGGTAGCAAACGGGTTTAAATGCTTATAATTCCTGCTAGTTGCGATATTATTTAGGCACGGGCGAGATAATCACTCTAGCGGGGAGTTGCAATCAAAAGAATACATGGAAAAAGAATTGCGGATGTCGAAGCGAGAGGGTATTGGTAGAAATGGAAAAGTTAAGAATGATTTACATTAATTTTCGAGTTCTTTTAAAATTGCATTCACATCCTCTTCGGTTGTGGTTAATTTTAATTTACAAAATTTAATTAGTGCTGTTGCTCTTTTTACTTTTTCAGAAAGTTCGTCTACTGAAATTTCTCCTTGTTCAATTTCGGTAACAATTCCTTGTAATTCCTTAAAAGCATTTGTATAATTCAATTCTTCTTTCATTTTATTCTTTGATTTTTGTAATTGTACTGTCTATTGTACCGTTAAAAAGCATTGTGTTTATGACTGCGCCTTTTCCAATTGGGAAACATCTTTGACAGCTTTTCCGTTTAAATACGTGATGCTAAAACCTCTTTTCAAAACATTTATAGGATTCATAATCTGAATGTTTTTTTCTATGTTTTCCAATGCAAGGTCCGAATTTTTTAGATAGAGTAGGGGTAGCAATTCTAATTTTTCTTGGTATTGAATTACAGTTACTTTTAAATTATTAAGATTGAATTTAGAGGCAATGCTTGTTTTGGCTTGTAGTACATTTAATTTTTCATGATTATTTTTTACTATAAATTGGTATTGTTGCTGAATTGCATAGCTGGCATTTTTGATGTGGTTTTCATTGTTGTTCAAAATAGAAACCGTAATGGAGCGAAACAATTTAAGTTCTGATGCAATTTTTGTATTCTCTTCACTTAGCAAGCGTCTGGATTTATCCGCTATTTTTTCTTTGGCTTTTTGAATTGGAACCGAAAAATTATGAAATTTCTGTATCAAGAATTCGGCGAGTTTTGTTGGTGTTATCGCGTTGGTATGGGCAATCATTTCGCATACCGTTTCATTTGTGACATGGCCAATACCGGTGATTACAGGAATAGGAAATAATGCAATGGCTTTTGCCAATTCATAATTATTATAACAGGATAAGCCCACATCACCGCCACCACCTCTAATAATGGCGACTGCATCGAAATGATGGATTACTTTTTTAATCTTTTCTAATTGTGCCGTGATGCCTAGAACTGCTTTTTCTCCTTGCAGTATCGATGGAAATAAAAGATAGAAGAACTTGAAGTTCCAAGAATTTTCATCAATTACAGCTTTAAAATCACCAAAGCCTTTACTAGTTTCTACCGAAATTATTGCTATTCGTTGGGGTAAAAATGCGAGTTGTAATTTTTTGTTTTTATCATAAATACTTTCCAGCTGCAATTTTCTGATTGTTTCGCGCTTTTCATTTTCTAAATCTCCTAAAGTGTATTGGGGATCAATATCTATTATTTGCAGTGAAAGTCCAAAAGCTGGATCAAAGGATATTTTAGCAAGGAATAAAATTTTAATTCCATCTTTGAGTGGCTCCTTTAGTATTCGTAGAAAATTGCGATTGATGTTTTGGTAATCGTCACGCCATAATGTTGCTTTTATTTGCGCCATTATTTTTCCATCTACTTTTTCAATTATTTCTGGAAAGCAATGGCCTGATTGACTGTAATGATTTAGTTTGTTCATCTCCGCTTTAATCCAAAACACACTTTTATATCTTTGTTCCAGCGTTTTTTTAATACTGTTGGTTACCTCCAGCAGCGAAAAAATAGTTTTATCATTGATTTTTTCAGGCATTCTGTTCTTGACTTTTGGATTTAGGGATAAAAGATAGGTTTCTTTTATTTTGGATCAAATGTAAAGCAGTTTTAGTAGAGTATTACAATTGGATGGGGATAACTTTCGTGTTTTGGGTCACAAGCGATATGCTTGCCAGGGGGTGAACTTCGCAGAGTATTCTAGAGTTCGAAACATGTTGTTTTTTAAGTAAGACCTCGGAGAGCGGGTTTGTGGGATGAGGTTGGCCATTGGGCAAATTAGTTATGGCATATAGAAAAGGGTGTGAAGTCGGGGGACTTCGCAAAGCATAATCGAATATTAACTATGTTTGGTTATTAAGGAACACTTCGAGGAGCGGGGTTTCTTTTAAATAATAATAATAATAATAATAATAACATTATTTTTTATTTTGATTCACTTTCTTAACAACCAGCCAAATAATAAACATAAGAACAACTAGGCTAATAAACCAACCATAACCATATCCTAATCCCCAGCCATTATTCATACCATCCATCATAATATTCGTCTTTAAATTGATAAATATGAGCTAAAAAAATCTTGTTATAGAGCGACAATAGCCCGTGCGAGTCTTTCTTTTATTTCGGTTGCTTTTCTGCCAAACTAGAGTTTTGAGTCTATAGATAGTTCTCTTCCTATTAAATATTAAGTACCTAAAGAAAGATTAAATATTACCTTGGATCCATCAGGTGCAATCGCAAAGATTTGTATAATTCCTCTTTGAGCAGACAAAAAGGCTAGATCAATATCTTTAGAACTATTGATAGGTTTACCGTTTATGTAGGCAATAATAGTTCCGATGGGAATTCCATTATGGTCAAAAAAACCACCCTTGCGCACATTTGTAACGACTACTCCTGAATTAATATTGAAATATTGTTTCTGCCCTTCTGTAAGTGGCGCAAAACTGACACCAAGTTTGTCATAAATTTGGTCGAGGGATTCATTACTATTAGATGTTGTCTTTGTTGGTATTTCTTTTTTTAAAGTTGCAGAAACAGTCTTGGTTTTTCCGTCACGCAAATAGCTTAATTTGATTATATCGTCAGGTCGATGTCTGGCAATCCTTTCCGAAAACTCTGTTGATGAAGACAGTTGTATTCCATCTATACTTTGTATAATATCGCCTTCTTTAAGCCCTGCTTCAGCTGCTGCGCTTCTGTTCATTACATTGGTTATATAGACACCTTTTACTGTTCCAAGGGCAATGTTTTGTTGCTTAAAATAGCGCTCTTCAACTAAAGGTGAAGGAAATGCAACTCCCAATATTCCCCGATTTACGGAACCATACTTTTTAAGATCATCGAGAATTTTCTTAGCTAAATTTACAGGTATTGCAAATGAATATCCAGCATAGCTCCCCGTTTGAGAAGCAATGGCGCTATTAATACCAATCAGTTCTCCATTTGTATTTACAAGTGCGCCTCCGCTATTTCCGGGATTAATTGCTGCATCAGTTTGAATAAAAGATTCAATTGCACTATTCGCGCTTGTGCTGGAGTTGCTTTGAGAATTATTCGTCTCAGGGCGATTTATTATGCCGATGCTTCTCGTCTTCGCACTTATAATCCCTGCAGTAACGGTCGTATTTAGTGAGAAAGGATAACCAATAGCCAATACCCATTCACCAACCTGTACATTATCTGAATTTCCTAATTTTACAATTGGAAGTCCTTCTGCTTTTATTTTTAAAAGTGCTAGATCGGTATTCGGGTCACGACCAATTAATTCTGCTGAAAACTCGCGTTTGTCAGGTAATATGACTTTAATATCTGAAGCGTTTTCAATAACATGATTGTTTGTTGCTATATACCCATCCTGGGATATTAAAACGCCAGAACCTGAAGCCATTGCAGGAGCGTTGCTTCTGGATTGCGTGCGAGAAGGTTGTCTAAAATTAGTGTTCCCTGTTGTCGGTTTTAAGAGGGTTTTAATATGAACAACGGCAGGTGTTACCGCTCTTGAAGCGGCTACAAAATCTCCAATTCCGTTTGACTTATTCGGTATATCGGTATTGCCAGCTGAAAATGCTTTCACAATACCGCCACTAGAGACAAAATCAGTTGATTTTTTTTTATCCGAACAGCCCGTGCTAAAGATTTGAATTATTGAAAACAGAACTATAATTATTAATTTATTTTTCATAAAGTAATTTTTTATATTAGACTTATTAAGGCAATACGCCATGACTTTAAAACAATACCGCTTTTTCATGTTATTGATGCTATTTTCCAATTCTCGAAGATGTTCTTGACTGGGTATTATTCTTGTTTATGTATAGCAATTTTTATATAGTGAATATATTGATTCTATTTCAGCCCCAGCCAGCCTACTTGGATGTTAAAACAGCCACCCTTTTTTTTACAATAGTATGTTTAATATTGATTTATGTTAATTTTATGGCTTGTTTCTTCATGCCTCACGGGTATCCATTGTAATCTTCCATCCCTTAGTACAGTATCATTTACTGGGTTTAAACTATCACTCGTAATTGCATAAATGTCTTTCACAGCTGCTTCTACTAGCATTTCTACTAAATAATCTGACACGTTTTTCGGCATCATTTTTGTTATTTTTGTATTATATCATAATCTCTACACTAATTAATAGAGTACTCGTGGGAATTTATTTTGGCTCATATTTTTCTTTTACAGGCTTGCCGGAATTATAATCTTTGCCATAAAATAGAACATATTCGAATCCTAAATTGATGCCGAAAATTCCATTTTTAAATTGTATCGACATCTTGTCTAGATACATCTTATGCTTATTTACGGTAACATAAATTCCAGTTCCTTCACTATTACTATAATTGAGATAAAAAATATTTTTTTCTTGGAAGCAAGTCTTAATTTAAATAAGTTAGGTTTTGAATCTAATAGCATCATTCCCTAGGCGAATTTTTTTTGTATTCTTGACAAGGGTTTTTTTTATACCATTTTGAGTATAAACTATTCGGTATGAGTTAATAGGTTGAGATGAATCAATAATTCCTGCTTTTATATTTGCATCATAAACGTAAGTATTTTGGTTATCAATATGTTGAATATAAAATAATCGGGTAGCTGTTTTTGCTGGTTCTGGGTAGTCGCTTGTAAATATCCTGAAAAAAGGAAAATAAACATCAGGAAAAAAGAAAGAATAATTTTCATATTGATTGTTATTTTTATTTCTTGCGAATAGTGGCCTATTTTAAGATATTGCTGCATTTCAACACTAATTAACTTTTTTATAGTATTCTACAAATTAGTTGTTAGTGACTATGGTTTTAGCGATTTTTTTTGATTTTGACTCTGTAAAAAACGCTAGCTTAAAGTTACTATTATGTCTCATCAATAGGGAAGTTACAGCGGTAATTATCAAAGTGGAAGTTATATATGTCGACCTATTCGTATCTAATATGAATCCATTGTAATCTTCCATCCCTTCGTACAGCATCATTTACAGGGTTTAAACTATCACTCGTAATTGTGTAAATACTTTTCACAGCTGCTTCTACTTGTATTTCTACTAAATAATCTGACACGTTTCTCGACATTATTTTTTTATTTTATTTTATTTGTAATACTGTTGTATCATTAGAGTTTTAATTTAATTATTGATTAAGCATAGTGTTTATTTATTAGTATTTCTCCATGACTGCCATGCAACAGACGACCAAAGTGCCCAGGCTATTAGAACCGGTTGAAAGAAAAGCCAGATTAATCTGACGATGTCAGAATTTAAAGCTTCAAAAGCATCTTTTCCATCAAGGTATTGGGTAGCATTACCTAGGAAAACCAGAATAAAAAATAGAGCTAAGGCCCATCCAATATTCACTCGTTGCTTTTTCCAGAACATTAAAGTCAGACCTAATGCTATTTCAACAATACCTGATAATAGGACCACTAAATTTTTGCACAATGGAACCCAATCAGGAACCTGAGCCTGGAAATCAATTCTATTAAAGGTAAGATGACTAATTCCGGTATAAACCATAAATAGCGCTAATAGTACTCTGAAAATATTTTGCGCTAGTCATATGTGAACTTCTTTTTTCAAAGCTGTATTTTATAGATTAAACAATTAAAACGGTTCATTCAATGCGCGTACTCAAATCAATTTCTTATTCACAAACTCGTGAATCCCCAACTCCGATAGTCCACTACCAAGGCCTAAACGTTAGGCTCAACTAAAGGAAAGCGCAGCTTACTGTTGTTCTGTAGGCATGATGTAGACATCATTTATGTTCACGCGGCTCGGTTGCGTTAAAGCATAATAAATCGCTTGTGCAATATCCTCTGGTTCGAGCATAGTCATTTTCTGCATTTCTGATAGTTTACCTATAATATCTTCGTCTGTTATTGTATCCATTAAGTTTGTAGCTACAGCTCCGGGTTCAATGGAGGTAACGCAAATACCATATTTTGGGGCTAACTCTTGTCGTAAGCCTTCGGAAAACATTTTCACCGCTGCCTTCGTAGCGCAGTAAACTGAACCACCCGGGAAGTATTTATAGGCTGCTACTGATGAAATATTGATAATATGCCCTTGTTTGTTTTTAATAAGGGTAGGAAGTACAGCGGCTACGCCGTTTAATACTCCTTTGATATTCACGTCCACCATTTTATCCCACTCATCGGTCTTCAGATTCTCCACAAAAGACAACGGCATCAAGCCTGCATTATTAATTATTGCGTGTACTGTTCCATATTCTTCCAGTGTTTTATCGACTAACTTTTCCATATCACCCTTCTTGGTAACATCAGCAATGACTACTAGCGCCTCACCTCCTTTATTTTCAATGGTCTTCTTAAGCTCGTTCAGCTTATCTTTTCTACGTGCGGAAAGCACTACTTTAGCACCATTCATTGATAGTTTTAAGGCTGCTGCTTCGCCAATACCACTTGAGGCTCCCGTTATTATTATTACTTTACTTTTAATGTCCATGTTACAATTAATTTTAGATTAAATTCAAATATTTAACAGCAGTATTAATGCTACAAAAGGATTTTTTTTGGCATTTACTAGAAGGAATCATTCAGATTACTTACCCGAATCAATTTCTTATTCACAAACTCGTGGATCTCCAACTCCGATAGTTCACGGCCAAAACCTCATTGTTTTGTTCCGCCAAAAGGAAAATCGGCTTGTGTTCAGGTAGGGTGATTAATGAATAACATGCCCGAATCTATTTGGTCAGCTATTCTTTTTCCGCGTTCAATATTTTGTGTGAATATCGAACCTCCCAAACCAAAATCTGAATCATTGGCCAGATCAATGGCAGTCTGTTCGTCTTTTACCACATAAAAGGATGCTACGGGACCAAATAATTCTTCATGATAAGCAGCAATACTTGGCTTCAAATCAGTAAGTATGGTAGGTTCCATAAATGCACCTTCACGTTCTGCGCGTTTACCGCCTAGTAATACATATGATTTTCCTTTATTAGTAAAGCTTTTAGCCTTCCGCTACTTGAAATCTTCTAATAAAGCCATTATCTTACTTTAAAAAGGCAGCGTCTTTGAACCAAGGATTCGGATAGGTATAAAAACCTTCGCCGGTAGCGACACCCAATTTCCCTTTATCAATGAAATGCTCTTTTAGATACTCCACTACTTTTTGTTTATCAGAGTCCCCTGTTTTTTCAGCCTCCATTTTATTGATATTATATGCGGTGGTAATTCCAACGACATCTAAAATCGCAAAAGGTCCCGTGGGAGCACCTGTTGCCACCATCCATGTTTTATCGATCGTATGAACATCTGCAACACCTCTTACCAATAGGTCTAGTCCTGCACCTAACAAGGGAACAAGCAGTGAGTTGACTATGTAGCCTGGTTGTTCTTTTTTTAATGGCAGAGCTACCATTCCGATAGATTTGGCAAACGCAACAAGGGTGTCAAATACGTCTGCATCCGTCCCGGGATGTCCCATAATTTCAGCTGTATTATGTTTCCATATCTCGTTAGCAAAATGCAGCGCTGCAAATTGAGCTGGTCTACCTGTTGATTCGGCAAACTGGCTAGGCAGCATAGTAGAAGAATTACTAGCGAAAATGGTTTTTTCAGGAGCAACAGCTGCTAGCTTTTTATAAAAATCTTTTTTAATTGAAGGATCTTCAGGTACGGATTCTATAACTAGATCAGCGTTGGCTGCAGCTTTTGCCAAATCTGAAGAAAAACTCAATCGATCCATTGTCTCATCGATCTGTTTTTGTGAGGCATTCAAATCAGCCTTGTAAGAGTCTCCCAATTTCTTAAAAGTAGTTTTTGATTTTTCTAAAATGTCATCACTAATATCATAAACCATTACAGCGTATCCGTGAAAAGCGGTTTGGAATGCAATCTGTGATCCTAAAACGCCACTACCCGCTAATGTTATTTTTGTAATTTTCATTGTTTTATCTTTTTAATTATTTGTTCTAGTTTTACTTTCGTGTTGCCTCATGTAGCTTTTGAATATCCGTTATGCCTGATAAGCATTTATTTTATTTCGCAATAAATAGTTTAAGTGTAAGCTTGGACTTTAAACTATTTAGGATAAGCTTATAATTACTTTCCCTTTGGCTCTGCCGGTAGCCAGATATAAATAAGCATCGATTCCATCTTCGAAGGAATAAATCAAATCAACTATAGGCTTAATATCCCCATCTTCGACCATTTTGCTAATAGTATTTAACTGCTTTGCGTCGGGTTGCATCCAAGTTAGTTTATAAACAGCAGATTTTTTATCAATCAGTGTTGCTAATTTTTTGGTCAATTTATAATCTTTTATTCCCATTTTTTTTGCTGTTTGTTCGTCAGGTGGACCTACTATCGTAGTCACTTTTCCACCTTCTTTAATGATTTCAAAAGCATCAAAGGTGTAGTCATTCCCTAAACTGTCAAAAACAATATCCAAATTATTTGCAACCTCTTTATAGTCTTCCGTTTGATAATCAATTACTCGGTCAGCACCCAAAGCTTTGACCCAATCTATATTTTTGCTACTGGTAGTGGTATACACGATAGCTCCTTTTGCTTTAGCATACTGAATTGCAAAGCTACCTACACCGCCAGAGCCTGCATGAATAAGAATTCTATCGTTCTCTTTAATGCCAACACTCTCCAAGGCTTGTATTGCTGTAAGTCCTGTTAATGGCAATCCGGCTGCTTCTTCGAAAGAACTATTTTTAGGTTTTTTAGCAACTAGTTCACTATTAATACTTACAAACTCTGCTACTGTACCCATTTGTTCTTGTGGCACTCTTGAATATACTTCATCTCCTATTTCGAAATTGTTTACATCTACACCTTTCTCAACCACTACACCACTTACGTCAAAACCTATTGTACTGGGTAAGTTTAAAGAAATCATATCTTTCAGGTGACCTTCCACCATTTTGTAATCAATGGGATTTAATGAAGCTGCTTTAACTTCAACTAAAACATCATTTAGTTTTAAAGAAGGTTTTTCGATCTCATTGATGGATATACTGTCTTTAATTTCGCCGTATTTTACTATTTGTAGTGCTTGCATATCAATTATATTTTATTGTTAATTATCTTTTCTTTTCTAGCTTTTTAGTTTTCTAAAAAACTATCGATTAGCTAACTTAACATCTTTATTTATCAAGGTATTGAAACCCTTTTCCTAAATATCAGCGGTACTGTTTATCTAATCTTTATCTTTTCAATTTGATCTAATAGCATTTTTTTTCTTTTGTTGATTCTCTCTATGATTGCTAGGCGTCTGATTACAAAGGATCCAAGCTATGAGAACCGGTTGAAAGAAAAGCCTGATTAATCGTACCTCATCGGAATCTAAAGCACCAAAAGCATCTTTTCTATCGAGATATTAACCATTATTTCTAGAAAAAAAAGAAACAATAAGTAGCGAAAGTGAGACGAAATCTGTTTTGAGTATTATCGTTTTTAGGTTTTTTCCCTAATTTATTGCTATTGGATGCGGTTGCATCATGAAAGATATAATTTCAAGGATTTTTTTTATAATACTAAATTCGAGAAAATAACAAGCTAATCGTTAAAGCAGTTTTAATAAATCTCACAAATTATTTCTCAAAAACTACTGTATCAGTTTTCGCTCCTAATTGGGTGAGTGCTTCTGAAATGGCTGTTACAAATTGTGGTGGACCACAAACATAAAAGTGCTGTTTAAAGTTATCTATTTTTTCTTTTAGAAAAGTATAATCAATCCTACCATTTCCGTACTCCTCCTTTTTTTCATCAGTGAGCGTGTTTATGAAATTCTTGCTGAGCATTTCATTAAATTCTTTTTTCAGAATTATATCTTTTTCGGTTTTATTGGTAAAAATTAGCTTGTTGTTAGCAATTTTATCATCCGCTTGTAACTGCCGCAGAATTGCAATGAATGGTGTAACACCTGCACCACCAGCAATGAATACTCCTGCGCCTTTGTATTCAATTGCGCCCCAAACATCACGAATGATGAGTTCGTCACCGTGCTTTAATTTTCCTAATTCTTTTGTAACTCCGTTGTGACTGTCATAAATTTTAATAGTAAATTCTAGCTGCTTATTATCATTTAAACTTGTAAATGTAAAAGGTTGCTTTTCATTTTTAAGTGCATGAGTATTTACGGACACATCGGTTGCCTGTCCCGGTATGAATTTGAAACCTTCTGGCTTTTGAATTGTAAATCGCTTGACATCATGCGTTACCGGTTCCACTGAAATTATTTTTACAATATGATTTTCCATGGCGTTTGTTTATTAGGGATTAGTAGTATACTCAAGAATTAGGTCTTCCTTTCAATCGAATATCTATTTTTCTTTTCTTAATGGTTAACCGCTTCATTACTTCCATTAAGGTTACTTCTTTTGTCTTCATATAAATTAGGTTGATCGCTAATACAAGTCGTTTTGCTTCTCTTGAAGCTGTCACTCTATCACTATTAGACATATTACTCATTTTAGCTTTTTCAAATACCTCTGCTTCTTGTAAAATTTCCATAATTATTATTTTATTTTTCGTTATATTCATTGAGTGGATGCTCATAGGAATTATTTATCGGTTGCGAAGAATCATATTCGGGACTGTTTTTTACTTCTTCCTTTGATTAATTGTAACTATCAGCTATGTATATGCAAATAAAATCTGCAGTATTAGTTAAGCAACAATAACTGCTAAAAGTTATTGTTGATAGAGCTTTTTATTTTTTTGAGAATCAAAAATTGATAAATACTTGTTCTATTGCAGTTTGACTGATCTCTGCATTAAGCAAAGACGTAGAGTTTGTTGTAAGGACGAACGGATGGAAAGCACTTAGCTCGTTACAGTTACTTCTACAACCTGACTACCCGTGACCTTCGTTTGAACAAGTATCTATTCAATTTATATTTAGTTAATTTTTAAAAGTAAACTGAATTAGTTCAAGTTTTTTTGAAAATTTATTCTCTGGTTGCAAACTGATTCACTTAAAATTTCCCAGCTAATTTTCAAGATGTGATTGCTCGCTAAGAAACTAGCTCGTAATGGTAACGATTGGAGTACCGATAAAGTTATATATTTTTTTTTAGTACCGCTCGAGCAAGTATGGCTTAATCTGAAGGGAAGTTACTATTTGTTAAAAGAAAGCTGCAATAAGCAGGTTTCTCGGTCAAATTTTTTGCTAGTTATTTAGGCTGGCATTATCACCTTATTAACGGCATGAATAACTCCATTATCCGTTTCTACATCAGCAAGAACTACTTGCGCATCATTGATAAAGACCTTTCCTTCTTTTAAATGAATCGTTACTTCTTCGCCGTTCACCGTTGCGGCTTTCATACCATCGGATAAATCGGTCGACATAATTTTGCCCACAAGAACATGGTATGTCAAAATAGAGGTCAATTGTTCTTTGTTTTCCGGGTTTTAGGAGGTGTGTTTTAACTGTGCCTTCAGGTAATTCAGCAAATGCCCTCGTCTATTGGAGCAAACAAAGTGAAAGGGCCTTCAGAACTTAAAGTACTAACAAGATTGGCAGCTGTTACGGCTGCTAAAGTTTCACATGAGCCGTGATTAACGACAGTTTCTGCAATGTTCATAATATATCTGTTTTATTTCAAAGTTAGGCTTTTGTTGCCTAAGCTTCCGATTGTTACTGTTAAGGTTTTGATAAAGTAAGAATATAAATACGTAAATTGAACCTGCAAGTAAGCCTTGCAGTAGTAGTTAAACAGCAATAACTGCTAAAAGTTATTGTTGTTGCAGCTTTTTATTTTTTTGATAATCAAAAATTGATCAATACTTGTTCTATTGCGGTGTGACTGATCTTTGCATTAAGCAAAGACGTAGAGTTTGTTGTAAGGACGAACGGATGGAAAGCACTTAGCTCGTTACAGTTACTTCTACAACCTGACTACCCGTGACCTTCGTTTGCACAAGTATCGATTTAATTTATATTCAGTTGTTTTTTAAAAGACAACTGAAATAATTCAAGTCTTTTTGAAAATTTATTCCCTAGTCGCAAACTGATTCACTTAAAATTTTTAAGATGTGAATACCCGCGAACAAACTAGCTCGTACTTGTAAAGATTGGAGTACCGATAAAGCAATATGTTTTTTTTCAGTACCGTCCGAGCAAGTTCAGCTTAATCTATGGGGAGGTTACTATTTGAAGAAAAGAAACCTGCAATAAGCAGGTTTCTCGTTCATTTTTTTTGCCAATTATTTAGGCTGGCATTATTACCTTATTAACGGCATGAATAACTCCATTATCTGTTGTTACATCCGCAAGAACTACTTCTGCGTCATTGATAAAGACCTTTCCTTCTTTTAAATGAACCGTTACTTCTTCGCCGTTCACCGTTGTGGCTTTCATACCATCGGATAAATCGGTCGACATAATTTTGCCCACAAGAACATGGTACGTCAAAATAGAGGTCAATTGTTGCTTGTTCTCGGGTTTTACGAGTGTTTCCACTGTTCCTTCAGGTAATTCAGCAAATGCATCGTCTAATGGAGCAAATACGGTGAAAGGGCCTTCGGAAATTAAAGTACTAACAAGATCGGCAGCTGTTACGGCTGCAACTAAAGTTTTAAATGAGCCGTGATTAACGGCAGTTTCTACAATGTTCATAATATATCTGTTTTATTTCAAAGTTAGGCTTTTGTTGCCTAAGCTTCTGACTGTTAATGTTAAGTTTTTGATAAAGTAAGAATATCTATACGTAAATTGAATCCACATAAGCCCTGCACTAGTAGTTAAGTAACATCTTTAAATATATTTTCTGCTTCCAGAATTTTTTTAAATATTTTACAATCTAAGCCCATGTTAGCAAAAAAAGTCTGCAACAAATAAAAATTACATTTGATGATTTATAAGATAATTATTATTATATTTGAAAATAGATAAGACTGACCCCGGTCCGACCTTTCTATCCTAAATTGGGGTGATTGGTCTGATTTTATCAGACCTTTATACTAGTTAGCTTTAATGCAAAAAAAAAGTACATATCAATATTCAAAAATGGCAATACATCAACTTCCTGCAATTAATAACCCACAAGTATTTGAAAGTGTTATGTGTGATTTATTTAATGAAATAGAAACAAAAAATACATATAAAAATTTCGGCGGAAATGGTCATAAACAAAAAGGAATTGACATTTTTTCTTTTTAGATAACATTGCTATACAATGTAAAAAAAAGGACTTAAGTCAACGAGATATTACTATCAGAAAGAAATTACTAGAAGATATTGAATCAGATGTATCTAAAGTAATTAATGAAGGTTTAAAATTACCTTTAAAAAGATTATATATTGTTTCTACCTATAAGAATCATCCTGACTTAGAATGAATATTGTGAAGAATTAAAAGAAAAATTATCGTTGAATTTCGATATCATATATTGGGGTGGTAATACAATTGAAGAATATGTTTTAGACAATCAAAAAAGCTTAAAAAAATATTGGCCAAATTTCTTTTATTTAGATTATAATACCAAAAAGACATTAGTCAGAAATTTAGACTTGAGAAAAAAAGTTTCTAAAGATTTTAAAAAGTGGTTAAATTATTCTCTTGAAAATAGAACTGCTGCTAAAAACCGTATGTTTATTAAGGAAGTATGATGGAAAACAATATCCAGAAACTAATGAGCCTGATGAACACGGACAATATGAATGGTCTAGAGCTGATATTCTAGGACTTTATCATAATGGGATTGAATTTATTCTTTCTCTGAAAGATGTTCAAGTATTTGAAGACCAATCTTGGGAATTAATAGAAAACAACTCTATTATAACTGGAAAACCTGTAAATGCTTATGAGATCGGAAAAATAAATTTTAGCGATATTGTTGATTATAATTTCGATAGAGATGAATTTTATATGTATCCACATTTCTTTTGTGAATACTTATATAAAGTAACTCCTTTTGAAAAAATATATTATCAAAACACAGATAAGATCTGTGAAACTTTTGAACGATAAACAAGCACTAAAAGCTAACAATGGCTATAATTAATATGGGTTTTGGTGCTTGATTCAAAGTGAAGTGCTTTAGACCAAATACGCCAAATCTTTTTGATTTGGCTTTATGAATAAAAAAGATAAAACAAAATAAAAAGTTTTGGCTAAGTGCTTAATCGGAAATTCAGTAATTTTAATTCCCGTACTAACCATAGCCGAGACGTTGGAAGTAATCACAGCTCATAATCAGGTAACTACCTCAATTATAGTGTGAAAAATTTTACATAAATGAACAGAATTAGTCAAATCATAATATTTTTATTTTTATTATCGAGTATTTATTGTCATTTACAGAAAAAATATTTGGACTTTATAATAAATAAAAAAAATGACACAATATATGGAACTTTTAAAGAGGGAATTAATGGGAAAATATTATATGAGAAAAACTCGAATCTAAAAAAAGTAGGCATAAAATATTAAAGTTACAATTTAAAAAACTTGAAATCTCTTAGTGTAAATGATGAGTTATACATATATGAAAAACTAAATATTGAGGATGGAATATATTCTAAAACTATAAAAAAGAGTAATGACACTGCTAAATATGTATTTAAAAGAATTAAAGATTTTCTACATACTGAAATTAGGTTAAAAGATTATGTTCTAACAAATACTAACGACACAATTTATGGAGAAATAAAAAATCCATTTTTTGGTAAATCGTATTTGTTAGAGAATAAAAATACTGTTAAAATAGAGAAAGAAACTATAGAAGAATATAGATACTTAAATAATGTTTATCGATATCTTGAAAAGAATAAAGTTGATATTTTTGATAATAGAAATGCTTATTTAAAATTAATATTTAACGGAAACATTCAATTATATGAATATGAAAAACTGGTAGCTAATAAAAATCAAAATAATAGTTTAATTACTAATGAAGTGAAAAATTATTATTTTATTGTCCAAAGACAACGTCTTATATTTACTAAGAGAGATAAATTATAAAAAAACATTGTCAGAAATATTTGCAGACAATCCTATATTAATATTAAAAATTAATGAAGCTGAATATACATTAGAGAATATATATTTAATAGTGAAATTTTATAATGACGAAAAATAACTACTGCCAACAGCTAGAGTTCCGTTGCGTGCGTAGCACGAACAATGAAACTCTGGTTGAACGGAACCGTTTCCACTTCCGCAACCTTATGCACTTATCGTAAAAAAATTAGAGAGAATATCAAGAGGGTTTATGGTTCTCTTTTTTTTGGAGTAATTTCTGCTTCGTTTTTGAGTGTTTTCGGTCACTTTTGGGCATAAAATGCCGTACCCATAAATTAGTTAATAGAGGAACTTAAACTGTGGCTGCCGCCAAGATACCAAGCAGGCGGACCACGCTGATCAAATACTGCTATTCGATGTAAATTCCCTGTTTTGCAACAAGGATATTTGGGTAAAAAAGGTTTCTTTAGCTATATTTATTTGACGTCAAGTCAAAATTTTATACTTTTGTTGAAGAGCCTTTTTCTTAAAAAGAAATGTTCTTTAAAACATTTCCAAAACTCTATTTAAAATCACTGCATTATGATAGTTGCTTCACATCAAAAAGGTTGGAAAATTGTTAACCAACGTTCCCACGGGCTCCTCGCTGCTATGTTAGCCTACCAATATGATATTGATTTGCCCAATGATATTATTGTACCAACGCTTATTACCATTGCAGAACACGACGACGGTATTGCCGAAACCAAAGAAAATAAAAACCTTACCGACGCTGGTGCGCCAAAACATTTCTTAGCACCAGGCGGTTTAAAAAAAACAGACTTAAAGCAACATTATAATGTAATGGAAATTGCGACTTCCAAGAGTCAGCTGAATGCACTACTGACATCAATGCACATGAACTTTATTTTCAGCGGTAAAAAACCAGGCGATGATAAAGAATTGGACACTTTCCTAAAAGACCAAGCTAAAAACCGCAAAGTTATCCTGAACCATTTGGAAATTGATCAAAAATATGCCGATCGTTTGTATTGTTTTGTAGAATGGTGCGACGCCTTTTCGCTTCTTATTTGTATGGACAAAATCCAACCCGAAGGTCGAAAAATGGAAATCTCCGAAAATCCGGACGGTATCCTAAATCAAACTTTTTACAAATCCGAAAACGTTATTTCAGTCGACCCATGGCCTTTTAAAACGAAAACTTTTAAAGTGTTCTATGAATATAAAATCATAGAACAATTAGAGTTCAAATCCATTGAAGAATTTGATGCCGTGTGCTCAAATACGGAAGTAGATATGCAAATAAAACCAGCAGTATTAGATAAGCAACATTTTTAAAATTATTTTTCTTTTTCCAGAATTCTTCAATTTTTTTGTAATCTAGAGCGGAATGCCTTCTTTTTCTATTGTACCAGATTTCAATAAATTCAAATATATCTCGTTCCATCTGTTCTTCAAATATAAGTTTATTACAGTAAATTTGTTTAAAGTATTAAAAAAGATCTCAGCTACTGAATTGTCCCAATAATTCCGTTTTCTATTATGCTTCTCATAATCATTTTATAAATGGCAAGTACGTTGGTAAACTTCTTACTAGTATATTTGACTCCTAGTCAGAATAAAATAGTAATTCTTTTTCAATGGTTCCGTGTTTAACAGCCTTTTTCTAAGCTGCCAAAGAAGTTTCCACTACACTCATTCCAGTACTTAAACTCTACCTAATAATTTTTCTGTCGTAGCCTTCTAAAACGGGTGTTACATATAAAACATCTTCTTTTATTCAAATATAAGCAATGTCCGAAATTCAAAATTTTGACGATTCTGTAACTGAAAATTCTCTATTTAAAATATTCGGTACAATTAAATATTTGTGCTTAGAATTTGTGGTAACACCTAATTTCTAGCTTAATTTACTTCTTCAACCCAGTTGATTCATATATTTAGCAACTGCAATCCATGATAATTTAATACCTTTATAAAGAACTCAGCAGTCATTTTTGGACTACCATTTCTTTGTTTTTAATAAAATTAAGTGGATGTTGTTTTTTTCTTTAACAAGCTCAACTATTTGTTTTCTGTCTGAAACAGACTGACTTTTCCAGCGATAATAACTTCTTTGACCCACTTGCAATATTTTGCATCTTTTTTTTCGGAAATATTTTTTTATTATTTCTGATTAAAGTATTAATTATCGACTGTTTTTGGAAAAGATGCTTTGCTTTTTTAATATATTCCGCTCTAGTTCGGCATCTTTGAATTTCCTTTTCAGCTCATGAATTCGTTTTTGATCTTGCGTTTGTTTGATATCGTCGTTATCAGGAAAACTTCCTTGTCCAAACTCTTGACACTCTTTTGTCTATTTATGCAATTGTGGAGCATAAACACCAATTTCGATTGCTAATTTTGAAATGTTTATGTCTTTCATAACTTAATTGAGGCACTTTTTCTTTGAAAACTCGGTCGTAAATTTTTCGCATCTTTTTCATAAATTAAAAATGCGGTTTTTATTC